>NZ_JBCOTQ010000026.1:0-26228 GCF_040920445.1 Collinsella aerofaciens | reverse complement strand
ATACCGTTTTGGTCGATGCCGACGACGTACGGCTCGAGAACCTCACGATCGAAAACGATGCGGGCGATGGGCGCGAGGTCGGTCAAGCGATTGCCCTGTATGCTGATGGCGACCGTCTGGTTGTCGATGCCTGCTGCATTAAGGGACACCAAGACACGCTGTTTTTGGGTCCGCTGCCGCCGCATGAGGCCAAACCGGGCGGGTTTATAGGACCCAAACAGTATGCGCCGCGCCGGGTGGGGCGCCAGTATTTTCGACGTTGCCGGATCGAGGGCGATGTCGACTTTATCTTTGGCGGCGCGCGTGCCTACTTTGAGGGGTGTGAGATTCGCTCGCTCAACCGCGATATGGACGTAAACGGCTACGTGACGGCGGCGTCGACGCCCGAAGGCGAGCCGCACGGCTTTGTGTTCCACGGCTGTTCGCTTACAGCTCCGGATGGCGTGGCGCCGGATTCGGTCTACCTGGGTCGTCCTTGGCGCGAATGGGCGCAAACTGTGCTGATCGATTGCTGGCTGGGGCGACATATCAAGCGCGAAGGCTGGTGGGATTGGAATAAGCCGGCGGCACACAACTGCGTGCAGTATGCTGGCGCGATTCTGCATGGGCCGGCGGGTGATACTACCGGCTGGGTGCCGTGGGCGAATGAACTCGATGTGATGGCTGCCGCCGGGTACGCTCGCGAGCAGGTGCTTGCCGGTGGGGATGGCTGGGATCCCGAGGGCGGCGACGGTGATGCGGTTGAGACGGCTGAACTGTCTGCCAACGGCCGCACCGTGCACATCGAGACGTACTGCGAAGACGAACCTGCGCTGCGTGCCCGGCTGAAGCGCGAGGGGCGTTCGGCTGCTTTTACGGGCAAGACTCCTGCAGATTTTGAGGCATGGAAGATTGCGACCAGGACTCGTCTGTACGATGTTTTGGGCCTTTCGCTTATGGACCGCGTCCCGATTGAGATTCGTGAGCTCAGCCGCGTGCGGGTTGCCGGCGGCATTGTGCGTACTCATGCGATGCTGCAGGTTGAGCACGATGTGTGGATGCCGTTTTACCTGTTGGAGCCGTCTCATCCGAAGCTTGATGGACGGGGGCTTAAGCGTTGCTATATCTGCCCGCATGGCCATCAGGGAGCAGGCGCCGCAAGTGTTGCGGGCGTGACGGGCGTGCCGGCGGTCGATGATGCTGTGCGTAAGTTCAATTACGACTACGGTCTGCGTTTGGCGCGTATGGGTTACGTGACCGTCTGCCCCGACGCACGCGGTTGGGGATACCGTCGTGACTGGAAGGGTCAGGGCGATGACGAGAACAGCTTTCTGCGCGGCACGTGCCTAAACCAGGCGCGCATGGCCGAGCCGCTGGGACTTACCGTTGCGGGCCTCAACGCCTGGGATAACATGCGTCTGGTCGATTACCTAGAGGCGCGCGGCGACATTGCCATGGACGACCTGGGCTGTTTTGGCTTTTCGGGCGGCGGATACATGACGCTGTATCTGGCGGCGCTCGACCCACGCGTATGCAAGACGTTTGTCTCGGGCTACCTGTACGGTGTCGATGATTCGCTGCTGCACCTCAACGGCAATTGCAGCTGCAACTATGTGCCGGGACTGTGGCGCCTGCTCGATATGGGCGATATCGCGTCGCTCATTGCACCACGCCCGCTGCTGGTGCAGAGTTGCGAGGGTGATCATCTCAACGGCGCCCGCGGACTTGCGAATGTTGATGAGCAGCTCTCCATCGTTCGGGACGCCTATGGCCTCGTGGGACATGCCGACGACCTGTTGCACGAGGTTTGCCCGGGCGGACACCATCTGGGCGTTGCGTACCTTGCCGAGGATATCGAATGGCTTGACGGGCATGCTGCCGGGGGCCGTTCCTAGGTCGTGGGCGTTGTTGCGGGCAAACGGTAATGACTGATGAGGCCAAAGGCCGCCGTGTGGGCGGGAAGGAGTATAAATATGAAACCGACGAAGACCTTGAGCGAGTCGACCATCTGCTGTTTTGGTGATTCGACCACATGGGGCGATAACGGATGCGGCGCAGGCGGCAACGACATCTCTTGGACTTCGCATCTGGGCGCGTTGCTGGGAGGCGCGGTCGTCGAGAACTTTGGCATCAAGGGTTCGCGTATCGCCATCAAGGCCGACCGTACCGATTCGTTTGTCGAGCGCCTTGACGGTATCGACGATGCGGCCGATATCTACATCGTCTTTGGCGGCGTCAACGACTTTAGCCGCAACGTGCCGCTTGGAGAGCTCGGCAGCACGGACGTGCATGAGTTCTATGGTGCACTCGATTACCTGATCCGTACCATCACGGCGCGCTCGCCTCGGGCAAAGCTCGTGTTTATGACGCCGTGCAAGACGAGCGGCAAGCACGAGAAGGATATCCCGGCAAGCGACGAGCTCAACCACCTGGGGTTGACGCAGGTCGCCTACGTGCGAGCGATGCTCGAGGTCTGCGACCGCTACTCCGTGCCGGTGATTGACCTGTATGCGCAAAGCGGCATCAGCCCGTTTTTGCCGGAGCACCGCGAGCTCTATATGCCGGACGGTCTGCACTACAGCCCGGCTGGCTATGAGCGCCTGGCGCATCGCATCGCCGCGGGTCTCACCGCCGTTTGCCGCTAAAAGTCTGCCGTTCGCGAGGAATATAGGGTTAACGTTCACCCTATATTCCTCGTTCGCGTTACACTAGGGGTAACGTTCACCTATCGTTTATGTCAGAGGGGACAGCAATGGGTTGCAATCAAATCCTGGATCGTTATATCGAGCAGTTGATCGAAACCTCTACGCCGCAGGCGCCGGCTTGGAATATCGAAAAGATTCGCGCCGGCAAGGAGAACACCTGGAACTATATCGACGGCTGCATGATCAAGGCGCTCATCGAACTGTACGAGATCACGGGTGAGCAGCGCTACCTGACCTTTGCCGATGACTACATCGATTTCTTTGTCCAGGACGACGGTACCATCAAGCATTACAACCCGCAGGAGTACAACCTCGATAACGTCAATGCGGGCAAGACCCTCTACAAGCTCTATGACCTGGTGGGCAAGCCCAAGTACCGCGCCGCCATGGACACCATCTACCGCCAGCTCGAGACCCAGCCGCGCACCAAAGAAGGCGTGTTTTGGCACAAGGCCGTCTATCCCAACCAGATCTGGCTCGATGGCATGTATATGGCCCAGCCGTTCTACATGCAGTACGAGCTGAGCTTCCACAACCGTCGTGCCTGCTCGGACAGCTTCCATATGTTCCAGGTCGTGCATGACCTGATGCGCAACCCCCTCAACGGTCTGTACTATCACGCTTACGACGCGAGCCGCAAACAGTTCTGGTGCGACCCGGTCACCGGCCTTTCGGCTAACTTCTGGCTGCGCGCCGAGGGCTGGTTTGCCATGGCACTCATCGATACCTGGGAGCTCATGCCGCCTTCGATGTCAGCCGAGAAGGACGAGATTCGCAAGATGTTCCACGACCTGATCGATGCCATGCTGCCGTATCAGGACGAGAAGACCGGCATGTGGCATCAGGTCATCAACCTGCCCAATATCGCCCCCAACTACCTGGAGGAGTCTGGTAGCGCGATTTTTGCCAATGCCATCATGAAGGGCGTGCGTCTAGGCGTGCTGGGCGAGCGTTACTACCAGTACGGCCGTCGCGCCTTCGACGGCATCTGCGAGACCTGCCTGTCCGAGCATGATGGGCAGCTGGCGCTCGACAACATCTGCCTGGTCGCGGGCTTGGGAAACACCGCGCACCGCGAGGGCACGTTTGGTTACTACATGAGCGAGCCTATCGTCAAAAACGATGCGAAGGGCGTGGCGCCGCTGGTGCTTGCCTATATCGAGACCATGCATCACGACAAACTGGCCGGCAGGCATGACCCGCTTGCTCCCTCGGGCGTGTGCTCTATCGAGGACCCGTTTGGCGGATACACCCCGGGCATCAACGCTCATAAGGGATGTGAATAACGTGGGGGCTATTACTCCGGGTGTGCGTTTGCACGACCTTCCGCAGGGGACCGTCGAGGAACGCATCCGCATGGCGGGAGAGCTGGGCTTTTCGTGCATTCAGCTGCCGAGCAAGGTGCTCTACGCATCGATGGGGATCGATCGAGGCGGCCTGACCCGCGAGCTTGCCGACCATTTGCTTGCGGTGCTCGACGAGGCGGGCGTTTCGGTCGCCGTGCTCGGCTGCTATAAGAATTTGGCGACGCCCGATCGCCAACAGCTCATGGATAACATTGCCGAGTACGAGGCATGCCTGAACTTTGCCCAGATGCTCGGCGGATGCCCGGTTGGCACCGAGACCGGTCGCCCCAATGCGCAGAACCGCGTTGCTGACGACCGCATGACCGATGGGGCACTCGAAGCGTTTACAGACGGGCTTGCACGCGTCTGCGATCGGGCCGAGGCCGTGGGCGGGCAAATTTTGATCGAGCCCGGTTGGAACGAGACGGTTAATACTCCGGATCGCTGCCGTGAGGTGCTGGAGCGCGTCTCGAGCCCGTCGCTCGGCGTGATCTACGACCCGGTATCGCTGCTGCACCCCAGTGTCGTTGACGAAGCGCAGGAAATCACCGCGCGCATGCTCTACTTATGCGGCAGTAAGATCCGCGTGCTGCACGCCAAGGATTTTGAGATCGTTGATAACGAGGACGAAGCCGGTTGGTGCGACGGTACGGGTTCACGTCTGGTGTGTCATGGCGTGGGCGAGACGGGCCGCTATGACTTTGAGCCCGTAGTGGCCTGGGCGGCTGCCGCCTGCCCTGGGATTCCCTGCGTGGTCGAGAACAGTGTGCCGGCGACGGCGGCTGACTGCCTGGCGACACTCGAGCACATGTCCGCTCGCTGCGGGGCTTCGCATCGCGAGTTATAGCATTGGCTTTTGCTGTGTCGGCAGATTGAGATTACCTGTATGGGGGCGGCGGTGAAGGGTCTTTATCGTCGCCCCCATTGGATTGCATTAAAAAGGGGAGTTGCGTGGCTATCCACATTGTCGAGGAGGCGAATCGTTGCCTAGGTTGTAAAAGGGCGTTCTGTCAGATTAAGGGCTGCCCGGTTCAGACGCCTATTCCGCAGGTCATCGACCTGTTCAAACAGCGTCGTCTAGAAGAGGCGGGCGAGCTGCTGTTCCAGAACAATCCCATGAGCGCGGTCTGCTCCGTGGTGTGCAACCATTCGGGCCAGTGCGAGGGTGCTTGCACCCAGGGCCGCAAGGGCACACCCGTGCATTTCTCGAGCATCGAGAACTATATCTCGACAGCGTATTTGGATCGTAAGGAGTGGACGCCCGCGCCGTCGTGCGGCAAACAGGTTGCTGTGGTCGGTTCCGGTCCTGCCGGTATTACCGTGGCCATTAAGATGGCCCAGCTGGGCTGTGCCGTCACGGTATTTGAACAGCGCCCCGAGATCGGCGGTGTGCTGGAGTACGGTATCCCCGAGTTCCGTCTGCCGCGCTCGCTCGTGCAAAAGTACCGCCACGTGATGTGCTCGCTCGGCGTGCGCGTTCGCCCCTCGACCACCATCGGCGGTGCGCTCCACATCGACGACCTGCTGCGCGACGGCTACGATGCGGTCTTTGTCGGTACTGGTACCTGGCGAGCTCGAAAGCTGGGTATTCCCGGCGAGTCGCGCGGCAACGTGCTGTTTGGTATCGATTATCTGGTCGATCCCACGAGCGTGGCAATCGGGCAGAACGTGGCGGTTATCGGCGCCGGCAATGTGGCCATGGATGTTGCCCGCACGGCCCTGCGCTCGGGTGCTCGCAAGGTCACCGTGTATGCCCGTTCGCGCCATATCTCGGCCATCGATGACGAGGTAGAGCTGACCGAGCTCGATGGTGCCGAAATCGTGTGCGGCAAGGCGATTTGTGCCATCGACGATAACGGTCCGGTCTTCGAGACGGCTATCTTCGACGAGGAGAATAACGTGGTGGGCTACGAGGAAGAGCTTGACCATGTGTCTGCCGATACGGTTGTGATTGCGGCGTCTCAGGTGCCCAAAGACAAGCTTGTGCTTACGACGGGTGGTCTGGAGACCGACCATCGCGGCCTTCTTTCGGTCGACGAGAACGGCATGACAACGGTGCCTGGCGTCTTTGCCGCCGGCGACGTGGTTAACGGCCCGCTGACGGTTGTTCACGCCGTAGCCGGCGCCAAGCTCGCCGTCGAAGGCATGACTGCCTATTTGGGTCTCTAACACATCCCATCCATTAGTTGCGGTGAAATACGGACTGTTTTGGCTGCCAAAAGCCTCATCTACTCCGTATTCCACCGCAACTTTTTTTGTGAGGTGGGCTAGAGACGCTGCATGCGGTACCCGACACCCATGTGCGTCTGAATCATCTTGGGGTGAGAGGGGTCTGCCTCGATCTTCTTGCGCAGGGTACGCATGAACACGCGCAGGCTCGCCAGATCGCTGTCCCAGCTCGTGCCCCATATCTCGCGGGTGATGAAGGTGTGGGTGAGCACCTTGTCGACGTTTTTCGCCAGAAGGACGAGCAATTTGTACTCGGTTGGGGTGAGCGAGAGCTCGCGTCCGTCTTTCGTCGCGTATCCCGCGGCATAGTCGATATGCAGCGGACCGTTGTCGAACGTGCTCGCTTCTGTCGACTCGCTCGACGCCATCGAGGAGCGCCTCAAATTCGCACGGACGCGCGCGAGCAACTCATCCACAGAAAAGGGCTTGGTGAGGTAGTCGTCTGCCCCTGCGTCAAGTGCTGCAATCTTGTCGGAATCTTCGGTGCGCGCCGAAATGACGATAATGGGGACTGCCGACCAGCTTCGGATCTTCGTGATGACCTCGATACCGTCAATGTCGGGAAGGCCGAGGTCGAGCATGATGAGGCTGGGGCCGTGCGACACCGCATCCATGATGGCGGCCTGGCCGTTGCAAACCTTGCTCACGACATAGCCGTGGAGGTCAAGCGCGGTCGAAACGAGGTTTTGAACGGTCAGGTCATCTTCGACCAGGAGGATGCGTGGCTTAGCGGCATTATTCATGAATCTCGATCTCCTCGGCGGGCAGGGTAAAACGGAAGACAGCCCCATGGGGGTGGTTGTCGCGAACTTCGATGACGCCGCCATGCGCCTCCACGATGGAGCGGCAGAGCGACAGTCCAAGGCCGATGCTTCGACGCGAATCCACGGGCTGCGTATTGCTTGAGGTGAAGAAGCGCTCAAAGATATGAGGCTTGTCGCAGTCTGCCACACCCGGCCCATCGTCTGCGACGTCCACCACGACGAACGCACCCTCGCGACGTGCGCCGATGGTGACAGTCGAGTCCTCGGGCGTGTATTTGAAGGCGTTCATGATGAGATTCGTAAGCACCTGCATGATGAGATGGACGTCGATGCGTACCAGCAGGATGTCGTCAGTGTGGTCGATGGTGACGGTACGTCCATGCGATGCTTGGGCGACATGGCTGAGGGCGGCCTCGATGACCTCGTCGATGAGCTCGGATGTTAAGTTGAGGCGAATGGTGCCGTCCTCGACGCGTGTGATGGCGAGGAGGTTCTCCACGGTATCGATAAGCCAGAGGGAGTCGTCGTAGATGGCATCGGCAAGATCGCAGCGTTGTTCGAGGCTGAGCTTCTCGTCGCTCTTCCGAAGGATTGCCGCAGATCCGGATATAGCCGTGAGAGGTGTCCTCAAATCGTGGCCGATGGAGCGCAAAAGGTTGGCGCGCAGCTGCTCGTTTTTCGCCAAGACCGCAGCCTCTTCGCGCTCTTGCGCCGCCCGGTCGCTTTCGAGCGCCAAGGCGCATTCGCCTACGATAGATAGGACGATCGAATGCTCGAAGGCTTCGATCTCGCGCCCCTCCAGGGCGATGCCGATGACACCGAATACCTTGTCGCCGGTGCGAACCGCGAGGTAGAGACAGCGCGCCTCAGGCAGGGTCCGCGTGCTTGCGCCCGCGCGCTTGTTGTTGGTGTAGGTCCAGGTTGCAACGGCGCGCTCGTAGTCGGTGAGCAGCGACGCGGATCGGTTTTCGGTGCCAGCGGACTCATAGAGCGCCTTGCCGAGCGTGCCGTGTTCGGCGGGGTAGAAGACCACGTCGAGTTTTAGCAGTTTGACGAGTTGGTTCATGGCGACGCGGGCGCACTCCTCCGCGCTATGGGCTTGCTGCAAGAGCTGGTTCGTTTCGAGGAGTACGCGCGTTTTGAATGCGTTCTCGGCGGATGTACGGGCGTTGTCGGCGATGCGCGCAGTTAACTCGCCGGCGACCATAGCGGTGGCGAACATGATACCGAACGTGACCAGATAGCTTCGGTCGTAGCTGGCGAGCGAAAACAGAGGCGTGACGAAGCAGAAGTTGTAAAGCACTACAGAGAGCACGCTCGATACGATCGTGCAGATACGCCCCGTCGTGGTGACGGCGGTCAGCAGGGCCGTGAAGATATAGAGGGATATGATGCTGGAATCGGCAAATCCCAGATGGCGGAAAGCCGTGCCGATCGCCGTGGCGGCAAGAGAGAGAGCCAGCGTGCGAAGCACGTTTCGGCTGCTGGGCGGCTGCAGGGCGAGCGCATGGCGGCGTCCTTTGGGTCGGGAGGGCGGAGTCGACTGTTCTGGAATGATGTAAATGTCGAGGTTCGGAGCGATTGTTATGAGCTGTTCTACGAGAGATTTGCGGCCGAAGAGGGCCTGACGGACGCTGCTGCGCTCGCCCGTGCGCCCCATGACGATCTTCGAAATACCCGACAGGCGCGCGAACTCGGAGATCTGAAACGCGATGTCGTCGCCATAGACGGTTTCCATATGTGCTCCGAGCTGCTCGGCTAGGGCGATATTGGCTGCAAGCTTGGCGCGCTCATCATCGCTCATGGCTTGCGTGCGCGGGCTCTCTACGAACAGGGCGACGAGCTCGCTGCGAAACGCTTTCGCCATGCGTGCGGCGGCACGGACGATGCGGGGATTGGTCGGCGCCGGGGAGACACAGACTAAGATACGCTCCCTGGTGTAGTAGTCACGGTTTCCCAGCACGCGTGCGGCGTCTGTGAGGTGACCGGTGCGATCGGCGCAGCGGCGCAGCGCGATTTCTCGGAGTGCGGTGAGGTTCTCGACGGTAAAAAAATGCTGTTGCGCTCGGTCGGCTTGTGCGGGACGGTAGACGAGGCCGGCGCGAAGGCGCTCAAGTAGGTCTTCGGGCTCTATGTCGACGAGCTCGACCTGGTCGGCATCATCGAAGATACGGTCGGGGATTCGTTCGCTCACGACAACGCCGGTGATGGATGCAACCATGTCGTTTAGGCTCTCGATATGCTGAACGTTCACGGTCGTATAGACGTCGATGCCCGCATGTAGAAGTTCCTCGACGTCTTGATAGCGTTTGTCGTGGCGAGACCCCGGCGCATTCGTATGGGCGAGCTCGTCGACAAGGATGAGCTGAGGGGCGCGTTCGATAGCCGCATCTAGATCGAACTCGCCGAGCGTAATGCCGTTGTGCTCGATGAGTTTACAGGGCACGTTCTCAAGCCCTTGTGCAAGATGGGCAGTTGCCGGACGTTCGTGCGGCTCGATGTATCCCGCGACGACGTCGACACCCCGCCGCTTGGCGGCGTGGGCGGCTTGAAGCATCGCATAGGTTTTGCCTGCGCCAGCAGCGTAGCCAAAGAAAATCTTGAGGTGTCCCCGGCTGGTTCGAGCGTCATCGGCGACCTCGCCTTTCTCAATTGCCTTGAGGATGAGGTCTGGATTGACGCGAGTGTCCGATGCGACGCGCTGCATAGCGTAGCCTTTCTGAAGCGTTGTCCATGCGTGCATACGCGGCGAGGACGCCACTGTATGCTCGCGAGGTCGAGTATAGGCGCACTGCAGCCGCAATAGTGCTTTCTACCTGCATCTTTACGGCATCTTAAGGTCGTGAGCCCCGGCCCTCACGCCTCTTTAATCCCTAGAAGCGTTTACTGTCCCCAGACGCTTGCGAGGGTAGGCGTCCGAGACATCGGACCGCGCGTGAAAGGGGCGGTAAATGGACATCCTCATTCCCATCATCGGAGTCGTCTGCATTGGACTTCTTATCTATTACATCTACATTCTGATGAGGAGTGATTCGTAAACTATGGACGCTGCGATTCAGTACATCTTGTACTTTGCCGTGCTCATCGTCCTGGCCGTTCCGCTCGGTCGGTTCATGGCCCATATCATGGATGGTGAGCATACGTTCCTGTCGCCTGTGATTGCTCCTGTGGAGCGTGGCGTCTATCGTCTGCTTCGCATCGACGCGGCAGAGCAGATGGGGTGTAGGCGCTATCTGGCGAGCGTGCTGGTCTTTTCGGGGATCGGCCTCGTGGTTCTTGTGGCACTCCAGACGCTTCAGTCCTTCTTGCCGGGCAATCCCCAGCACCTGCCGGGTGTGTCATGGGACCTGTCGTTCAATACGGCTGCTTCCTTCATAACCAACACCAACTGGCAGTCCTACTCCGGTGAGACCACCCTGTCCTACCTTGTGCAGTTCATGGGCCTCACCGTGCAGAACTTCGTTTCCGCTGGCACCGGTATCGCGGTCATGTTCGCGCTGATCCGCGGCTTCCGTCAGGTCAAGGAGCAGGGTTTGGGTTCCTTCTGGGCCGACCTCACCCGCACCGTCCTGTATGTGCTCATTCCACTGAACCTCGTGTTCGGCATCTGCCTGGCTGCCGGTGGCGTCATCTCCAACTTCCAGCCGGCTCAGAAGGCTGAGCTCGTAGAGCCCGTCGCTGTCCAGCCTAATGCAGACGGCGGCTGGAGCGTCATCGACGGCGCCCAGATCGAGGGCGACACGGTCAAGGTCGACGGCAAGGTTGTCGAGGGTGCGCGCGTGGTTACCGAGCAGTTCCTGCCCCAGGGTCCCGCGGCTCCTCAGGTCGCCATCAAGCAGTCCGGCACCAACGGCGGCGGCTTCTTCGGCGTGAACTCCGCCCATCCGTATGAGAACCCCAGTGCCTTCACCAACATCATCGAGATGACCAGCCTGCTGCTGGTCCCGGCCGCCTGCTGCTTCACCTTCGGTATCGGCGTCAAGAACACCAAGCAGGGCAAGGCCATCTTCGCGGCGATGCTTATCCTGCTGGTGATCTTCACCGGCATCATTGCCGTCAACGAGCATGCGGGCACCCCGCAGCTGGCCGATGGCGGAGCGGTCAATATCGAGATGACCGACGGCCAGGCCGGCGGCAACATGGAGGGCAAGGAGAGCCGCTTTGGCATCGCCTCCTCTTCCACCTGGTCCGCTTTCACGACGGCTGCTTCCAACGGCTCGGTCAACTCCATGCACGACTCCTACACCCCGCTCGGCGGGTTTGTCCAGATGCTCCAGATAGCGCTGGGCGAGGTCGTCTTCGGCGGCGTGGGCTGCGGCCTGTACGGCATGATCGGCTTCGCCATCCTCACAGTGTTCATCGCCGGCCTCATGGTCGGACGCACGCCTGAGTTCCTGGGCAAGAAGATCGAGCCGGGCGAGATGCGCTGGGCAGTTGTCCTGTGCTTGGCAACTCCGTTTGCCATTCTGGTGTGCTCGGCCATCGCCTGCATGGTGCCCGGTCTTGCCGACCAGCTCAACAATGGTGGCGCGCACGGCTTCTCCGAGGCGCTGTATGCCTTCACCTCATGCGGCGGCAACAACGGCTCGGCGTTTGCAGGCATGAACTGCAACATTCCCTGGATCAACGTCATGCTCGGCCTCGAGATGCTGTTCGCCCGCTTCATGCCTATCATCGGTACGCTGGCTATCGCCGGCTCGCTGGCCAAGAAGGGCAAGGTCGCCGAGAGCGCCGGTACCCTGTCTACCACTAACGGCATGTTCGTATTCCTGCTCGTGTTCATCGTTCTGCTGATCGGTGCCCTGAGCTTCTTCCCGGCCCTGGCGCTTGGCCCCGTTGCCGAGTTCTTCCAGATGATTGCGTAAAGGAGGGCGCAGATTTATGACTATGCAAAAAGACATGATGGGCCGCGCGGTCCGCGACTCGTTTGCCAAGCTGGATCCTCGCGTCCAGATTCAAAACCCGGTCATGTTCCTGGTGTGGCTTTCCGCCGTCATGACCTCCGTCCTGGCCGTCGCTTCCATTTTCGGCGTGCAGGACGCGGGTGTGCCCACCTACTATGTGGTCGCCATCGCGGTCATCCTGTGGCTTACCGACCTGTTCTCGAACTTCGCCGAGGCGCTTGCCGAGGGCCGCGGTAAAGCCCAGGCCGATTCCCTGCGTGCGGCCAAGAAGGATGTCGAGGCCCATCGCATCGAGTCCGTTGAGGACAAGGAGCACTTCACCGTCGTTCCCGGCACCGAGCTCACGCGCGGCGACCTGGTGATCGTACGCGCCGGCGAGCAGATTCCCGGCGACGGCGACGTCATCGAGGGCGCTGCTTCCGTTGACGAGTCCGCCATCACCGGCGAGTCCGCCCCCGTGGTCCGCGAGGCCGGCGGCGACCGCTCTGCCGTTACCGGCGGTACCACGGTGCTGTCCGACTGGATCATCGTCAAGATCTCCAGTGAGCCCGGCCAGAGCTTCCTGGACAAGATGATCGCAATGGTCGAGGGTGCCGCGCGCAAGAAGACCCCTAACGAGATCGCTCTGGAGATCTTCCTGGTGGCCCTCTCCATCGTCTTTATCCTGGTCACGCTGGCCCTGTATTGTTACTCCTGCTTCTCGGTCGGTCTTAACGACATGGACAACCCCACGGCCGTGACCACGCTCGTGGCGCTGCTCGTGTGCCTGGCTCCTACTACCATCGGCGCCCTTCTTTCCGCCATCGGCATCGCCGGCATGAGCCGTCTGAACGAGGCCAACGTGCTGGCCATGTCCGGCCGCGCCATCGAGGCCGCCGGCGACGTCGACATCCTCATGCTCGACAAGACCGGCACCATCACCCTGGGTAACCGCCAAGCCGCCGAGTTCATCCCGGTCGACGGCATCGATCCCGCGGAGCTGGCCGATGCCGCCCAGCTTTCCTCGCTGGCCGACGAGACCCCCGAAGGCCGTTCCATCGTCGTGCTCGCCAAGGAGCAGTTCGGTCTGCGCGGCCGCACACTCGAGGATAAGGGTATGGAGTTCATCCCCTTCACCGCGGCGACCCGCATGTCCGGTGTGAACTACGAGGGCAATGAGATTCGCAAGGGCGCTGCCGATTCCGTGCGCACCTATGTGGAGGCAGCCGGCGGCGTGTTCTCCCAGGAGTGCGACGAGGCCGTCGAGCGCATCGCCAAGGCCGGCGGCACCCCGCTGGTCGTGACCAAGAACTGCCGCGTGCTGGGCGTTGTGTACCTCAAGGACATCATCAAGTCCGGCGTTAAGGAGAAGTTCGCCGACCTGCGCAAGATGGGCATCAAGACCATCATGGTGACGGGCGACAACCCACTCACCGCCGCGGCAATCGCCGCCGAGGCCGGCGTTGACGACTTCCTGGCCGAGGCCACCCCTGAGGGCAAGCTCGAGAAGATCCGCGAGTTCCAGCGTGAGGGCCACCTGGTCGCCATGACCGGCGACGGCACCAACGACGCGCCGGCGCTGGCGCAGGCGGATGTCGCCGTGGCCATGAACACGGGCACCCAGGCTGCCAAGGAGGCCGGCAACATGGTCGACCTCGACTCCAGCCCCACCAAGCTCATCGAGGTCGTGCGTATCGGCAAGCAGCTGCTCATGACCCGCGGTTCGCTTACGACCTTCTCGGTCGCCAACGACATGGCGAAGTACTTCGCTATCATCCCGGCCCTGTTCTCGCCGATCTACCCGGGCCTTGGCGCACTCAACATCCTCGGTCTGGCAAGCCCGCTGTCCGCGGTTCTTTCGGCCATCATCTATAACGCGCTCGTTATCGTCGCGCTGATCCCGGCCGCGCTGAAGGGCGTTAAGTACCGCGAGGTCCCGTCCGGACAGCTGCTGACCCACAACCTGCTCGTGTGGGGTCTGGGCGGCATCGTTGCCCCGTTCGTATTCATCAAGCTCATCGACATGCTGCT
The DNA here is from genome assembly GCF_040920445.1 of Collinsella aerofaciens. Lineage (GTDB taxonomy): Bacteria > Actinomycetota > Coriobacteriia > Coriobacteriales > Coriobacteriaceae > Collinsella > Collinsella aerofaciens_BH. Next base: position 12,291 of record NZ_JBCOTQ010000026.1, on the reverse strand, counting down.
CGCGTTCTGCGGCATTATGTAAGTGGAGGTTTGTATGTTCAAAGGTGTTGCATCGCGCGCACTGGGCGTGTTCGCGCTGTTTACCGTTGTCTGCGGCCTGGGCTATACGCTTGTCGTGACCGGCATTGCCCAGGTTGCGTTCCCGTATCAGGCGAACGGTTCGCTCATTACGGTCGACGGCAAGGTTGTGGGTTCCGAGCTCATCGGCCAGAACTTCGAGGATGAGGATCACATGTGGGGCCGCATCCAGAACGTGTCAATTTTCGAAGGCGAAGATGGCGAGCTCATGGCGTATGGTGCCCCATCCAACCTGTCCCCGGCGAGTGAGGAGTATCGGCAGCTTGTGGATGCGCGCGTGAAGAAGATCCGCGCCGCCAACCCCGATGCCGATATGGACGCTGTGCCCGTCGACCTGGTGACGTGTTCCGGCTCAGGGCTCGACCCCGAGATCTCTCCCGATGCCGCCGAGTACCAGGTCCCGCGCCTCGCCAAGGCCACGGGCAAAAGTGAGGACGAGGTGCGCGACATCATTGCCGCGTGCACCAAGGGCCGTTTCCTCGGCGTGTTCGGCGAGCCCACGGTCAACGTGCTCAAGGTGAACCTTATGCTGGACGGCGCGCTGTAGGTGAGGGAGTGGCGGATGAGGGCATGACTGACTATCTGAGCCCTCAAGTCCACCCCGCCCATCAGTTGCGGTGAAATACGGACTGTTTTGGCTGTCAAAGGCCTTATCTACTCCGTATTCCACCGCAACTTTTTTGTGAGGGTCGGGATTGAAGGTGGGGAGTGCGAGCGAGTGCGAATGCGGCGGATACTGATACGATAAGTACGTTAGCAACTGCCGCCGAGCGGCTCAAACGAAAGGAAGCCTGTATGGAGTCCTCCGCCTATCCGATGCTCTTTAGCCCGATCAAGGTCGGTACGACCGAGGTCAAGAACCGCGTCTTTATGCCGCCGGTGTCTACCAACCTGGCCGATCATGGCTATGTGACCGACGACTTGGTCGATCATTACCGTGCCCGTGCCAAGGGTGGCGTTGGCCTGATCATCACCGAGGTCGTGACGGTCGAGCCTACCTATACCTATCTGCCGGGTGACATGTGCTGCTACGACGACACGTTTATCCCTGGCTGGGAAAAGCTCGCCGCGGCCGTCCACGAGTACGGCTGCAAGATCATGCCGCAGCTCTTCCACCCTGCCTACATGGCCTTTAACATTCCGGGCACGCCGCGCCTGATCGCTCCGTCCTTTGTGGGCCCGTCCTATGCCCGCGAGGCACCGCGCCCCATCACGGTCGATGAGATCCACGAACTCACGCACCAGTTTGGCGATGCCGCTGTGCGTATGCAAAAGGCTGGCGTCGACGGCGTCGAGGTCCATGCAGCGCACGCCCACGGCATGCTCGGCGGTTTTTTGACTCCGCTCTACAACAAGCGTACCGATGAGTACGGTGGCTCGCTCGACGCCCGCATGCGCTTCTTACTCGAGGTTATCGCCGAGATTCGCGAGCGCTGCGGCAAGGACTTTATCATTGACGTCCGCATCTCGGGCGATGAGTACACCGATGGCGGCCTGACCCTCAACGACATGATCTACGTCTCACGTCGCCTGGAGAAGGCCGGCGTCGACATGATTCATGTGTCGGGCGGCACCACCATCAAGCGCGGCTCCGCGATTCCCGCCGCCGGCACGCAGCAGGCCTCGCACGCCGCCTGCTCGCGCGAGATCAAAAAGCACGTCAACATTCCCGTCGCCACCGTCGGACGTATCAACGAGGCCTGGATCGCCGAGGAGCTGATCGAGGACGGCGCTGCCGACATCTGCATGATGGGCCGCGCCAATCTGTGCGATGCCGAGTTTTGCAATAAGGCCGCTGCCGGCAACGCCGACGACATCCGCCCCTGCATCGGCTGCCTGCGCTGCCTGAACGGCATTATGTTCGGCAAGCGCATCTCCTGTACCGTCAACCCGGACGTGGAGCGCGACGAGGCCGGCTACGAGCCTGCCGCCGAGGCCAAGAACGTGCTCGTTGTGGGTGCTGGTCCTGCGGGCATGGAGGCAGCCTACATTGCCGCCAAGCGCGGCCACAACGTGGTGCTCGTTGACAAGCAGGATGAGCCGGGCGGCGAGATGCGCATTGCGGCCGTTCCGCCGGCAAAGCAGGAACTCACCCGCGTGATCAAGTATCAGTATCGTCGCCTGGCCGAGGCCGGCGTGAAGTGCGTATTTGGCACCGAGCTTACTGCCGAGGACATTCAACGCGACTACGCCGGCTACGAGGTTGTCCTGGCTTATGGCGCCGAGCCCATCGCCCCGGCCTTCATGCAGGGCTTTAAGCAGGTTATGACGGCTGACGACCTGCTGGGCGGCAAGGCTTTCCCGGGCAAGAAGATCGTCATCGTGGGCGGCGGCACCGTTGGCTGCGAGACGGCCGATTACCTGGCCCCGCTGGTCAACGACCTGTCGCCGGCCAATCGCGATGTCACCGTCATCGAGATGACCAAGACGCTCGCTGCCAACGAGGGCGGCGCCGGTCGCGCGGTGCTTATCACGCGCATGCTCTCCAAGGGCGTCCATGTGCTGACCGAGGCCAAGGTGACCGAGATTACCGAGGATACCATCAGCTACGAGAAGGACGGCGAGGTCCACACCATCGCCGATGCCGATACGCTGGTGCTTGCCATGGGCTATCGTCCCAATACTAAGCTGGCCGACGACCTGGCTGCAGCCGGTGTTGCCACCCACGTGCTGGGCGACGCCAACAAGTGCGGCAACATCCGCGACGCCATCGGCGATGGCTACAAGGTCGCCTGCGAGCTCTAGTCAACCCCTTTGCACCAATCGATTGCAAAAAGCGGCGGCTGCCCTGTGTGTTGGGCAGCCGCCGCCTGCGTTTTGCCAAAGAAAGATTATTGTCGGGCCCTAAATGCCTTTTGCTTCTGCTCCCTCCGCAATCATGTTGCGGTTATACACCAGGTGCAGATACATCGCGTCGTGCACGGCGGTGGGATTGCGTGAGGCGATGGCGTCGGCCACATCGCGGTGCGTGCGGATAGTTTCCTCGACGAGCTTTTTGCCGGTCACGTCGATAAAGAGGGGGACGGATGCCTTGAACACGCCCATCAGGCGGGGAACGACGAGGTTTCCGGAGCTCTCGGCAATGGCATTGTGGAACGCGGTGTCGGCGGCGGAGTAATCCTCACCGGCCTCGGCCAGGCGCTCGGATTCGTCGCAGAGCTCTTTGATACAGACGACCTGGTCGTTGGCTACGTGCTCGGCCGCCATGCGTGCTATCTGCGGCGGTGCCACGGCCCTCTCGCACGTCAACGATGCCGGTTTTTGGATGTGCTTCTCGTTCCTGGAGATTGACGAGAAGACCACCCTCAAGTCCTGGACCGTTATGGAGACTCTCATCGGCCTTTCGGGTCTTGCCTGCGCCCTGGTGATTTCGTTCTTCGCCTAGTTCGCGTGGCTAAGCATCTTTTGCCGAGCGCATCGCTCGGTACCCATTTACACCTGATTCATTAACCAACGATTGGTACAACCGTTCAAATCAAAAGAGGAGAGCATCATGGACGAGAAGACCAAGGCACAGATTCAGCAGGAGGCAGCCGACCTGGTTGCCAAGCTGCAGCCGCGTTCCGGCAAGTTCCGCACCATCAGCCCCGAGATGGACCCGCTGCGTCTGGGCTCTGGCTGGTCCATCGAGGATCTGGACAAGCCGCAGGTCATTATCGAGTCGACGTTCGGCGACTCGCATCCGGGTTCTGCCGGCCTGTTTGAGTTGGTCGAGGAGGTCCGTGCCGGCGTTGCCGAGGCTGGCGGTCATGGTGCCCGTTACTTCTGCACCGATATCTGCGACGGCGAGGCCCAGGGCCACGACGGCATCAACTACTCGCTGCCCAGTCGCGACATGATCGCCAACATGATCGAGATTCATGCCAAGGCCACCCCGTTCGACGCCGGCGTCTTTGTTGCCAGCTGCGATAAGGGCCTGCCTGCGAACCTTATGGCCATGGGCCGCATCAACATCCCCTCCATCGTCGTTACCGGCGGTGTCATGGATGCCGGTCCCGATCTGTTGACCCTGGAGCAGCTCGGCGCCATCTCGGCCCGCTATGAGCGCGGCGAGATTTCCCGCGAGGAGCTCGAGTTTGCCAAGCACAACGCATGCCCCAGCTGCGGCGCCTGCTCCTTTATGGGCACCGCCTCGACCATGCAGGTTACCGCCGAGGCCCTGGGCCTTATGCTCCCCGGTACCGCCCTGCTGCCCGCAACTAGCTCCGACCTGCGCGAGTTTGCCCGCGAGGCCGGCCGTCAGTCCGTGTGGCTCTCCGAGCACAACCTGTGCCCGCGCGACATCGTGACCAAGGAGTCCTTCGAGAACCTCATCATGGTCCACGGCGCCATCTCCGGTTCCACCAACTCGCTGCTGCACATCCCCGCGATTGCCCGCGAGTTTGGCATCGAGATGTCCGCCGACGATTTCGATCGCCTGCACCGTGGCGCCCACTACCTGCTCAACGTTCGCCCCGCAGGCGAGTGGCCGGCGCAGTTCTTCTACTATGCAGGCGGCGTGCCGCGCATTATGGAGGAGATCAAGTCGATGCTCCACCTCGACGTTATGACCGTCACCGGCAAGACTCTCGGCGAGAACCTCGAGGACCTCAAGAACAACGGTTACTACGAGAAGTGCGGTCGTTACCTTGAGAAGTGGAATCTCAAGCGCGAGGACATCATCCGTCCGTTTGACCAGGCCTTCGGCACCGACGGTTCCATCGCCATCCTCCACGGCAATCTTGCTCCCGAGGGCGCGGTCGTCAAGCACACCGTCGTTCCGCGCGAGATGTTCCAGGCTACGCTCAAGGCCCGTCCGTTCGACTGCGAGGAGGACGCCATTCACGCCGTCCTGACGCACGAGGTCAAGCCCGGCGATGCCGTTATCATTCGCTATGAGGGCCCCAAGGGTTCCGGAATGCCCGAGATGTTCTACACCACCGAAGCTATCGTCAGCGATCCCGAGCTGGGTGCGAGCATTGCCCTTATCACCGATGGCCGCTTCTCCGGCGCCTCCAAGGGCCCGGCTATCGGTCACGTTTCGCCCGAGGCTGCCGTGGGCGGCCCGATTGCCCTGATCGAGGAGGGCGACCTTATCCAGATCAACATCCCCGAGCGCTCGCTGTCCATCGTGGGCATCGCCGGCAAGGAGATGGAGCCGGCCGAGATCGATGCCGTCCTGGCCGAGCGCCGAGCCGCTTGGAAGCCCAAGGCTAATCGCTATACCTCCGGCACGCTCAAGTTCTTTACCGAGCATGCAGTTTCCGCCATTCAGGGTGGCTACATGGAGTAGCGCCCATGCGCATCAAATATCTCCTCTCATAGATGTGCGGCACAAAGAGCCCCGAGCCACGTCACCGGGGCGCGTTGTTCAGCGCCGCCGGGGCGCTCCACTCAAACGACAAGAGACGTCTTACGCAAGCGCCCGCGTCCGTGGATAAAACCACGGGCGTGGGCGCTTCACTTTATTCCCAGCCGCTTTATTCCCAGCCCTTCCACACGTCAGGCTCGTAGCCAACGGTTGCCTGGCGGCCGTTGCGAACGATGGGCTCACGAAGAATCTGCTGGTTATCGAGCACCTTTTCGAACTTCTGGTCGGCAGCAAGATACTGTACGAGCGCAACCGTGTCGGCATCTTTCGCCTTTGGATCGATCACAGCGTCGATCCCGCCGACGGCGCGCGCCACGCTTTCGAGCTCGCCTTTGCTCATCCCCTTTTCCTTCAAGTCGATGAACTGGAACTTCACACGACGTTCCTTGAAATAGCGCTGCGCCTTCTTAGTATCGAAGCTTTTCTTCGTGCCGAATATCTGGATGTTCATACGTACCGCCTTCGCTCAATTCTCGTCCGTCCATGATGCGACAAGGGAGCCGAGCAAAAACAGAGCAGGCGGAGATGGAGGAGGACGGCGACCGACCGTCGGCAAGAGTCGGCCGGATCGGACTGGCGCCCAGCGCGCGCCGGCGACACGCTCGCAGCTGCACACATAGCCGATGTACAAGCTCGCCGCGGCGTTCCCTCGCCCCGCGGTGTGGCGATAGAGAAGCACGCCACCCGTCAACGATGGCGCCTCGGTGAAGAAAATCAACGTCTGGGTTACATCCCTTGAAAGGGGCGAAGACGGCTGCTAGAATACCTCCCCGCTATGAAGGATTTGACCAAAGCATACATCGCAATTCGGCGGCCCCTGGTATACGGGGCCTCTCCTGTTGTTCCCCAAGTGCGCTCTGAGCAGCCGCTTTCTTCCTGTCGTATCTGATGCACGCATAGCACGTGCATGTTATTTCGCCCGTGGGCCGGCGCGCCTTCGGCGAAGAATCGAATAGATACGAAGGAAGCTTATGTCTGATAATTGTACGGTCGCGCCCGCCAATGGGCGCATTACCGGTACCCAGATCCGCATCGTCGCGGTCGTCGTCCTGGGTGCCTTCTTGGCGCTACTGAACCAAACGGTGATGTCGCCTGCGCTGCCGGTCATCATGTCCGATTTCGCCATCGATGCCTCGACTGCCCAGTGGATCATGTCCATATACCCGCTGGTGAGCGGCATCATGGTCCCCGTTTCGGCGTTCCTTATCGACAAGTTCAGCACCCGCGCGCTATTCTTCGGGGCGACGCTGGTGTTCGCGCTGGGCACGCTGCTGTGCGCCGCAGCCCCTGATTTCCTGTTCCTCATCATCGGTCGCGTGTTGCAAGCGGCGGGCTCAGGCGTGCTCATGCCGCTTGTCTCGGTGGTTCCCATGCTGGTATTCCCCGTCGAGAAACGAGGAACGGCTATGGGCATGGCGGGCATCGTCATGTCGGCGGGTCCCGCGGTCGGCCCCGTCGTAGGCGGCGCGGTGATCGACACGTACGGCTGGCGCACCATGATCGGCGCCATCGTCCCCCTCGCAATTCTCGTGCTGGTGCTGGGCGTGTTCATGCTGAAAAACGTGGGCGAGCTGAAGAACCCCAAGCTCGACCTGCCCTCGGTCGTCCTCTCCACCATCGCCTTCGGCGGACTTCTCTACGGGTTCTCGAGCGCCTCGTCGATGGGTTGGGGCAACCCCGTGGTGCTCGGCTCGATCGTCGCGGGTGTCGTGTGCTTGGTGCTGTTCGTCGTACGCCAGGGCAAAATCGAGGACCCGCTGCTTCAACTGGGCACGCTCAAGACGCGCGAGTTCCGCGTGGCCGCCATCATCGTCACGCTCATCAACGCCGCATGCCTGGTCACCAACACGCTGTTGCCGTTGCTGCTGCAAACCTCGCTTGGCGCTTCGGCCTTCGAAACCGGCATGGCCATGCTTCCCGCCGCGGCGGTGGGCATCATCATCAGCCCTATCTCCGGCGTGGTGTTCGACAAGTTCGGTCCGCGTGCCATCTCGATCGTCGGCCTGGCCCTCATGACCGGCGCCCTGTTCCTGCTCTCGCTTTCGACGGTAAACACGCCCATCTTGGTGGTTGCGCTGTTCTGCATGCTGCAGTCCGCCGGCCAGTCGCTCGCGAACATGCCGGTGAACACATGGGGTGTCAATGCCTTGAAAAATGACATGATCGCCCACGGCAACGCCATCGCGAACACCGGCCGCCAGGTCGCCGGCGGTTTGTGCACGGCGCTCATCATCACGGTCATGACAAGCGTCACCGCGTCGGCCGGCGTCGATGCGAGCATCCAAGTAGCCACCGCCGTGGGCGCGGGCGTCGCTTACAAGGTGTGCGCGGCAATCGGCCTCGTTTCCCTTATCTGCGCCATATTCAGCGTGCGCACCAAGAAAACCGCACCGAAAACGAAGGAGGCATAAGCGATGTCCGAGATTCTGTCCGAGCGCATCCCGCTCGAGCTCGAGGGGACGCCCGTTTCGAGCATCATGATTGAAGAGCCGTTCACCTGCACGCAGGATTGCACGATTTCCGACGTGGTGCGCATGCTCGCCGAAAACGAGGTGAGCGGCATGCCCGTAATCGATGAGCGCAACCAGGTGGTCGGGTTCATCTCCGACGGCGATGTCATTGGAGCCATCGCGCAGCATCGCGCTCACACCATCTTCACGGGCGGCGACGCGTCCATGCTGTACTTCGACGATCAGAGCCTTGAGCAGCGCATCGAAGACCTGAAGGATCGCTGCGTCATGGATTTCGCGACGCGCCAGGTAGTGTGTGCCCGTCCCGAGCAGAGCATCGCCCGCGTCGCCGCGCTGCTGGCGAAGAAGAAGTTCAAGAAGCTTCCTGTGGTTGATGACGAGGGCAAACTCGTGGGGGTCATCCGCCGCTCCGCCATCACCAAATACATCTTTGGCATCCTTTTCCAATAGGGGCAGGTCGCACTTGAGGCGAACATCTCGAGGCATCGAGCCAGCAACTGGACCAGACAACCTTGACACGCACGCGCTTTCCCTCGATGCTTCGGTAAGGGGAGCTGCGAAAATCGCAGCACGGGTGATCGGCGCCGCGCCCCCGAAGGCAAAAGCGAACACGGGAGCGATACGATGGGAAAAGTCCTGGACGAAGATTTGGTTTATGAGATTCTCTCCGTCGTGGCAGAGATTCCGGCGGGATGCGTCGCCTCGTACGGTCAGATAGCGCGCCTCATCGGCAGGGAGAAAAACTCTCGCCTGGTCGGAGCGGTGCTGAGCGAGGCGGATCGCTACGGCGATTATCCCTGCCACCGCGTCGTCAACCACGCGGGACGCCTCGCGCCAAACTTCCCCGACCAGCGAGCACTACTGACGGAGGAAGGAGTCGCCTTCCGAGACAACGGCTGCGTCGACATGAAAAAGCACCAGTGGAACGAGTAGCCAGGCAGCGTAGCGTCGAAAGGAGCGACGCCACGGGGAACGACCTGCGCCCCGCCGCCGGACAACCTATGGCAAAGTGACACGTCCCACAAAGAGCGGCGCACCAGTACGAGACACGACCGCGACGTAAAAAGACCCTATGATACTCGTAAGCATCTATCTGATTGCCCGCCTCGAGGTACCCAAAGAACGAGAGATGCCGAAACCCCTAGACAAAGAAAAAGGTCGGGAGCTTTTATGCTTCCGACCTGAAGTTTCATGGTCGCGGGGGGCGGATTTGAACCACCGACCTTCGGGTTATGAGGTCGCTACGACGTTGTTTCATTCAGACATTTCGACCCAAATTCGACCCACAACGAGCTTGAAAGCGGTCAGGCGGAGCATTACCCTTGGGGTGTGACCCCACGCAGGGCCCACCACCAAGGGTAATGCCCACCCGCCCCAGCCCTTTGCGCCATTCCGCGCAACCGAGCGCGATTCTCAGGCACTTCAGGCAAGGAACACGATGAACGACCGACCTCTCGTCATAGGCAAAGGAACGAAGCAACGCCGCGACAAATACAGGTGGCGCTACCGTCACAGCCTCGGCAAGGATCCGGTCACGGGCAAATACCGCTATTCGCCGTGGCAGACCATACATACCACCAAAAGCCGAGAGGTCGACGCCGCACTCGAAGCCTACAAGGCAGAACTCAACAGCGGCACCTACGTCCAAAAATCGAGGGACACCGTCGGCTCGTACGCAAAAAAGTTCCACGACAACCGCAAAGGAACCATCACGCCGCTCGCCTACTCGACATCCTACTCAATCGAGAACCGGACGCGCACATCACATGCGTGATGCTCATGCTCGACACCGACATGAGAAGGGCAGAAGCCCTCGGGATGACGTGGTCCGATGTCTCCGTCGAGAACAGAAGCATCCTCATTGAGCAGCAGTTCGCGGCCGATCGAAGCGTTCGCTCGCCCAAAAGCAAGAAAAGCGTGCGGAGGATCTCGATAAGCGAGACGCTGACGTCGTATCTCGAATTCTGGAAAAAGGAGCAGGCCCGCGAAATGGAAGCCTTCGGCCTGGAACAAGTCAAAGGCACTCCGCTCGTCCACTCATTCGAACGAACGAAAGACAGGCATCCCCAAGTCAACTTCATGGACCTGAATGGGTTTTCGCGCTGGTTCAGAAACTTCAGCGTCGAGAACGGGTTCGGCAAGTTCGAAGGCGTTCGAACATACCATTATGTGAAGGAAACTGTCGACGGGGAAACGATTTCGAAGCGTTATGAGCATAAAGAGTGGCTCGAATTGAGGGATTACCTCAGGAAGCATCCCAAGGTTCGCGAGGCGAGGCATATCAGCACATATGAGAGCGAGCACCTTCCTTACGGATATTCGGGCCTATCGAGCCACACCGCTACTGCCGCTACTGCCCGCTACTGCCCGCTACTGCCCGCCAGCTTCCGAACCAGCGGGCGGTAGCAGCACCCCGAACATCTCGCCGACAGCGCAGAGAGTCGTCGACCTGGCGGCCAAGGCCGACATCGAGGACGTGATGCTGTGCGACCTGCCCGGCGTCCTGTCCTTCCTAGGGCTGCCACCTGAGACGGAGATGCCGCCGGGCAACAAGGGGAAGACGAAGCTCAAGAAGCTCTACAGGAAGGTGGCGCCGAACAAGGCATACCACTCCGGCGAGCGCGCCAAGGATTTGATCTCGCACCTCGACATGGCAGAGATCAGGGCATCGGCGCCCGTCCCGCTCGGAGAGATAGACAGAGCGGTCGTAAGCGGCTGATGTAACTTCTGACACCCTAGAACTTACATCGAGCCCCGATTCGAGCTCGGGGCTCTTTTCGTCTAGATTGGGGACGCATGGCCGGACGAAAACAATTTGCGTCTGGTAATAAGCGTACGAAAGCGCAATTTACGTCTTAATTCCGTACGCAAATCAAGACGAAAATCGTTTACGTCTGCTTTAATCCGTACGAAAACGGTTTTCGTCTTGCAGGGCAGTTGCCGTTTCTACAGTTCAACTTCCAGTTCGGCTTTGTGCTCGTAGAGGTAGTCGCGCATGTAGGGGATGGCAAATGAGACCTTGCCGTACGAGGGAGCCTCGATAATCGATTCTCTTAACAGGCGGCTGCGGACGGAACTCACCTGTTGAGGCGTTTTGTTTAGGGCATCGGCAACCATGCTGGTCGAGCTCGTCTGCCCCAAAGACGCCATGCTCAGCAGATAAGCGATGCACGTGGGCGGAATGCGCTGCAGCGCGGGCTCAATCACCATGGCGCAGAAGCGTTCGCGTGCCGTTGCAATGCCACGCTCGGCTTCTTCTTCTCCAATAATCGTTGTATGTGCGCGTCTTGCCAACTGCCATGCGTAGTATCCAACGAGTTGGATCATGAAAGGATAGCCCTGCGTTGCCTCGGCAAGTTGGCCGGCAATACCTGGCTGCAACTCCATGCCAGACGCTTCAATGGTTTCCTCGAGGGAGTACGACACTTCGGTTACTGCCACAGCCTTCAGGTCAAAGGGGAGGGCGCGGCGCAAAAACGCAAGTGTCTTTCCGTTGATGATGCTTTCAATCATCGAAGGCAGCCCAGCAAAAACAAAGGCTATATCAAGGTCTTCGCCGATAACCTGCTGAATCGCAATGGAGAGCGTTCGGACCTCATCGAGCTCTGCGTCTTGAACCTCGTCGAGAGTGATGAGCAGGCCATTTCCATTCTTGGATATTGTCTGTCTCATGGCGTCGCGTAGCGATGGACCGATTCGCTCAATGTCTATGCTGCCGATGGATATGCCAGCTACGGTGGGCTCAAATCTGGCGTGTTTGGCCTGGAATTTGGGCTGCAGCTGTTCGAGAATGCGTTGGCAAAGTCCCTCGGTTGCGACCTCTTTTATGACCGTCCAGCCACGGCTTTGCGCCAAACGTGAGCACTCGTCAAGGAGGACCGTCTTGCCCGTTCCACGGACGCCGGCTATGCGCATTAGGCGCCCCGGGGCACCAGGCCCGTTGACGAGGCCCTCATTGAATTCTTCGAGCACATCTTCGCGGCCGATAATCGTGGGAGGTGTTTTACCTGCTGTGGGCTTAAAAGGGTTTGTTTGCATGTGAGCCACCTTTGCTCAAGATATAGCAAAGTATAGCAAGATATAGCAAAGTATAGTGAGATATAGCAAAGTAAGCGCTACTCGCGGGTTTTGCGGTGGTGCTATTTTCCAAATGCCGCGCGGATAAAGCGCTGGTCGAACAGCTTGTTGGCAACTCACGAGGGCTCGGGGTGCCAATTTGGGATGGAGTGGTGCTGTGCCACGAATAGGGCCTATCTACTACGTTTAAGCCGCAGAGGTCAACCATAGCCGGCTTTTTCGAAAATCGACAAGCTGCCTACCTGCACTGATAATTGTTCTCGGGGGAAGCGGGCACTGCGGGGCGCGGCAACGGCGCGCGATTTCCGCGTCGCA
>NZ_JBCOTQ010000025.1:0-28801 GCF_040920445.1 Collinsella aerofaciens | reverse complement strand
CCGTTTGTCTCCACCCGCGTAGCGGGTGGTTTAAAGCTGGCCGCTGCGCGGCCAGCAGACTAAAGTCTTGAACAAAAGTGGGGTGTTATCGGCGTTAGCCGATAACACCCCACTTTCAGTGCAGCAGAACTTGTCGAAGCCGAGCCCACCCAACACAGGTAGACCGCTTCTCTCCCCTAGTCTCGCTTAAACAGATCCCTCGTGTATACCTTGTCCGCCACGTCCGCGAGCTCGTCGCTTCAGCGGTTGGCCACGATCACGTCGCAGCCGGCCTTGAAGGCCTCCAGGTCGTGCGTGACCTCGGAGCCGAAGAACTCCGGCGCGTCCAGCGTGGGCTCGTAGACCACCACGGGCACGCCCTTGGCCTTCACGCGCTTCATGACGCCCTGGATGGAGCTCGCGCGGAAGTTGTCGGAGTTGGACTTCATCGTCAGGCGGTACACGCCCACGACCGGCTTCGGCTTGCCCTCGTACACGCGGTCCCACACCATCTGCAGCACCTCGTCTGCCACGAAGTCCTTGCGGGTGCGGTTGGCCTCGACGATGGCCTCGATCAGGTTCTGAGGCACATCTTTATAATTTGCCAGCAGCTGCTTGGTGTCCTTGGGCAGGCAGTAGCCGCCGTAGCCGAAGCTGGGGTTGTTGTAGTGGCTGCCGATGCGCGGCTCCAGGCACACGCCGTCGATGACGTCGCGGGTGTTGAGGCCGCGGACCTCGCAGTAGGTGTCGAGCTCGTTGAAGTAGGCCACGCGCAGCGCCAGGTAGGTGTTGGCGAAGAGCTTGACGGCCTCGGCCTCGGTGGTGCCCAACACGAGCTCGGGGATGCCGATAGTTCCGTCGGCGTTCACGCGCTCCAGCTCGTCGGGGTCCGCCCCTTGGGCAAGCAGGCGCGCGAAGCGCTCGGCAGCCGCGACGGCGTCGGCGTCGTCCTTCGGCGCGCCCACCACGATGCGGCTGGGGTGCAGGTTGTCGTATAGTGCCTTGCTCTCGCGCAGGAACTCCGGGCTGAAGAAGATCTTGCTGTCGCCCAGCCTCTCGCGCAGGCCCGCGGTGTAGCCCACCGGGATGGTCGACTTGATGACGATCCAGGCGTCCGGGTTCACCGAGCGCACGGCGGCGATGGCGGCCTCGACCGAGCTCGTGTCGAAGAAGTTCCTGTCCGAGTCGTAGTTGGTGGGCGTGGCGATGACGGCGTAGTCGGCACCTGAATAGGCCTCCGCCACGTCGACGGTGGCGTGCAGGTCGAGCTCGCGCTCCCCCGCCTTGGCCTCCGCCAGGAAGCGCTCGATCTCGTCGTCCTGAATGGGCGATACGTAGCTGTTGATCTTCTCGACCTTCTCGGGCACGATGTCCAGCGCGTGCACCTCGTTGTGCTGCGAGAGCAGGACGGCGAGGGACAGGCCGACGTAGCCGGTACCGGCGACAGCGATCTTCATGTCATTCTCCAATTGTCAAAGAACAATAATTCGCATTAAAAATGGCCCCTATTACAGGGCCATGATTTCCTAAATGTTGTAGTAGCGCTTATACCATTTGGCGAAGGCCCTCAGGCCGTCCTCGAGCGGCGTCGCGGGCTTGTAGCCCAGGTCGCGCTGGAGCGCCGTGGTGTCGGCGTAGGTGACGGGCACGTCGCCGGGCTGCATGGGCACGAGCTGCTTGTGGGCCTCGAAGTCGTAGTCGGCCGGCAGCACGCCCTCCTCCACCAGCACGCGCTGCAGCGTGTCGACGAAGTCGAGCAGGTTCTCGGGGTGCGAGTTGCCGATGTTGTAGACGCGGTGCGCGGCGAGCGGCAAACCGTCCTCGCCCATCTTCACCTCGGGCGCGGCGTCCATGACGCGCCTCACGCCCTCGACGATGTCGTCGACGTAGGTGAAGTCGCGGCGGCAGTCGCCCATGTTAAAGATCTTGATGGTGTCCCCGCGGCGCAGCTTCTCGGTAAATCCGAAGTAGGCCATGTCGGGCCTGCCCATAGGACCGTACACCGTGAAGAATCGCAGGCCAGTCGCCGGGATGGAGTAGAGCTTGGAGTAGGCGGCAGCCATGAGCTCGTTGGACTTCTTGGTGGCGGCGTAGAGCGACACCGGCGAGTCGACTCGGTCCTCCTCGGAGAACGGCACCTTCTTGTTGCCGCCGTAGACCGAGCTGGAGCTGGCGTAGACGAGGTGCTTGACCGGGTGGTGGCGGCATGCCTCAAGGATGTTGAAGAAGCCGACGAGGTTGCTCTCGAGGTAGGCGCGCGGGTTCTCGATGGAGTAGCGGACACCGGCCTGGGCCGCGAGGTTCACCACGACGTCGAAGCCGTTCTCCGCGAACAGGCGCTCGACGAGCGCGGCGTCGCACAGGTCGCCGCGCACGAAGGTAAAGCGACCGTCGACATCGACATCGGCCAGCATGCGCAGGCGCGCGTCCTTGATGCCGGGGTCGTAGTAGCTGTTGAGGTTGTCGAGTCCGACGATGGCATCATCGGTCTCCTTGAGCAGCTTCTTGACGAGGAACGCGCCGATAAAGCCGGCTGCTCCGGTGACGAGTACTTTATTTGACATATTGCTCCTTTGGACGATCGAAATAACTAGCTGCGAATTGAAAGTACTGATTTGAGAAATGATGAAAATGAATCTATGTAATTGTCTGACTCAAAAAGTTCTAAAGCCTTTTCTAGTGCAGCTCGTTTCATGCTGGTCAACTCATGGTCAGTCAAATTGCATGCGCTTGTGATTCCGTCTAGAAGAGCTTGATTGCTTAAATCCGGAATAACAATTCCGTCAATCATATTCTCGAGAATAAGATCGGCTCCTCCGACCGCGTTGCATAACATCGGAACACCGTTTGACATACACTCAGCGAATTTTGTTGAAAATCCGGCGCGAGAATATAAATCAGGAGTTCTAAATAGAATTCCAAAGTCAGATTCTTGCAGCATTTTGATTACGCTGTCATGGGAAACACGGCCGTGAAAATGAACCTTATTAGATCTGGCAATGTTTCCCATTAAACTGACTGCCTGGTTTAAATCAATTCCAATTACATCGAGTACTGGTTGAGTGATTGCAGGAATAGCGTCATTACTTATAAGCGAAATAAACTCTGTAAGTGAGTCTTTTCCCCCAGCGGGTGAACCTGCATAGACAAACTTGGTTATAGTTCTCCGCTTCAATCCTTCTAAAGAGCAAGGGTCACTAAGTGAGTCTCCGACCCTATTTAAGGGTGGCAAATAAAAAACCTTTGGATATCCTTGAGAGGAGTAGAGTGAATCGAAATGTTTTTTAAAAAAGGGCGAGATTGCGATAACTCCATCTAGCAATCTATCCACTTCAGCCACCCGTTTAGAACGAGATTTCTCCACAAGCCAAGCAGCTAAATCTCCTGTAAATTTCGGAGTAAACCAATCGGTCTCATCAACGATTACGGGAACGTTAAAATCATGGCAATGATCTAAAACCCGTTTTGCAAGCTTATGTTGTATCCCGTAATAAATAACCAAGTCGGGCTGTATTTGATCGAAACATCGAGTGAAGGCTTTAAAGCTGAAGGAAGAAGAGATTCGCTCGTAATACTTTTTTGCTATTTGATGGTGCCCGAATTTCACCTCATACGGAAAATCAAAGGGATAGTCGTAATTGCTGCCTATGGCGTTGGATGACGGCTCAATTATTCCAGCAAGAACAAAATGGACGTTGAAGCCACATTTAACCAGCAAATCGGAAATTGCGAAAGCATGTTTTGTAGGAGCATTATCCCCCGGAATTGATTGAACTAGATATAAAACCTGTTTATTCATTCTGTAGTTCATTTCTGATCGATTCATCAATGCCGTTAGAAAATAACGGTTAATTCCGACGAAGGGACAATTTGTCCATAAGCAAATTGAATCCTTCGATGTTCATCAGCTTAGATAGCACGATGTAACACCCTAAGGACCCGAGAGGGGCAACGATTAACGAAATAAGATTCCCGTTTGAAATGTGGATTAATAATAATGCGATCACCACGGAAAACAATGTGGCAATTGACGGCTTAAGAACGTCAATAAGCTGCTCAAATATGCCATAGCCGAGCACTTTTTTATTCGGGGTCATGTTAATTAACATTGAGACAAATCCGCAAAAGGCACTTGAAAGGGAAATCGCAAATACACCAAAAGGAATCGACATAATTAAAACGATGAACGAAATAGCCTTCTTAATGACCTCAAGCTTAAAACAAAGGGCGCCTTGACCTGCTGCTTTAAGTGCCTGCCAATTCATAGATTGAAGGGGTTGAAATAGATAGAACAAGCACGCAACTTGAAGATACGGGACGCATTCCGCCCATTTTTGACCCAAAAGAACAAGAACCAGAGGACGCGCACACGCAGCCAAAATTCCCATCATGGGGAAAACAAGATAAGCAGAAAGCTGCATCGCTTTTCTAAGAACTGATTTGAGCGCATTTTGGCTGTCTTTCTTTTCAGCCATTAGAGGTAACATAACATTGCTAATTGGAGTGTTTAAGTTGCCTACAATTAAAGCCGGGAATTGGTTGCCGCGATTAAAGAAAGCCAAGTCTGCGGAGGAATAGAATTTTCCGATGACTAAAGAACGACCTTCTGTATAAATAGAATTAATAAGGTTGGCACTTGTAAATTGTATTCCAAGGGGCAACAGCTCTCTTGCTGAACCAACCACGAATTTTAGTCTAGGCGTCCATTTTGTTAACCAAGCCATTAGTACCGTTGTCATCAGAACAGTAAGTATCTGTTGAATGATTAGCGCATAAATACCAAAACCCAACATTGCAACTACGATAGCTGCTAATCCTGAGATCAAGGAGCTGAGGAACGATGCAGAAAATTGCAATCTAAATAAAAAGTTCTTTGCAATATAGGCCTTTTGAATTGCATTCAGTGCCGAAAGAGGAAGACGTAATGCCAGAACCCTTAGGTAAAGACACATATCTGCATTTCCATAGAAGTCTGCAATGCTTGGAGCCGAAATAAATATCAATACATATAAGATGCTCGACAATGCAATTGAACATGACAACATTGTCGAGTAGTCAATTTGATTGATGTCAGACTTTTGTATTAGCGCTTCGCCAAGTCCATTTGTGACAAGCACGTCTGCCAAATTTGTAAATACAAGCAGCAGCGAAAGAGTACCGTAATCACTCGGGGACAGCAAACGCGCCAGAATTAGGGAAATTACAAATAGGGCACCTTGCGTGGCAAATCTCTCACCTATTGCCCAAAACATACTGGTTGCAGCCTTGTTCGAAGCCATTATTTTTCACCATCCGCATTGCACATACGCTTAGATCTTTCTGGTTCTATGTTGTTTAGGGCAAAACCAAAGGATGAAAATAGAAGAACGACCCCGACATTAATTGTGTAAGAGTAATAAGTTGATAATCCCAGAATCGCCATGAGATAAAAGAGGGCAACAAATTTGCAGTGGCTATTTTTGGAAGAACCAAATAAGCAACGCGACATGACATACAAAAGCGGAACAACGGCTAAAACGCCAAAATGAAACATCAAATAAATTATTTGATTATCGAAAAAGAGATAATTTGAATTCGTGCCATATCTATATCCAGCGCTAATTCCGTTACCGAATATAAGCGATGCCGGTTCAACCTGGCTATAGAAAATTTCATATTGGTTAGACCGTGTATCTTCTCCGATTCTGTTTAAAAACGAATCAAGAACTTCAGGATAGATAAACGACAACGCCAAAAGTGCTGTTCCAGTTGCAAAAATTACAATTACTGTTCGTTTAAAAACTTTGTCAATTCCTTTAGCCATAAAAGTTGCAACAAGCATGACTAACATTGGTTGAATTAACCAACTTCTGGTTGCCAGCATTAATGCGGCGATGCAGGCTAGAATGCCTATACCCATCGTTATGAAATACGCGTGTTCATCATTAGATTTAAGCACCACGGTTGACCAATATAAACTGATGCCAAATGCAAAATAGTCCCTCGCAGGACACCATCCAATATAAGATCCAAAGCCACAAAGAGATTTAAATTTTAGAATTGAAATAAGTGAAGCGATAAAGCAAAACAGAGAAAGAAGAGAGACCCATTTCTTTATAAGCAACTTGATGCTTGGCTCCTCCGCCAATAGGTAAAACAAGGGAATTACAAATACTGTGGTTGGGACTTCTCCAAAGAGCACACTGGATAAATCGCCCTCGTTATTGACAATGGCGAATAAGCTATAAATTATTAGTCCAAAAAATGAACAAGATATGATGAGCCAATTTGCTTTTCGGGATTTACTTATTGCGCGCAACAAAAGAATGGAAAAGCAGATTTGCTGAATGAGATTAAATAAAGAAGCAAAGCGCCCATTAGAGGTGCTGAATGCAAAACGGTTAATCTCCCAATCTGTTGCAAATGAGTATGAGGCGCCCAGGTCTCGAACAAAGGGGACCATTAGACCAGATATTATTGCAATTCCTAATAGCAACTCAGAAATACTTTTGTTTTGATTATGCAGTGTCATTTGGTTGCGCAATGTTGTTTTCCTTATTGGAGGCTCCCGGGGAAATCTAGTTAAAAATAAGATCCGCCCATTCGTTGCCAATAGCTTCTAAAGAGAGAGACTGCCTTAACATCAGGGCATTATTAGACAGTCGATTCGAGTATGATTGATCTTCGACGATCCTGTTGAACGCTTCGCTCTCAGCAAGATCGTCATCAATATCGACCAAAATGCCGTTCTCGCCATTCCGAATAACTGCCTCTGCTCCACCACCGCCACATTTGGTGCAAATTGTTGGAACCCCCATACACAAGGACTCAAGCATAGAATTAGATAGGCCCTCGAACTTTGATGACATTACAAAAGCCGATGCAGTTCTAATGTGCATAAGAACGTCAGAAGAAAAGCCCATAAATTTAATTGAATCATCCATGTCAAGGCTATGAACAAGGTTTTCTAGTTCTGATTGAAGGCTTCCCTTGCCAAAGATTTCAAGAATATATTCAGGGTGTTTTTTATGAAACAGCGCAAATGATCTGATTGTCATCGAGTGTTTTTTTTGATGTTCAAGTCGTCCTGCTGTGACGATTACTTTTCTTCTAAGCCCAGAATACGGTTCAGGAAGTTCGCTAGATATTGGATTTAAGATGATTTTTGAATTCGCCTGAAGGTATCTCGGCATTAAACTTGCCTGGCTTTTTGTCTGAAACACAATTGCATCGGACCTTCGATACAACATGTTTCTAATGAATGGGAGGATCTTATTGCCAGGAAAATCATATCTCGGATCGTTTCGCACCGAAACAATAACCCTGTTTGGAAGTCCGATAGTCGCGATAAGCGTATACATGTTTTGATGAGGTAAAAAGGAAATTACCGTAGCATTGGGCCACTCGGAAATAGAACGTCGTATAAGCTTAATTTGGTCGAATGGCTTGAGCGTAGCGCTTGCAAACTCAGAACGCACCTCGACTCCTTCGGGAACATCGTATTCAACAACGTTACTTTTAGTCAGGAGATAGGTAAACCTAATACCATGAGCAACGAAGTACGACGCGAGCGCAAGCGAGACGCGCTCGGCCCCGCCACCCATCAGGGAAGGGTGAACAAAAACAATATGCCCAGCTTCATGTGTTAACTTATTTGAATTCAATTTAATCCTCTAATTACCGCTGGTAGCATTGCAGTAGATGTCGAGTATTTCGCTCAAGAGTAGATTGATATCGAATGAGCTGAGTATCTTTTTTCGGGCCAAAGATCCCATTTCTTTTCTAAGCTCGCTTGATTCGAGAAGATGACTCAATGCAACGGCCAGAGCTTGATGGTTATCAACCGGAATCAGAACCCCATCAACACCATCATTAATTACTTGAGGAATTCCTCCAACGGGAGTGGCGACAGTTGGAATTCCTCTAGCCATGGCTTCAAGAACGCTCATGGGGAGCCCCTCGTTTTTGGAGGGGAGGCAGTACACCGCGGCCCGCTCAAAGAGCTCTTCGCGTTCTGCGCCCGCGACCCAGCCGTGGAACTCGCAGCGGTCGGCAATACCGAGCTCTGCCGCAAGAGATTTATTCTTTTCGACCTCTCCGTCTCCGCCGAATACGACCTTGGTGCCGGGAAAACGCGACAGCATTTCTCTTGACGCGTGCAAGAGCACGTCAGGGCTCTTGCGCGCGTCAAGACGTCCTAAAAAAAGGACGTCTTGACGCGAACAAGGTGAGCACGGCTGGTCTGGAACTTTGATACCGTTATGAACAACGTCAATCTTCTCCAGGTCGCAAACGTTTTTTGAAAAGTAGTCGCGCCACTCTTCCGACAGAACCACAACTCGGTCGGCGATACTAAAGGTCTTTCTTACATCACGACGGTAGGGATCTCCGCCCTCTTCGAAAGCCTTCTTAAACTCGCCATCGTGATCGTGGAGTATTACGTACTTGCCTGCTTTGTGGGCCATACGAGCCATAATTGACTTACGTTTGTAGGAGCCACGGGCGCTAATGTGTAAATGAATGATGTCATAGGATGGCATGATCATCGCATAGCGAATCAACGCTCGGGAAAATGCGACGGATTTACCGAGCTTTGAGGAACCGATGCCCGTCCCCAGGTACTCAAAGGCATCGCATGCCTCAGGGAGACCTGCGTCTAGATAACCTTTCACGACTGAGACAATTCCGCCGTGAAGAGAGAGATCGGGTCCGACCATCAACACCTTTGCATGGACGTGCGGATAACCTTTAGTCATTAATTTCCTCTTACCGAAAGCTTAGACGGCGAGCTGGAAGCCCCCCCAGATTGAAAACTCCGGGCCAACGTCTTTTGTCACTACCGCACCGGCAGCAATCACACAATGGTCGGCAATTCTAACGCCCTTAAGAATCGTTACGCCGCTGCCAATCCATACATCATTGCCGATGACGACATCTTGGTCATTCTCTGGAAGCTTGTCCGACTCATCAAGCGTCATCATGGGTCGGTCGAGAACATCTGTACGATGGTCTCCAGTAATAATTGTGAGATGAGGGCCGCTCATGACGTAATTGCCGATATGAATCTTCGCACGGGTCGTCAGAAACGTTGCTCCTGGGCCAATATATACATCATGTCCCATGTAAATATTTTCAATCCCCTGAATTTCGCTACGACGACCGATGGTTACGTTTTTACCGCATGATGCAAAGGAACGTCGTAGGGCAGGAAGCAAGAGCAATTTGTTATAAGCTCGCGAGATACCATCAAGCAATCTGTACCCAGCGCCCATGGCTAAGATTTCCTCCACACCATCTTGTCCACGACGCCGGTGTAGCTCTGGATGATCTTGACCACCTTCGTGGACACGGTCTCGTCGGCGTAGTCGGGAACGGGCGCCTCGGGCAGTGACCCCTCCGCGTCGAGCTCGACGGCGGTGCGGACCGCCTGCAGCAGGCCGCGCTCGCTGATGCCGGCCAGCGTGAAGCACGCCTTGTCCAGTGCCTCGGGGCGCTCGGTGGAGGTGCGGATGCACACCGCCGGGAACGGGCGGCCGACGCTAGCGAAGAAGCTCGACTCCTCGGGCAGCGTGCCGGAGTCGGAGACCACCGCGAAGGCGTTCATCTGCAGGCAGTTGTAGTCGTGGAAGCCCATGGGCTCGTGCATGCGCACGCGCGGGTCGAGCTGGAAGCCGGTCGCCTCCAGGCGCTTGCGGGAGCGCGGGTGGCAGGAGTACAGGATCGGCATGTCGTACCTCTCGGCCAGCGCGTTGATGGCGGTGAACAGGCTCGTGAAGTTGGCCTCGGTGTCGATGTTCTCCTCGCGGTGGGCCGAGAGGAGCATATACTTCTTCGGCTCCAGCCCGAGCTCGGAGAGGATGTCGGAGGCCTCGATCTTGTCGAGGTTCGCGCGCAGGACCTCGGCCATGGGCGACCCGGTGACGTAGGTGCGCTCGGGGGCGCAGCCGGTGTCCTTCAGGTAGCGGCGGGCGTGCTCGGAGTATGCCAGGTTGACGTCGGAGATCACGTCGACGATGCGGCGGTTGGTCTCCTCGGGCAGGCACTCGTCCTTGCAGCGGTTGCCCGCCTCCATGTGGAAGATCGGGATGTGGAGCCTCTTGGCCGCGATGGCGGACAGGCAGCTGTTGGTGTCGCCCAGGATCAGCAGCGCGTCGGGCTGCACCTGGACCATCAGCTTGTACGAGGTCGCGATGATGTTGCCCACCGTCTCGCCCAGGTCGGCGCCCACGGCGTCCAGGTAGACGTCCGGGTCGTCAAGCGACAGGTCGCAGAAGAAGATGCCGTTGAGCGTGTAGTCGTAGTTCTGCCCGGTGTGCGCCAGCAGGCAGTCGAAGTGGCGGCGGCACTTCTTGATGACCTCGGACAGGCGTATGACCTCGGGGCGCGTGCCCACGATGATCAGCAGCTTCAGGCGGCCGTCGTCCCTGAATGCGATATCGGAATAGTCCTTGCCCATGCGGCTAGACCTCCTCGTAGTAGGTGTCGGGGCTCTCGGGGTCGAAGGGCTCGTTGGCCCACATGACCGTCACGAGGTCCTCGGTGTCGGACAGGTTGGTGATGGAGTGCGTGTAGCCGGGGACCATCTCCACGGCGCGCATGTCGGAACCGGAGACGGTGTACTCGTCGACGGGGAACGGGTTGCCATCGGCGTCCGCCCCCACCTTCCTCAGCTTGATGCTCGCGGTGCCGGAGACCACCAGGAACCTCTCCCACTTGCTCATGTGCCAGTGGTTGCCCTTGGTGATGCCGGGCCTCGAGACGTTGATCGAGACCTGGCCGCGCTCGGGCGTGCGCAGGAACTCGGTGAACGAGCCTCGGTCGTCCACGTTGGGCCTGAGGCCGTAGGCGAAGTGCCCCGGCTCGTAGTAGGACAGGAACGTGCTCCACAGCTTCTTGGAGAAGGACCCATCCGTCAGGTCGGGCACCGAGAGCGTCTCGCGGCTGTCGCGGAAGCCGTCGAGCAGGCAGACGATCTCGCCCAGGGACTTCACGTCGGTGACGGGGACGTAGCAGAACCCGTCACCGTCGACGCGCTCGAGGCCCTCATAGCCGCAGCGGTGCTCCTCGCCCAGCAGGGCGCCCAGCATCTCGTCGACGAGGTCGTCGATGTAGAGGAGCTCCAGCTCCACGGAGGGGTCGTTGACGGTGTAGGGGCGGCCGTTGGCGATGGCGTCGCAGAAGGTGGCCACGGCGGAGTTGTAGCGCGGGCGGCACCACTTGCCGTAGAGGTTCGGGAAGCGGTAGATGAGCACAGGCGCCCCCGTGCGCTCGGAATAATCGCGAAAGAGCCCCTCCCCCGCGAGCTTCGACTCGCCGTATACGGAGCCCTCGAAGCGGCCCGACAGGCTCGCCTGCGCGGAGCTGGAGAGCATGACGGGGCATCTGTTGCCGTGGCGCTCGAGCGTCTCGAGCAGCGTGGAGGCGAACCCGAAGTTGCCCTCCATGAACTCGGACTGCTCCTCGGGGCGGTTGACGCCGGCCAGGTTGAAGACGAAGTCGGCGCGCGAGCAGTAGTCCTCCAGCTCCCCTGGGGTCGAGTCGATGTCGTACTCCATGACCTCGAGGGGCAGCAGGCCCGCGTACTTCTTGCGGCGGTCCTTGCCGTCGCGGATGTTCTTCAGCGCGCAGCAGAGGTTCCTGCCGACGAAGCCCCTGGCGCCGGTGACGAGGACGCGCACCCTACTGCACCGCCTCGTGCTCGCGGCCCTCCAGGGCCAGCTGCACGTACTCGGCGGTCTTGATCTTGGCGATGGTGCCCTCCACGTCGAGCCTCTCGGTGTTGTGGGAGGTGTAGGACTCGTCGGCCTGGGTCTCCACCTCGCCGTCGACGACGAACTTGTCGTAGTTCAGGTCGCGCGAGTCGCAGGCCACGCGGTAGTAGCCGCCCATGTCCTCGGCGCGCAGGCGCTCCTCGCGGGTCATGAGGGTCTCGAAGAGCTTCTCGCCGTGGCGGGTGCCGATCACCTGGGTGCCCACGCGGCCGAAGACCTCCTGGACGGCCTCGGCGAGGTCGCCGATCGTGGAGGCCGGCGCCTTCTGGATGAACAGGTCGCCGGGGTTGGCGTGCTCGAAGGCGAACTGCACCAGGTCCACGGCCTCGTCCAGGTTCATGAGGAAGCGGGTCATGTTGGGGTCGGTGACCGTGAGCGGCTCGCCCTTGCGGATGCGGTCGATGAACAGCGGGATGACGCTGCCGCGCGAGCACATGACGTTGCCGTAGCGGGTGCAGCAGATGGTGGTGCGTCCGGCGCCGTTGCGGGCGTTGGCGTAGATGATGGACTCCATCATGGCCTTGGACTTGCCCATGGCGTTGATGGGGTATGCGGCCTTGTCGGTGGACAGGCACACGACGCGGTCCACGCCCTCCTCGATGGCGGCGTGCAGCACGTTGTCCGTGCCGATGACGTTGGTGCGGACGGCCTCCATGGGGAAGAACTCGCAGGAGGGCACCTGCTTGAGGGCGGCGGCGTGGAAGATGTAGTCCACGCCGTGCATGGCGTCGCGCACGCTCTGGGCGTTGCGGACGTCGCCGATGAAGAAGCGCACCTTGGAGGCGAGCTCCGGGGACCTCTCCTGCAGGCGGTGGCGCATGTCGTCCTGCTTCTTCTCGTCGCGCGAGAAGATGCGGATCTCGGCCAGGTCGGTGTTCATGAAGTGCTTGAGCACGGTGTTGCCGAACGAGCCGGTGCCGCCCGTGATCATCAGGGTCTTGTCTTTAAAGGTGGTCGAATCTTTCATCTATTTGCCTTCCTTACGTTTGGCTTTTGTAAACTGGTAAAAGAGGAATTTCGTATTGGTTACGAGGTATTGTTTGAAAAGCCGTTTTGGCTCTTGAATAAGTCTGTATAGCCACTCGAGACTCAGGTTTTGCATCCATATCGGCGCCTCTGGCACCACGCCAGCGAGAACATTGAACGCGCCTCCAACGCCTATCATCAACGGTTGAGGGCCGCCTTTAAGCTCATGCATGAGGACTTCCTGACGGGGTGCGCCCAAAGCGATCCATGCAAAGTCTGCGCCCGATTCTGCGAGGCGTCGCGATAGGTCTTGTTTCTCGCTATCGGAGAGTGGGCGGAAGACCGAAGGCTCCATGCCGGCGATTTTCAAACCCGGATATTCCTCTTGCAGTGATTCTTTGAGAGCCTCGAGATTCTTCTGCTCGTTACCGTAGAAGTAATGAGTCCATCCTTGCTGCACGGAAATGCTAAATATTTCACGCATCAGGTCCGGTCCGGTCACGCGCCCCATTGACTCGATTGTGTTTCGTCCGACAACCGATAAGGGCTTACCGTCGGGAACGGACATGAGGGAGTCAGCTTGGCAGGCCCAATAGGAAGGGTCGTCATGGGCCATAACCGATGTGTGCGCATTGGAAACGCAAATATACTCACCGTGAAGCTCATCTATATGACGAGTAAGAAACTCGACACACTCGTACATATTGGTTCCCGTGATCGGAACATCGATTACGGGAACGCGATTCAACTCAGAGTATTTCGAATAGTCCTCGAGCATTAGCACGCACCCTTACCGGTGATGACCTCAATAACCGTGAGGATCACAATCTTGAGGTCGGTGAAGATGCCCCGGTTGGCGATGTACTCCAAGTCTCGGCGGACCATGCCGTCGAAGCCGGTCGAGTTGCGCTCCGTCACCTGCCACCAGCCGGTTATCCCGGGCTTGACAGCCAGGCGCTGCAGGTCGAACTCGGTGTACTCCGCGACCTCGTTGGGCAGAGGCGGGCGCGGGCCCACGACGGACATCTGGCCCAGGAATACGTTCAGGAACTGCGGGAACTCGTCGATGGAGTGTTTGCGGATGAACTTGCCGATCTTGGTTACGCGCGGGTCGTCCTTCATCTTGAACATGGCGCCGGCGATCTCGTTCTGTCCCTTGAGCTCTGCGAGGCGCTCGTCAGCATCCCTGTACATGGAGCGGAACTTCCACATGCGGAAGGTGGACAGGCTGCCGTCGCGGTGGGTCTGGCCCACGCGGATCTGGCTGTAGAAGGGGTTGCCCTCGCTCTCCAGGCGAATGGCCGCGGCGAGCACAAGGCTCGGCACGGCTATGACGGCCAGCACGCAGCCGCTGAATACGATGTCGAAGACGCGCTTGGCGGTGCGGTAGGCCAGGCGCGTGCGGTCCCAATCTTTAATTGAATGCATGGCCTTGTAGCGCATGCTTACGT
The DNA here is from genome assembly GCF_040920445.1 of Collinsella aerofaciens. Classification (GTDB taxonomy): domain Bacteria; phylum Actinomycetota; class Coriobacteriia; order Coriobacteriales; family Coriobacteriaceae; genus Collinsella; species Collinsella aerofaciens_BH. The sequence continues at coordinate 14,655 of NZ_JBCOTQ010000025.1, read as the reverse complement.
CGCCGCTCTTCATGGCCTGGGCAACCAGCGCAGCCCCCACTGGCGCTCCTTCTGTATATTCAGTTTTTTCTGACAATATTTCCTTCAAACCTACGTCCCCGCCCCCCGGGGATCCTCCCTGTCCCTTTAAACAGTCGCCTACAGTTAGGCGATCGCCTTTTTAAGGTTTCGCATTGTGCGCTGCTCGGCCGAAAGCACGGCAAGGCCAACGCGCGTAGTCACGCGTCGGCCGCACAGGTCGAGCTCCAAATAAGCAGTGCTCTTGCGTCTATTAATGGTTTTGATAAGGCCTTCGTGGCCCAGCAGCGGACCTGCCATCACAACGACCTGATCACCGTCTTTTAAGGCCTCGCTCATGGGCACTACGCGGTCTCCCGCATGCGTAAAGCTGCCAATAAGCTGGACCTCTTCTTTTGCCAGCGGCACAAACTGACCGTCCTGGGATAGCACCCGGGCAAAGTCGTCCATGCGCAGCAGATACTGTTGCACCGTGCGAGGATCTGCCGTATCGCAGACAAGATAACCGGGAAAGAGCGGCTTGGTCGTGTTGACCCATTCGCCGTGTACTTTGATCTCGGTTTGAAATTGGGGATAAAAGAGCTCCTGCATGGCGCCAGCCGGCACCATGCGCTCGATGCGCTCGCGCATTACGTCTTCGCGACCGTTAATGGCCTGGATCACATACCACACGAGCACCACCCCCTTGCTGTCTTACGTGTGGCTCACGGGGTTTGTGTATGGCTTCGCCAGGGCGCTTGTGCGCGAAGGCGCTCCATATTCAAACCCTGAGCCCAGTTAGACAAGCACGTGGCTCTGCCCCACCGTGAACGGTATGTATGAGTGCAGTGGCTAGAGTCGCGGACGTGTATCGCAAAAATGACCGCGACTCAAGCTGGCTGCGTGCGATCCAGTCAAGCGGGAACAAAACTGGACCGCACGCAAACAACTGCAGGACTGCTGCGAATTGTCACGAAATATCGATTCGAATGAGCAGTCTGTACAGAGAAAAGAACAAAGCCATTCAATACGATACGCATGACGACGCTATTGGAGTTCGTGGTTTTTCTGGCACCGCCGTTACGGCCGGATGCTGATCGACCCTGCGCTTTGCGGCCTGCTGAAGCCGTGAGCACAGTTGAACCCATGTGTCTTAGGTATCCTAGCACAGCAGGTGGCCCATACGTTTTGGGGTGTGTTGAGCAACATATCGTTTATTTGCCGTGATTATGAGGGATATTGTACCGTCTTGCGCACATAGCCGCAGGTTTATGGGGGTGTGTGGGTTGGTGAGCACCGCCTGAGTTGTATTGCTGAGGGCGTGAATTGCTCAAACTATTAAGTTTGGCTAACAAACTTTGTACAAAACCGGGAAGGTAATTGCGCAACTTTTTGCGGGGTGGGCGCGAGTGTCGATTGCGAGAATGCTCATCGCACAATAGACACGCCTGGCTACGGAGTCAATGCATTTTGAGGCAGATTGTTGGACAACTTTTGGGATGCAGCTAGTTGTGGGCGTAATGTCTATCGGGCGGGGTTGACGATCACGTCTTCCAGTGCGAGGTTCACCGAAAATGAAAGAAAATACATATAGAACATGCGTTCTATATGTGATAGAATGGTATTAAAGGTATACGGGCAACGTGAGCCGGTACGGAGGCCCCCAATGGTACGTATCGGCGAGATGGATGCTTTATTCACAGCGACCGTCACTCAGAGCCCTTAGGCAGGTTCGCGCCCCTGCTGGCCGACACCCATAAAGCTCGGCAGACAATCGAGTACCGAATTGGGCATGCATGTGCCCAATGGATTGATGTGGAGCGCGAAAATGAATGACAATCAGATAGTTCTCTTTGAATCCAACGACCGAGAGGTCACGATTCCTGTCAACCTAGACAGCCAAACGGTTTGGCTGACTCAAGCCCAAATGGCACAGCTATTTGACAGATCTATCGGAGTGGTTTCGCGCCATATTAAAAATGTCTTCGCTGAAGGTGAGCTTGAGCAGAAAAGCAATTTGCATATTTTGCAAAAATGCAGCTCAGACCGCCCAACTACTCTGTATAGCCTTGATGTAATTATTTCTGTAGGTTACCGCGTTAAATCCCAACGTGGCGTTGAATTCCGACGTTGGGCAACCAATGTGCTCCACAGGTATATTATTCAAGGGCATGTCGAAAACGAGCGCAGACTCGAGCAACTAGGGACGGTCGCTCAGATTATCGAACGTCTACCCGAGGACCTCGGCTCTCGTGAGATACTCGATATCGTTGAGAGCTATATAGACGTCTTTAAACTGCTCGATGAGTACGATCGTGAATCCATTGATCGGCCCAAGGGACAAACTGGGATATACACACTCGAATACGAGCTCTGTATGAGATTAATAGCCCAAATGCGCAGCCGATTTACGAGCGACCTGTTTGGCGTAGAAAAAGATGAGTCCTTCCGCAGCAGCATCTCGGTAATCAATCAGTCGTTTGGAGGCCAAGACCTCTACCCATCCGTACAGGAAAAGGCAGCAAATCTGTTGTACCTCATCATCAAAAACCATTCATTTCTCGATGGAAACAAGCGAATCGGATGCAGTCTCTTTCTCTACTATCTAGATCGCAACGGACTGCTTTTTCGCGGCTTAGACAAACGAATCGCAGACAGCACGCTTGTTGCTGTTGCGCTCATGATTGCTGAGTCGAGACCTGAAGAAAAGGAATCTATGATCTCTCTGGTTATGAACTTTTTGGAGTAGACAGGACGTCGAAGCATAATCTCCCACTTGGAGGCAGACATCGATGTGGTGGTTTCGAACACACACAACGGAAGCCAATCCCCAGATAGGAGACTGAGAGTTTAAAAATAAAAAGACCACTCAATTGAGTGGCCTTGCATTCACGATGGTGGAGACGAGGGGGATCGAACCCCTGACCTCTTGACTGCCAGTCAAGCGCTCTCCCAGCTGAGCTACGCCCCCGTGACGAGGAGATACTATAAGGGAAGATTCTTAGTTGTGCAAGAACTTTTTTGGATTGATTCTCGCACTTACGGGTTTTCCTGGGACGGTGGATAGAAATAATCACTCTTCGAGCAATTATTTCTATCCACCGTCCCGATAAAACCCTGATGCGATAGACCTTACTTGTAGAGGTAAGCGATGACGGTGCCGGTGTGGACTTGGATCTTGGCGGTGGATCTTACGACATTACTGATGCCGGTGTCGGCTAACAGGCCTAGAGGGCTGTGGTCTAGCTCCCACTCTAGGCCGCGTTCACTTACCTTGGTGTTGGGAGCGATGGCGATGATGGAGAAGGTTTTGCCCTCGGCGCCCTCGATGGTCCAGGTCTCGTCCTTGTGCAGGATTCTGGCCGTCACTTCGTCTTCTTCGATCCAGACAGGAGCGTCCGCATAGCCTGCCAGTAGCCCTAACACAGACAGGGCCATGTCCGGGCGGCCGCCGGTCGCGCAGGTTGCTACCACTTCGGCGGCTGACCAGCGGCGCCGGATGGTGTCTAGGGCCAGTGCTAGATCGGTGTAGTCCTTGTAGGGGTCGTGGCGTTCCACTTCAAAATCGGCAGCGGCATCGACCAGAGCTCGTCCCTCATCACTAACGGTGTCGGCGTCGCCCACGTAGACGTCACAGCCCAGCCCCGCGCCCAGCAGGGCGTCCAGGCCGCGGTCTACGGCTACGATGTGGTCGCACTCCCCTGCCAGCTGCTGAAGCAAATCCGTGCTCGCCACCACCGGCGAGCCGCAAACAACTAATACTTTGCAAGCCACGGCCCTCGCCTAGCCCTCAAACGAAAGCACGTGGGCCAGGTCCAGGTCCTCGTAGCTGTCGATAAAGATGTCGCAGTTGGCACGCACCTCATCGCGCTCCATACGGCCGTGCGGGTCATAGATACCAACGCGCTTAAAGCCAGCAGCGCCAGAGCTCTTAAGTCCAAAGACTGCGTCCTCAAACACCCACGCACGCTCAAACTTGTGCCCATGGCGATCTTCCATGCGACGCAACGCCAGCTCGTACACATCGGGGAACTGCTTAGAGCGCCCCGCCTCGCCCGTCGTGGTAATAAACTCCATGTAGCGATCAAGGCCAGCACTCGCAAGGGCGGACTGCACCAGGTCGGTCGGCGTGGACGTGGCCACGCACATGGCAATACCCGTCGCCTTCGCCTGCTCCAAAAATGCCAGGAGCCCCTCGCGCGGCGGCACCTTGGAGTACCCATCAATCAAAATCTCGCCCAGCTCGCGATACAGCTCCTCGCCATTCGCGCCAACGCCCCAGGTGTCGTGGTAGGCCTCGCACTCGTCCTCGAGCGACAAATGCTCAAACTGGGCAAAATCGTCGACCGTTACATCAATGCCATGACGGCGCAATAACTCGGTCTGCGCATGGCCCCAGACGGGGGAGCTATTAACCAGTGTTCCGTCGCAATCGAAAATAAAAGCAACACTTGGGGCAGCGATGTGGTCCATAAACGAGCCTTTCGATGTCAAATGGTAAACAACCTGCTAAAAACGTTTTACCAAACGTAAGCCTATCAGTTTTGAAACCCTAATTGGTAAAACTGTCAAGGGTTTTACCACGGCAATTCTGCCAGTGGTATAAACATGTCGCTTACCGATTAAACGCCCTCGCAAATCCGCTTTCGTCCATAAAACTAACGTACAGGTGTTATCGTAGTTTCTGCCGAAAGTTCCACCGAGCACGCGAGGTGGAACGAATCATAGAACTATCGCCGTCCCTTCGATTCGTGCAGCCTTGGACCTTTCGCATCTAGTCACCAAGGCAACACGCTGCCGCGTCATGATGGGATCAAACGTGAGCGATACAAAGCTAAAGCCAGCAACCAAAAAGCCTGCTACCCGTAAAGCCGCCCCACACGCGCCGGAGCTCTCCAAGGACGATGTCTACCTGTTTGGCATCGGAATGTGGGAGCGCAGCTGGGAAAAGATGGGCGCGCATCCCGACACGCAGAACCGTACGCGCGGCTGGCGCTTTTGCGTTTGGGCGCCCGATGTAAAGAGCGTCCATGTCATTGGCGAATTTAACAACTGGGATGAGGAAGCCAACCCGCTGGTGCCCATGCATACGAGCGCTATTTGGGAAGGCTTTATTCCTGGTGCCGAGCAAGGCCAACTCTATAAGTACCTTATCGAGACCAACGAGGGCGAGAAGCTCTACAAAGCCGATCCGTATGCCTTTAAGGCCGAGTGCCCTCCGGGTACCGCCAGCGTGCTGTGGACCCTCGATGGCTACAAGTGGAACGACGCCGCGTGGCTCAAGCGCCGTGCCGGCCACAACCATATGACGCAGCCCCTTAACATCTACGAGGTGCATATTGGCTCGTGGAAGCGCCACGGCGACGCGCCGCAGGGCGAGCCCGACGAGTACGGCAACTACCCCGGCCCCATGGACCCCTTCCCCGCGCAGCGCGGCGAGTTCTACACCTACGACGACCTGTCGGTGGAGCTCGTAGACTACGTGCGCGACATGGGCTATACGCATATCGAGGTCATGCCGCTTATGGAGCATCCCTTCGATGGCTCCTGGGGCTACCAGACGACCGGCTACTATGCTGCCACGTCGCGTTACGGCAATCCGCAGCAGCTTATGCACTTTATCGATGCGTGCCACGAGGCGGGCATCGGCGTGATCATGGACTGGGTACCCGGCGGTTTTTGCGCCGACTCCCACGGCCTTGCCACCTTTAACGGCCACATGCTGTTTGAGCACGAGATTCACCCCAACTGGGGCACGCACAAGTTCGACTTCGCCCGCGGCGAGGTCCGCTCCTTCCTGGTCTCCAACGTGCTGTACTGGCTCGAGAACTTCCACGTGGACGGCATTCGCATGGACGGCGTGTCCAGCATGCTGTACCTCAACTTTGGCATCGACGATCCCGGCCAAAAGAAGTTCAACAAGTACGGTACCGAGGAGGACTTGGACGCCAGCGCGTTTATCCGTCAGGTCAACTGCGCCGTGGAGGCGCACTACCCCGACGTGATGATGATGGCTGAGGAGTCCACCGCGTGGCCGCTCGTAACCTATCCGCCGCAGGACGGCGGCCTGGGCTTCCACTACAAGTGGGACATGGGCTGGATGAATGACACCCTGCACTACATGCAGACCGATTTTCCGTGGCGTCCCGGCAACCACGGGCTGCTCACGTTCTCCATCATGTACGCCTTTACCGAGAACTTCATTTGCCCGCTGAGCCACGACGAGGTCGTGCACGGCAAGTGCTCGCTGATCGGCCGCATGCCGGGCGACTGGTGGCGCCAGTTTGCCGGCCTGCGCACGCTGGCCTTCTACCAGATGACGCACCCCGGCGCCAAGCTCAACTTTATGGGCAACGAGATCGGCCAGTTCATTGAGTGGCGCTACTACGAGTCAATCCAGTGGTTCCTGACCGAGGAGTACGAGACTCACAAGCATCATCAGGCGTTTATCAAGGCGCTTAACCACCTGTACACCGCCGAGGCCGCTCTGTACGAGCGCGGCTACACCGACGACGGCTTTACCTGGATCGATGCGGACAACTCCAAGCAGTCCATCGTGAGCTTTGTGCGCCAGGGCGAGGACATCGACGACGACCTGGTGATCCTGATCAACTTTGACCCGGCGAGCTACGAGAGCTTCCGCGTGGGCGTGCCACGCGAGGGCGACTGGGAGGTCATCTTCGATTCCGACCGTCCCGAGTTTGGCGGCAGCGGCTATGCCGGCGATGAGCCCTACACCTGCTCGAGCGAGCCCTATCCCTGGAACGGGCAGATGGACTCCATTGAGATTAAGGTGCCCGGCCTGGCAGGCGTGGTGCTTAAGCGCCGCGGTCCCAGCAGCTACAAGCCGCCGGTGGTCGAGACGCCCAAGAAGGCGACGCGCAAGCGTGCGTCCTCGGTGAAGCCCAAGCCTGCGGCTGCCAAGAAGGCTCCGGCTAAGGCGAAGGCCACGACCGCCAAGGCCAAGACTAAGGCTGCCGCAAAGCCCGCTGCCAAGGCTACCGCGGCCAAGAAGCCGGCTGCCAAAAAGGCCACTACCAAGGCCAAATCTGCTTCTGTTAAGTCGTCTGCCAAGAATGCGTAACAAAGCCGTTACAGCTGTAATCACCCGCCCCGATGGGGCGTAGGATACAAGTCATAACCGTTCCGGGAGAAACATCCCCGGGGGAAAGGAACGTATGAATAAGATCTTCGACAACAAGCAGGAGTTTACCGAGCTCTATCGCGATGCCGTCATGAGCATCAGCGGCAAGAGCGTCGAGGCCGCCAGCGACCTTGACCGCTTTAACGCCCTGGCCAAGCTCGTGGCCGAGAAGGCGCGCACCGTTGCCACCAAGAGCGACGCCCGCGCCACCGCCGAGGGCAAAAAGCGCGTGTACTACTTCTCGATCGAGTTTTTGATCGGCCGCCTGCTCGACAACTACCTGCTCAACTTTGGCGTGCGTGACATGGTCGCCGAGGCGCTCGACGACATGGGCTTTGACCTGTCGGTCATCGAGAACCAGGAGCCCGATCCGGCGCTGGGCAACGGTGGCCTGGGCCGTCTGGCCGCATGCTTCCTGGATTCCATGGCAGCCGAGGGCATTGCCGGCTACGGCAACGGCATGCGCTACCGCTACGGCCTGTTTAAGCAGGAAATCGTTAACGGCAGCCAGGTCGAGGCAACCGACGAGTGGCTCACCCACGGCTACCCCTGGGAGGTCCGCCGTCAGGACAAGGCCGTGACCATCAAGTTTGGTGGCCATGTTGAGGGCTTTGAGGAGAACGGCCGCACGTTCTACCGCACGGTGGACACGCAGGACATCCTGGCCGTCCCCTATGACATCCCCGTCGTGGGCTATGCCGGCGAGGCCGTTAACAAGCTGCGCGTCTGGGCCGCCGAGCCGGTCGAGGAGCACTTTGACCTGGAGGCCTTCAACCGCGGCGACTATGCCCTGGCCGACGCCGAGCGCGCCGAGGCCGAGGCCATCAGCGCCATCCTCTACCCCAACGACGCCGGCGAGCACGGCCGTCTGCTGCGCCTGAAGCAGGAGTACCTGTTTGTCTCGGCCGGCATCTACAGCCTGCTCGACACCTTTGAGAAGGAGCACGGCGAGAACTGGGAGCTGCTGCCGCAGTTTGTTGCCATCCACACCAACGACACGCACCCCGCCATGTGCGGCCCCGAGCTCATGCGCATCCTCATCGACGAGAAGAAGCTCGAGTGGGATGACGCCTGGAACATCGTGACGCAGGTCGTGAGCTATACCAACCACACCATCCTGCCCGAGGCCCTGGAGAAGTGGCCCATTGGCACGTTCTCCAAGCTCCTCCCCCGCGTGTACCAGATCATCGACGAGATCAGCCGTCGTTGGCGCGAGTCGTTCGACACCACGCAGGAGGGCTGGCAGGAGCGTCTGCGCCAGACCGCCATTCTGTGGGACGGCGAGATTCGCATGGCCAACCTGTCCGTGATCTGCAGCCACAGCGTCAACGGCGTGGCCAAGATCCACTCCGATATCATCAAGAACATCGTGCTCAAGGACTTCTATGCCCTGACGCCCGAGAAGTTCAACAACAAGACCAACGGTATCTCGCACCGTCGCTTCTTTGCCGAGGCCAACCCCACCTATGCCAAGCTCGTAACCGAGGCCATTGGCGACGGCTGGCTCAAGGACGCCTTTGAGCTGGAGAAGCTTAAAGGTTTCCAGAACGACACCGAGTTCCTGAAGGCCGTGGGCGCCTCCAAGCGCGCCAACAAGGAGCGACTGGCCGCCTACGTCAAGGCCGAGACCGGTCTGGTCATTGACCCCAACACCGTCTTCGATGTTCAGGTTAAGCGCTTCCACGCCTACAAGCGCCAGCTCATGAACATCATGAAAGTGATGGACATCTACAACCGTCGCATCGCCGACCCCAACTTCCACGTGACGCCGACGACCTTCATCTTTAGCGGCAAGGCTGCCTCGAGCTACACCTTTGCCAAGGAGACCATCCGCCTCATTAACTCCGTGGCCGACGTCATCAACAACGATGCCCGCGTCAACGAGGTCATGAAGGTCTGCTTTATCCCCAACTTCCGCGTGAGCAACGCCCAGCTCATCTACCCTGCCGCCGAGATCTCGGAGCAGATCTCCACGGCCGGTAAGGAGGCCTCGGGCACGTCCAACATGAAGCTCATGATGAACGGCGCCATTACGCTGGGCACCCTCGACGGCGCCAACATCGAGATCGCCGACCTGGCCGGCCGCGAGAACGAGGCCATCTTTGGCCTGACCGCCCCCGAGGTCGAGCAGCTCTGGGCATCCAACAGCTACTTTGCGTGGGATACGCTCAACAACGATCGTGAGCGTCTGGGCCGCGTGATGGACGAGCTCAAGGACAACACCTTTGCGGGTCTTTCGGGCAACTTCGAGAGCATCTACAACGAGCTCATGAACAACAACGACCCCGACCTGGTCATGGCAGACTTCCGCAGCTACGTGGATGCATGGGAAAAGCTTACCGGCAGCTACGGCGACCAGGAGACCTGGAACCGCAAGGCGCTGCTCAACACCGCCTCCTCCGGCTGGTTCTCGAGCGACCGCACCATTCGCGAGTACCGCGACGAGATCTGGTACGCGTAAAGGCGCGCGAGCTCCCTTATGCCAGCACGGCATTACTCGACGGGCGCGACCGAGTGCCGCGCCCGTCGCTAATGGGTTTAAGAACATCGATGACAGAAGGAGAAATCGATGAGTAAGAAAGAATGCATCGCGATGCTCCTCGCAGGAGGACAGGGCAGCCGATTGGGGGCACTCACCCAAAAGATCGCTAAGCCGGCGGTTAGCTTTGGTGGCAAGTTCCGCATTATCGACTTTTCGCTCTCCAACTGCTCCAACTCGGGCATCGACACGGTGGGCGTTCTGACGCAGTACCGTCCCTACCTGCTGCATGCCTATGTGGGCTCCGGCGAGGCGTGGGATCTGGACAGCCGCGACGGCGGTGTGTCGATCCTGCCGCCGTACGAGACGCAGACCGGTGGCGCCTGGTATGCGGGCACGGCCGACGCCATTACGCAGAACCTTGACTACATCAAGGCCAACGACCCCAAGTACGTCCTGATTCTTTCGGGTGACCATCTGTATCGCATGGACTACCGCAAGATGCTCAAGACGCACATTGAGAACAACGCCGACCTCACGGTGAGCGTTATGCCCGTGCCGTGGGAGGAGGCCAGCCGCTTTGGCATCCTGACCACCGACCCCGAGGACGGCCGCATCACCAAGTTCACCGAGAAGCCCGAGAAGCCCGATTCGAATCTCGCGTCCATGGGCATCTACATCTTCTCGGCCGACGTCCTGATCGAAGCGCTCGAGGAGGACGCCCTGGACCAGCGCTCGAGCCACGACTTTGGCAAGGACATCATCCCCAAGCTGCTCGGCGAGAACAAGCGTCTGTACAGCTACGAGTTCCACGGCTTTTGGAAGGACGTCGGCACCATCGCCAGCTTCCACGAGACCTCGATGGACCTGCTGGGCAACAACCCCGAGTTCGATCTGTTTGACAAGAACTTCCCCATCATGTCCAACATCACCACGCGTCCGCCGCACTACATTGGCCCGGACGGCCGCCTGGACGACTGTCTGGTCTCCAACGGCTGCAAGATCTACGGCACCGCTCGCCACTCGATCCTTTCGACCGATGTCATCATCGAGGAGCGCGCCGTGGTCGAGGACTCCGTACTGCTGCCGGGTGCGCACGTTAAGAGCGGCGCGCACATCTGCCGCGCTATTTTGGGCGAGAACTCCACGGTCGAAGAGGGCGTGAAGCTCGGCTCTGTCGATACCACCAAGGATACGGCCGTCGTTGGAAATGACGTCGTTATCGGGAAGGGGGAATGATCCGATGATCAATCGCAAGGCCATCGGTTATATCACCGCTAACTACTCTTCGACCTACGGCAGCGTGCTGCTCAAGGACCGCCCCATCGCGTCCGTTCCGTTTTTGGGCCGCTACCGCCTGATCGACTTCCCGCTGTCCAACATGATGAATGCCGGCATTAAAACCGTCGGCGTCGTCATGCCAGGCAACTACCGCTCGCTGATCGACCACGTGGGCTCAGGCAAGGACTGGGGCCTGGACCGCAAGAAGGGCGGCCTGTTCATGGTGCCCGGCAACGCGTATGGCACCACCAAGGGCGGCATGCGCTTCCTGCTGCGCGACATTATCTCCAACAAGACGCTGTTCCAGCGCTCGGACAAGCCCTATGTCGTGATGATGGGCACCAACATCATCTTTAACATGGACCTCAACACCATCATTGACGCGCACGAGAACTCCGGCGCCCAGATGACCGTGGTGTACTGCAAGGCCACGCGCAACGTCGATGACGAGACCAAACTCGAGATTAACGAGAACGGCCGCCTGACGGGCGTGAGCGCCGGCGTCGTGTACGGCGACAACGCCTCTATGGACTGCTGCATCGTCAACCGCGAGACGCTGCTCGAGATTATCGACCACTACCAGGCCGCCGACTATCTGGACCTGCTCGAGGCACTCCAGGGCGACTTTGGCAACATCGATGTGTGCAGCTACGAGTACAAGGGCGAGGTCGTGGGCGTGTTTAGCGAGAAGTCGCTGTACCGCCGCAGCATGGACCTGCTCGACCAGACCGTGGCCGACCAGCTCTTCGATCCCGAGCGCCCGATCCTGACCAAGGCCCACGACGTGCCGCCTTCGCGCTATGCGACCGGCAGCCACGCGTGCAACTCGATCATCTCGGCAGGCTGCATCATCAAGGGCACCGTGCGCAACTCGATTCTGTCGCGCGGCGTTGTGGTCGAGGAGGGCGCCTCGGTGACCAACTCGATCATCAACCAGAGCTGCATCATCAAGAGCGGCGCTCGCGTTGAGAATGCCATCCTGGACAAGAACAACGTGGTCCCCACCAACACCGAGCTTCGCGGCACGCCCGAGAACATCCTGGTGCTTGGCAAGGCTCCGTTAACTCCCGATACCACCATCGTGCATTAACGTAGGCACCGCAACATCGCTCGTAACATGTAGAATAGCCGCCCGGTTAGCGCCAGGCGGCTATTCTCGAATTGCAACATGGGAGACAATATGGCAGATTCCAGCAAAAAGATGCAGATCGTGTTTGCCTCGGCCGAGTGCGCACCGTTTGTAAAGACCGGTGGCCTGGGCGACGTGGCGGGCTCACTGCCTGCGGCGCTTGTACGCGCCGGCGCCGAGGTCATCGTGATGGTGCCCAAGTACGCAACCATCAAGGACGAGTACAAGGCGCAAATGGAGCACTTCTCCGACTTTTACGTGAGCCTGGGCTGGCGCAATGAATACTGCGGGCTCGAGAAGCTCGAGCACGACGGCGTCACCTACATGTTCATTGACAACGAGCGCTACTTTGCGCGCGACTATCCGTACGGCTTCTTTGACGACGGTGAGCGCTTTGCGTTCTTCTCCAAGGCCATCACTGAGAGTCTGCAGCACCTTCCCGAGGGCTTTGAGTGTGACATTTTGCACTGCAACGACTGGCAGACGGCGCTGGCGCCCGTGTTCCTGCGCGAGTTCTACCAGGGCCTGCCGCTCTATGACCGCGTCAAGACCGTGTTCTCGATCCACAATGTGGCGTTCCAAGGCCAGTTTAGCGACACCGTGATGGAGGACATCCTGGGTGTGGCGCATATTCCGGCGGCCGCCACGCAGTTGCGCTGCGACGCCTGCAGCATCAACTACATGCTGGGCGCGCTGCACTATGCCGACGCCATCACCACGGTGAGCCCCACCTACGCGAGCGAGATCCAGACGCCCGAGTTTGGCGAGGGCCTGGACGACGTACTGCGCGAGCGTTCCTACGCGCTGCAGGGCATCCTCAACGGCATTGACGTGGCGGCCTTTGACCCGGCAACCGACAAGCGCATTGCCGCCAACTACACGGTTGACGACCGTTCCGGCAAGGCCGTGTGCAAGGCCAAGCTGCAGGAGGAACTGGGGCTCGAGGTGCGCGACGACCGCCCGCTTATGGTGATGGTCACGCGCCTGACGCGCCAGAAGGGCATGGACCTGGTCATGTACGCGCTCGACCGCATCCTGTCCGGCGGCGTTCAGGTGGCCGTGCTGGGCACCGGCGACCGCGACTACGAGGACGGTCTGCGCTACTTCCAGGACAAGTACCCCGGCACCATGGCCGCGCGCATCGAGTTCGATCCGGCGCTGTCGCAGCGCATGTACGCTGCCGCCGATATGTTCCTGATGCCTTCGAAGTTTGAGCCCTGCGGCCTGTCGCAGATCATCGCCATGCGCTACGGCACACTGCCCATCGTGCGCGAGACCGGTGGCCTGAAGGACACCGTGATCCCGTATAACGAGTTTACCGGCGAGGGCACGGGCTTCTCGTTTACCAACTTTAACGGCGACGAGATGGGCGACGCGGTGTTCCGCGCAGCACGCCTGTTCTGGGATAACCGTGAGGCATGGAACCAGCTAGTCACGCAGGCCATGAGCCAGGACTTTAGCTGGACGCGCTCGGCCGACAAGTATCTGGACCTGTACTTCTTTATGCACCCGGAGATTGAGCGCCCGGCGGCTGTGGAGGCTGCTACGGCCGTAGAGGAGCCGGTTGCTGATGAGGCCGAGCCTGCGGCGCCCGTTAAGGAGCCCGCTGCTGCTGAGGAGCCCAAGGTCGAGGAGAAGCCGGCTGAAGCTGACCCGGTTAAAGCCGATCCTGAGGTGAAGCCCGCAGCGAAGCCTGCCGCCAAGAAGACGACGGCTCGCAAGACGACGGCTAAGAAGGCTACGACCACGAAGGCCGCTGCGAGCAAGACCACCGCTGCCAAGGCAACTACTGCCAAGGCATCGACCACGCGCAAGCGCACGACCGCCGCTGCCAAGAAGGCCAACGAGGTCGAGGCTGCTCCCGAGGTAAAGGCCGCCGCCGAGGCTAAGCCTGCGGCAAAGGCTCCGGCCAAGACCGCTGCCAAGAAGACGGCTGCAACCACCAAGAAGGCAACGGCAGCCAAGAAGACCACGGCTACGAAGTCGACGACGGCCAAGGCCGCTACGACGAAGGCCGCCGCGAAGACGGCCCCGAAGGCTACTGCAAAGCCGGCCGCCAAAGTCGAGGAGACGCCCGCTGAGTCTAAGGCTGAGGCAGCTGTCGAGGCAAAGCCGGCCGCCAAGACCACCACGCGCAAACGCGCCGCGACGACGGCCAAGAAGACCACGACCAAGGCTGCAGCTCCCAAGGCAGAGGGTAAGGCCGAGGACAAGCCCGCAGTAAAGGCCGAGCCGACTCCGAAGGCTGCCGAGGTTAAGGCCGCTCCCAAGACTAAGGCAGAGACCGAGCCCGCCAAGGAGACCCCGGTCTCCCCCGCCGTTCCGGCCGAGGAAAAGGCTCCGACCAAGAAGACCTCCGTCCGCAAGGCAACGGCCGCCCGCAAGCGCCGCTAATCCGGACGATTAAAACTTATTCCTCAACGCAAAAGAGGGCGCCCCAACCAGGCGCCCTCTTTTGCGTTGAACTTCGCATTAAAAAGAGGGCCGGTTTACTACGACAAAATGGCTCCGGCAGACCACGGCGAGTAATCTTCGAAATTAAGAACGCTTCTACCTGCACTGATAATTGTTCTCGGGGGAAGCGGGCACTGCGGGGCGCGGCAACGGCGCGCGATTTCCGCGTCG
>NZ_JBCOTQ010000024.1:0-29750 GCF_040920445.1 Collinsella aerofaciens | reverse complement strand
GGCTACATGTCTCCGGTCGAGTTCAGGGAGGCGGGGCTGTCCCTCCCGGAATCGTCCAAATAGGTGTTGCCAATCCAGAGGCGTACCGGGCGCTGATGCGCCCGCACGAGATCAGGAGGCCCGAGGACGCCTCGGAGCTCGTGGCGGCCAGGCGCGCGGCGAAGGTCAGCCAGGTGAGGGCGGCGTCCATACTGGGCACCAGCGAGAAGTACATCTCGATGCTGGAGAGGGGCCAAAGGGAGCTCAAGCCCATAAGGAGGGCCTACGAGGCATGGGTCGAGGCCGGACTTCCGCTCGATTGGGACAGGCAGGCCTTCGAGGCCGAGCGCAAAATGGATTCTAAAAAACACCTTGCCAAATAGGAGCGTCAGCGCGAGGCCCGCCTTTCCGTTGCTCCGTAGGAGCAGGAAAGGCGGGCCTCATACGCGAGGACGTTTTCAAAACCAAGCCCGGTCCCGGCCGGACAGCCCACGAACGCTACAGGTTCTTGACACCCATCGCGCGCATGGCGTTCAGGATGGCGATGATCGCCACGCCCACGTCGCCGAACACGGCAAGCCACATGTTGGCGATGCCCAGTGCCGCAAGCACCAGAATCAGCAACTTAATGCCCAGCGCAAAGATGATGTTCTGCCAAACAATCGTCATGGTCTTGCGCGCCACGCGGATCGCGAGGGAGATGTTGGACGGCTTGTCATCCATCAGCACGACGTCCGCCGCCTCAATTGCGGCGTCCGAGCCCATGGCGCCCATGGCGATGCCCACATCGGCACGGGTAAGCACGGGTGCGTCGTTGATACCGTCGCCGACAAAAGCGAGCTTGCCCTTGCCGCTTTCGCCCGCGAGCAACGCCTCAACACGCTCGACCTTATCGCCCGGCAGCAGCTGCGCGTGGAACTCGTCGAGACTGAGTTGCTTGGCCACAGACGCCGCAACCTCCTCGCGGTCGCCCGTGAGCATGACGGTGCGCTTGACGCCGGCGGCGTGCAGGTCGCTGATCGTCTGCTCGGCATCGGCCTTAACGGTGTCTGCAATCACGATGTGGCCGGCGTACACGCCGTCAACGAGCACGTGGAGGATTGTGCCGACAACCTCGCAATTGGGAGCGTCGATACCGGCCGCAGCAAGCATCTTGGCATTGCCAACGACGACGTGCTTGCCGTCGATGGTTGCCGTCACGCCATGGCCCGCGTCGTTGGTGGAGTCGCTTACGCGCTTGGGGTCGACCTCGCCATGGTAGGCGGCGCGCACGGACTGCGCGATGGGGTGATCGGAGAACGACTCCGCAAGGGCTGCGACCTCGAGCAACGACTGCTCGGTATAGCCAGACTCGGGGTGCACCGCCACGACCGAAAACGTGCCGTTGGTGAGCGTGCCGGTCTTGTCGAAGACGACGGTGTCCACGTCGGCGAGCGTTTCGAGGTAGTTAGAACCCTTGATGAGAACGCCTAGTTTGGATGCGCCGCCGATGCCGCCAAAGAAGCTGAGCGGCACGCTGATCACGAGCGCGCACGGGCAGCTGACGACCAGGAAGGTCAGGCCGCGTAGGATCCAGTCGGACCAGGCGCCGGTGACCAAGCCGCCGCCGAGCGCGAGTACCGCGGCAGCGCCGGTGACGGCGGGCGTGTAGATGCGGGCAAAGCGCGTGATGAAGTTCTCGGTGCGCGCCTTCTTTTCGCTGGCGTTTTCTACGAGCTCCAGGACGCGCGCGACGGTGGACTCGCCAAAGGGCTTGGTGGTGCGCACGTGGATGAGCCCCGTCATGTTGATGCAGCCGCTGATGATATCGTCTCCGGTTTTGGCCGGGCGGGGGACCGACTCACCGGTAAGGGCGGCGGTGTCGAGCTGGGTTTCGCCTTCGACGATGACGCCGTCGATGGGCACGCGCTCGCCGGGCTTGACCACAATCACGGTGCCGACGGCGATGTCATCGGGGAAGACCTGCTCGAGTGTGCCGTCGGGCTGCTCGACGTTAGCGTAGTCGGGCGCGATGTCCATCATGGCACTGATCGACTTGCGGCTCTTGCCCACGGCGTACGCCTGGAACAGCTCGCCGACCTGGTAGAACAGCATGACGGCGGCGCCTTCGGCCATGTGCGGGTCGGTATCGGGGAAGAGCACCATGGCAAACGCGCCGATGGTCGCGACTGCCATAAGGAAACTCTCGTCGAAGGCCTTGCCGCGGCGGATGTTATTGAATGCCTTTTGCAGCACGTCGTAGCCGGCAATCAAAAACGGTACGAGGAACAGCACAAAGCTGGCGTAGATGTCGCCCGGGGTACCGAATGCGGCGGTGAGGGTGCCGAACTCATCGAGGGCGTACACCACGGCAAAAATGCCCAGCGCTACCAGGATGCGGTTGCGCTTATGCTCGAGTGACTCTTTCTTCTTGCGCTTCTTCTTTTTCTTCTTGGGGTCGGCGGTGGCCATGACTCGTATCCTCCCATTTGAACGTATGAACACTCGCTCATATAATTTCGCGAGCAAAGGCCGCGGCAATCGCGGCCTTGCAGGTTGGCGTAAACCTGGGCTAGAGAATGATCTCGCAGTCCGGCTCGGCGTCGGCCGTAAACTCTACAACGCGGTTGAGCACCTCGTCGAACTCGGCGTCATCGGCCTCGAGCGTCAACTTCTGGGTCATAAAGTTGACGGACACGGATTTGACGCCCTCGAGCTTGGCCAGCTCGTCCTGAAGCTCACGCGCGCAGTTGGCGCAGTCGATCTCGTCGAGTTTAAACTGCTTTTTCATGGTGGGTTCCTTTCTCTGTATTTGCGGCTTGGGTGCAGGCCGCGCTGGTACCGTGGTTGGTCGCTATTCGCAGATGTGGCTCATGCCTTGGTTGAGCATGGTGTAGACGTGGTCGTCGGCGAGCGAGTAGAGGATATTGCGCCCGTCGCGCCGGAATTTAACCAGGTGCGCCTGCTTGAGTGTGCGCAGCTGGTGCGACACCGCGGACTGCGAGGTTTCGGTCGCTTCGGCGATGTCTGCCACGCAGAGCTCGCGGCCCATGAGGGCGTAAAGGATCTTGATGCGCGTGGTGTCGCTGAAGACCTTGAACAGGTCGGCGAGGTCGTAGAGAAGCTCCTCGTCGGGAAGGTCCTCGGGCGAGCAGGTGGTGGGGATCGCGGGTTCGGTGGCCTCGATGTCGGGTTTCGTTTCATCAACGCGGACGCTCATTGCAATATCCTTTCATATGAACATGCGCTCATATAACTTGCTTTCGATTATATGAGTGTATGTTCATATGTCAATACAATTTGCGTTAATTTCGATGACTGCTTGCCGCCTCTGCGATTTTCTGTGGGTTGGGAGACATCGACGCAATGCTCGCCAACATATTTCGAGATGTTCGGCTAGCATGCTAAGAAAGCCACCTTGAGAAGCATTGGAACTGTTCATATTTGTACTTTATCGTGTCAAATACCGCGAGAATCAGTTCTTCCTCTACGGGAGTTTCTGCAGAATCAGTTTTATCTAAAGTTATATTGAGCTTTGCTGCAGCCAATCTGGCACATCGGTGGCCGAATAAGTCGAAAAATGTAGGTGGACATCCGCAGAGATCGCCTTTAGAAGAGCGAATTCTCAATTAGATCAATAATCGTGTCGTCTTCCGTGCGGTTTTCATCGATTTTTGCGAACATGTCGCATTCCCAAGCCCCATTGATTTCCTCAGCAAGGGCCCCGACGTGTTGCATGTCGTCGGGTTCGGGCACATCGTTGATGCTCGGGTCATCAGCTTGCGGATATTGGCTTGCAATTTCGCGCTTGGCGGCCTCTTCTTTGAGTGTCTCCAGGACGCGGCGACCGTATTCGAAGTAGCGCCGCAAGACAAATTGACGAAGAGTTTCTTGCAGGATGGCGAAGTTATCCGGGAGTCGACCGGGCCATATCTTCTCGCGAATGCGAATCGCTTCCATGACCCGTTTAAAAGCGGACTGCTTGAAAAACGAATGACGATTAACTGTGATAACGGCATATCCCATGTTTCGCAGCGTGTTTCGGCGCTCCTCGTCAATTGATTGCTGCTCGGGTTCGTCGTGGTAAAAGCCGTTGTATTCGATATCGGTCATCGAATTTTCGAGCAGCGCGTCGAGGTAGAAAACCGTCCGTCGCGTTAGGGCGGCGTATCTTTTGGGGACTGGGATCGGATAATCCGTTTTGATAGCGCGTATGGCTAAGCCACCCATTGACTTGGGCATTGTCAGCATCATGACAAACGCCGTTTCGAGTGGGGAGCGACAGCCTTCGTGTACATAAGAAAGTGCCTTAAGTGCTTTATTAGATCCACGATACCCCGGTGCCTCTGAAAAGAAGGCTCTGAGCTCTTCAACGCTGGTTAGGGCTGGGCGCTCGCGATATTGAGTTTCGTCGGACGTTCCAAGCGCGTAGGAGCCGCAGATTTCAAAGTAATACTCAACGAGCTCCGAAAGGTTGAGGTCGGCTGTTGCTTCTAACGCGCACAGCTTGATATCGACGATGTAGACGTTCGGCTCGAGTTCTAGGTAGCTTTCTGCATCAAACGTATAGCGCGTGCAGTGGCAGATGCAGCCCTTGCGGTGCCTTTTGGCATTATTGGAAAACGTCAGCACATGGATACGTTCAGAATCGACATTCTTTCTGTTGAGCCATGCTCGTGCCGCTTCCAGGTCGGACGTGGTCGGCGCAGACACCCTGATCTTTTCCATAGGTATGGGACCGGTCGCGTAGCTTGCGAGCGAGTTGGCTGTTTGGTATACAGCGCGTGCCGTGGTATGTGACAGAATGATTCCCATACGCGCATGATGGCATAGCGGACGCCGCATACGCCCGAAACTTCGGGCAACGGTATTGGGGCGCGGCTTATCTTCTGCGAACGGTGGGTTTTTGAGCTGTCGTATTGAGGGAGCAGCTTTGGCTGGGGAGGTTTCTGCCGGCTGCCCCTTTTTGATGAACTTTAGTTGCGGATTCGTAGCTTCTAAGCGTTTTTGCCGACCGCTCAGATGCCTCACCAACATAATTTGAGTTATTCGGCCTTATCCTATACAAATGGTGCGATCGCAACGTCCTATTCGAATTGATTCAGGTAGATTTATGGGGCTTGGTTGCGAAATTAAGGCGATTTTAGCTTCGATTGCGGTTCAAGGGGCCTTGACTAGTGGTTCAGCTGGCCGAACAACTCGAAAAATGTAGGTGGGCCAACCTGCCGACTATGTGAAGCACGCGTATTTGCTCGTTTTGATGAAAACTAGGGTGCAGCCATAAGGCTGCGCCCTAGTTTACTGCGTGTCGGTGTGCCCAGACGGATTGCGCTGTGCCTGGCAGGCGCTCCCGCAGATGGATCGGTTATTTCGCGAATAGGTTCTTGAGGTTGAACTCGGCTTGGACGGTGCGGAGCATGAGGTCGGTGTCGTCCAGGCCCAGATGCTGCTCGTTGGCGTCGGCGGCGAGGGTTCCACGGCGGCGCGCCCAGTTCTCGAGCGCAGCGGGGGCGGACTCGCGGGGGAGCGAGCGCACGTCGGCGTCCAAGCTGCGGCAAATCTGGCGCGAGTCGATGACGATAATCTTACCCGCGCGGCGTGCCTCGGCGTAGCCGTCCAGGTGGATCTTGAACCAGCTGTCCTCAAAGGCGGCGTTGTGTGCCATGTACGGGTACTTCTTCATAAGCTTGAGCAGCTGCTTTTGCAGCTCTTTGTTCTCGCGGAAGGGCGTTTTGCCGTCGATGTCGTCCCAGGTGATGTGGTGGATATTCGACAGTGGCACATCCTCGCCGCGGTAGATATCGGGCAGGCCGCAGTAGTGTGCCTCGGCGTCATGCGGCACGGCGTCGCTGGTGAGATCCATGATCTCCCAGCCGACGTTGATGATGTAGCCGCGCTCGGGTGCACGGCCGGTGGTCTCGATGTCGATGCCGAGCACCGTGCCCTGGATAGGCTTGCGGGCGTACGCCACGCCGAGCGCGTCGCGGTCGCCGCGGATCTCGCGCATGACGGACGCGGCGGTGCGCTTTTGCATCTTGCCGATGGCGGCGCAGGTGTCGGCATCGGACAGACCGCGCGAAAGCGTCGCGGGCGTCACGTTGCGTAGACGCGCCTCGCCGATCTGGTCGCACAGGTCGCGGTTGCGGTCGGCCAGGTCGCGCACGGTGGCAAAGTCGAAGCCGGGGTCGCCCTCAGCGGTAAAGTACTCGGTTTCGAGCACCTTGAGGGCCTCTTCGCCCTTCTGGCGCTCGGACTCCATGGCACCGTGATCGCCATAGATAAACATGGGGATAAACGGCTGGCGCTCGTATTCGAGTGCTTGCGAAACGTTCATAGGATGCTCCTTGGACGGGCCGCGTCGCGCGGCTCGGGGTTACTGAGTTGTGGCGAGATGATAGTTTACCATGGGCAACTATTGGCACCGCGCCCGGGACAACTACAATACCCTAGTTGACCGCTAGGACTTTTACAATGCTGCCGAAAGACACGAAAGGTTCCATCCGTCATGGATTTACTGATAGATATTCTGCTCGATGCCGGCAAAGACACGCTCTCGCTGGTGCCGTTTTTGTTGGTGACGTACCTTGCGCTCGAGACGCTCGAGCATGTTGCGGGCGACCGCGTTAACGGCGCCATCAAGCGCGCTGGCGCTGCGGGCCCCGTGGTTGGCTCGTTGCTGGGCATGGTGCCGCAGTGCGGCTTTTCGGCAATGGCGGCCACGCTGTACGCCGGTCGCGTCGCGACGCTGGGTACCCTGGTGGCGGTGTTTCTCTCGACCTCCGATGAGATGCTGCCGCTGTTGCTCGCCGAGCAAGTTCCCGTGCAGACCATGGCGATGCTTCTGGCTTCGAAGGCGCTGATCGCGCTGGTCACGGGCTTTATCGTGGACGCCGCCATTCGCGGCCTGCGTCGTAACGCTCGCGCACATGCGGCGATTCGCCGTACCGTGCTGGGGACCGCTGCTAATCCGGCTCATGTGAACTGCGCG
Organism: Collinsella aerofaciens; assembly: GCF_040920445.1. GTDB lineage: Bacteria > Actinomycetota > Coriobacteriia > Coriobacteriales > Coriobacteriaceae > Collinsella > Collinsella aerofaciens_BH. Next base: position 22,804 of record NZ_JBCOTQ010000024.1, on the reverse strand, counting down.
CACGACGACCACACTGGCGGTGACATCATCGACGAGGTGGCCGAGGCGGGCGTGAGCGCCGATCACATCCATGAGCTGTGCGAGCGCGACCATTGCGGTTGCGATGAAGACGAGGACGAGCACGAACACGGACATGGCCACGATCACGGTCATGAGGACGAGCATGAACACCATGATGGCCACGGTCACTCCCACTCTCACGAGGGCGCGCCCCTCCTGTCGATTATTCGCAGCGCCATCTCGCACACCGTGCAGGTATCGGTATTCATTTTTCTGGTGACGCTGATTCTGGTCGCCGTGCTCGAGACCTTCGGCGAGTCCGCGATCGAGCAGTTCCTGCGTGGCAACGAGACGCTTGCGGTCCTGGGCTCGGCACTCGTCGGCCTGATTCCCAACTGCTCGGCCAGCGTCGTCATCACGCAACTGTACCTGGAAGGCGCGCTGCAGCTGGCCCCGATGCTCGCCGGCACGCTCATCTCTGCCGGTGTGGGCTACCTGGTGCTGTTCCGCACCAACCGCAGCGCCCGCGAAAACGTCCTGTTCCTGATCATGATGTACGTCATCGGTGCGGGCTGGGGTCTTATCCTTTCTGCCTTTGGCCTCTAAGTAGATGCTTGGGGCATGCCGTAAAAACTGGGGCATGCCGTAAAATCTACCGCCATGACCTGGGCGTTGGATGCGTGTCAATCGCCAAAGCAAAAAAGCAGATTTCCGGACATGTCCCAAAAATCTACCTTGGTTAGCGCAGCAGCTCGGTGAGGTTGCGCTTAAAGCGAGCGCGGTCTTCGCTGGTAAATGCCGCCGGTCCGCGAGTGCGTCCCCCGGCGCGGCGTACCTTCTTTTCCTCGTGGCGAATAAACAACTGCATGTCGATGGTCGCTTTGTCGTAGACGCGCCCGCGCACGCCGATGGCGGCGGCATCGCGCCCGAGCGCCATGCTCGCCAAGCCAATGTCCTGCGTCACGACTACGTCGCCCGCCTGCAGGCGTTCGACAATGGCAAAGTCGGCGCTGTCGGCGCCCACGCTCACATCGAGCGTCGTGACCCAAAAGCCGCGTCGCGCGTGCTCGGCATCGCGCGGGTCGTCGCGGCGAATGTGCCGTTCCAGGTTTTGCGTGCTGTTGCCGGCGATAACAACGGCGACGCCCGCCCGCCGCGCGCAGTCAATCGACTCGCGCGTGACCGGGCAGGCGTCGGCATCAATAAAGAGCGTCCTTGGCATCTAGTGCACCAGTTTGCCAAACTGAATGGCGCGGACAATCAGCGTTACGCCAAACACCAGCAGTGCGGCGCCGCTAAAGATGACGAGCATCTTGGCCGACCACAGCGGATAGATAAACACGAACATGCCGGCGATGATGGAGAGCGCGCCGCTCAGGATGGCGAGGGCACGGTTGGACGAAAGCTCGGACTCCAGAATGGACATGACACCTTCGACGATCCAGCCAAAGCCGGCCACGATAACCACCATCGTGGTGAGCGTTGCGGTCGAGAAGGCCTGGTTGCGCAGGATTATGACGCCGCCCAAGATAATGAGTAGGTTGGAGATGATGCTCGTCACGCGCCAGCCGGTGGGCAGCAGTGGCTCGAAAACAGCGGTAAACAGCCTGATCGCGGCCGTGATCACAAAGTAGAAGCCCAAGACGGTCGTTAGGAAGACGAGGGACTTGGCGGGCGCAAACAGCAGTGCGATGCCGGCGACGAGCGCCAAGACGCCCGTGATGGCGTAAATCCAGCGCACGGCCTTGACGGCCTTGCCTGCCATGCTTTTCTCGTCAAATCCAAACTGGCTCGATTTTTGGTCATCATTCTTAAAGATGCCCATAATGTCTCCTTTCCGTGCGGCGTAAGCCTTGATCGTTACGACCAGTATCGCCTAAAGGCGCTGGCGTATGGGTCGGGGAGGGTGAAACGTAACCCAAAGGCCCCGAATTGTTTCCGTTGTTCCCCACGTCGCGATTTTCTATTCAACAGGTGTAGAACATTGCGGCCCTGTTCGTTATTGCCTACGTTTTAGGTTAGATTTTCCTAAGAACAATTGCCCGAAATTGGGGGTCCCTATGAACGAAACAGTTCCCGCGGCGCCGTCTAGCGCGGAGTCGATGTCAAAGCAAGGTTGCGAAAAGCTCGGCCTGGACACGTTTGACGCGCTGGTCCGCCGCGCCCGTACGTGCCGTCGCTTTGACGAGTCCATGCGCGTGCCGCGTGAGTTTTTGCTCGAGCTGGCAGAGCTGGCTCACCTGGCTCCCTGTGGTGCCAATGCTCAGCGTCTTCGTTTTCATGTGGTGAGCGGTTCCGAGGACTGCGCTCGCGTGTTTGACGAGCTTGCATGGGCCGGCGCGCTTAAGGACTGGCCGGGTCCTGCCGAGGGTGAGCGCCCGACCGGCTACATCGCGATTCTTGCCGAGCGCGCCGTTCCGGGTAAGCCCGCCGCTCCTATTACTGAGATCGACACGGGCATTGCCGCGCAGACGATGATGCTCGCCGCCCGCAGCGCCACGCCCGAGGTGGCTGCCTGCATGTTCAAGGCCTTTACGCCCCACGCGATCGATGCCATGGGGCTCGATAGCGACAAGTATGAGCTCAAGCTGATCATGGCGTTTGGCGTTCCGGCCGAGACGCAGGTGATCGATGCGATCGATTCCAACCCCGATGGCTCCATCAATTATTGGCGCGACGAGGCACAGGTGCACCACGTACCCAAGCGTTCGCTCGCCGACGTACTGCTGTAGTTGAGCGTCACCGCGGTGTGATCCGGCGGTAAACCACCACAAAGGTACCTGTCCCCTTTGCGGTGGTGCGAGAGGAGGGCGTGTGGCAGATTTGTATTTGGTGCGGCATGGGCAGACTGAGCTCAACGTGCAGAACATTTTGCAGGGTGGGCACGATTCGCCGCTTACGGCGCGCGGGCGCGAGCAGGCGCTGGCGACGCGCGCGGCGTTTGAGGCGCGTGGCGTGACCTTTGACCGTGTGTATTCCTCCCCGTTGGGCCGGGCGCGGCGTACGGCTGAGCTAATTGCTGGCGAGGGCTGCTCGATAGAGCTGGTCGATGACCTACGCGAGTGGCATTTGGGCTCGCTGGAGGGCACATCAAATCGCGATATGCCGCCGCAGCCCTGGGGTGATTATCCGGTGGCCTTTGGTGGCGAGTCTGAAGTGCAGCTCCAGTCGCGTATGGTCGCGGTGCTGTCGCGCATCATGGCCAGGCCGCAGCACGACTGCGTGCTGGCGGTTTCCCACGGCTCAGCCTGCCAGGAGTTTCTTGAGTATGTGACTGGCAGGGGAGAGCTACCCGACAACGGAGCCGTGCTTCATTTTGGCTATTGCGACGGGGCGTTTTCGCTCCTTGATTGGTAACGAACGAAAGGACCCCTATGAATAAAGATCTGTATCTGGTCCGTCATGGACAGACGATATTCAACCTCAAGCGTATCATTCAGGGGTGGAGTGACTCGCCGCTTACGCAGTTGGGTTGCGACCAGGCGGCGCGCGCCGGCATGTTTTTACGTGCGTGCGGCATTGAGCCCGATCATGCCTACACCTCCACGCTTCATCGCACCGAGCAGACTATCGCCAACCTGTGGCCGGGCTTGGCGTACGAGCGCCTGGACGGTCTGCGTGAGTGGTTCTTTGGCGACTTTGAGGCCGAGCGCGTGATGCTTATGCCCGAGCGCCCGTGGCGAGATTTCTATCGTCAGTTTGGCGGCGAGAGCCAGATGCAGGTGCGCGAGCGCATGGCGGCGACGATAACCGATCTTATGCGACGTCCGGACCACGAGTGCGTGCTCGCGGTGAGCCATGGCTCGGCTATCAAGGAGTTTTTGGACCACGTGCGGGGCGCGGCGGCAGACGAGCGCGAACGCGTGCCGGGCAACTGCTCAGTGCTGCATTTTGCGTTTGACGATACGGCCGATACGTTTGAACTTGTCGAAGTCTTTACGCAGGAGGATTACGCGCGCGAGCTGGGGCTTGAACCACTTGTGGCGGCAGCAGGCCCGCAACGGGGATAACGCGAGCGTGGCGGCACGGGTCGCTGGCATAACTTCTCGACGCAAAAGGGGCGGAGATGCATGTACCTGCTGCATCTCCGCCCCCTGTTTGTTGAGCTGCCGATTTTTGTGCTGCGCGGTCTGGTCTTGCTAGAACCGCGCGACTTGGTGCGTGAGCAGACCCGTCGGAACCTGCGGTGCGCCGCCGCTGGCCTGCGCAGCGGGGAAGAGCACGGCAACGGTAAAGTTGAACGGCTCCTTGCCGGTGTACGTTCCGGCGGAACGGGCCTCATCGGCCAGGAGCTGTGATGCCTCGACTAGTGCGGCAGCGTAGGCAGGGTCGTCGGCCAGTGCCGGCTCCGGCGCCTGGTCGAGCATGGCACGGATGGCGCCGACGGCGTCCTCGCGCTTGACCTCCCACACGCGGTGCGTAATACCCGCGGGGTCGGTGACGGCGTAGAGCGAGGCGCCCTCTTTGGCAGCGCCCAGGATGATGTCCATGACGGGCGACGCCTCGTAGGCGAGCGACACGGGGCGCGGCTGCACCTTGAGCTCGGCGATCGCGCGCGCGGCGGCGGCCACGTCGGCGCTGGCATCGCCCTTGCCGCCCGCAAGTACACTCGTCGGGCAGATCGCCACGACACCCGTCACACGTCCCGGCTCGCCCGAGCATTCGTACACGTAATACGCCGCACCCGGGTCCTTGAGCATCAGACCATCGGCAATGGCTCCGCGCAGAGCATCGTTGCCGCTCATGATGCTGTCCATTGCAGGCAGCGCCTCGAGCACGCGGTCCTGAGCCGGGCGGATGCAGGGAAACGGAAGTGCTTTCATGGGCGGTCCTAACGCACGAGTCGGTTTGTTCGCGGCTTATTATGCCCCAACCTGGCCGCTCGCGTCCCAGAGCACGTTATCGGCGAGCGCGATTAGCACCTGCTGACAACGAACGATATCGGCGTGGGGCACATATTCGTTGGGCTTGTGCGCGAGCGCGAGCGACCCGGGACCGTAGCTCATGCAATTGCGGTTACCTGTCTTGCCGGCAATGACGGCGGTGTCGGTGTAGCCGGTAAAGAAGCCGACGGTCGTGTCCGCGTCCGTCACGTCATCGGCGGCACGCTTGAGCGCTGCTAGAAGGGGAGAGTTCGGGTCGCGCTCGATGGCGGGGCGGTCGCCCGTCACGGTGTAGCTGCCATGGCAACCGGGAACGGCGGCTTCGGCGACGGCGATGGCCTGCTCTACCATGCGCGTCGCGGCGGCCGTATCGGTCGGCGGGGTCAGACGCATGTCGACCCAGACTTTGGCGCGGTCGGGCACGACATAGGGGCGATATCCGCCCTCGATTTGGCCAAACGTGATGGTCGAAGGCCCCAGCTCATCGTGCGCGGGCAGCGCCATAAACGCGCGACGGAGCGAACACACGACCTCGGCTATGGCGGCGACGGCATCCGCGCCCTTCCAGGGCTGGCTCGCATGCGCCGTCACGCCAGTCATTTCAATTTCGAACCACGTACGCCCCTTGTGCGCTACCTGGATCTGTCCGTCGGTGGGCTCGGTGTCCAGCACCCATTCACGCGAGCCGACCCAGCCGGCATCGATAGCTGCCTCTGAACCACGCATAAAGTCTTCCTCGTCGACCGAGCAGATGAGTGAAAAGCCGCGGTGGGGCAGCTCGCCTTCTGCCGCCACGCGCTCGAGCGTATGGACCAGTGCGGCAATGGCGCAGGCCAGGCCACCCTTCATATCGCAGGCACCACGGCCGTAGAGTTTATCGTTGCGCACGATCGCTCCGAGCGGCGGAATGTCCGCGTCCCAGCCATCGCCCAAGGTGACGGTATCCAAATGGCAGATGTAGACGAGCCGTGGCTCGTCGCTTTGGCCCGGCACGGTGACCATTAGATTGCGGCGTCCGGGGAGTACTTCGTGCTCTGCAATCTGCACGGCATCGAGTACCGGATAGCTCAGCTGCGCCAACCGTTCCTCAACCAACGCTTTGATATAGCGCTCAATCTCGTCCTCATACGCACCCGGGTCTGAACTGTCGATCCGCACGAGCCCTTGCGTAAGCCGCCAAGCAAAATCTGTATCAACCATAGGCACCTCACAGATAGTTAGGTCAACATACAGATTGTATGCCAAGAAGCGGCTCAGTGCATTTAATGGAGCGCTCACAAAAATGGGGGCGCCTCTCGTGCGAAAGGCGCCCCCGCGGGCATTCAATGTCAGCGACGGGCAGGCCACATGGGGAACTGCCCGTCAGGTCAGTCGGCGCTACTTGATCACGCGCACGCGATACATCGACGGAATCTGCTTGAGCGCCTCGATGGTGCTGCTGTCTAGGTGTTCGTCGGTGTCGAACATGGTGTAGGCGTTCTCGCCGGCGGACTCGTTGGTCATACGCTGCACGTTGGCGTTGTCCTTGGCCAGGATGGCCGTGATCTGGCCGATCATGTTGGGCACGTTGGCATGCAGGCAGGCAATGCGGCTTGCAGCGCGCGCCTTGCCCATGCTGCAGGCGGGGTAGTTGACGCTGTGTGCGATGTTGCCGTTCTCCAGGTAATCCTTGAGCTCGCTGATGGCCATGTCGGCGCAGTTGGCCTCGGCCTCGCCGGTGCCGGCGCCCGAGTGCGTGGTGATAAACGTATTGGGCATCTTGACCGTCTTGGGCGTGGCGAAGTCGCAGCTAAACCAGCTGAGCTTGCCCTCGCGCAGGGCGGCGTCGACGGCGTCCTCGTCAATGATGGTTTCGCGCGCGTAGTTGATGAGCACGGCGTCCGGTGCCAGCAGGTTAATCTGTTCGGTGCTGATCATGCCGATGGTGTCGGCCTTGCTGGGCACGTGCACGGTGAGGTAGTCGCAGCCGCGGCAGAGATCCTCGAGCGTGCCCACGCGCTGCACCTCGCGGCTCAGCACCCACGCGTGCTCGACGGAAATGAACGGGTCGTAGCCGTAAACGTCCATGCCCAGATCGACGCAGGCGTTGGCGACCTTGGAGCCCACGTTGCCCAGGCCGATGACACCGATGCGCTTGCCCTTGAGCTCGCGGCCCACAAAGGCCTTCTTGGCCTTTTCGGCATCGACCTGAATCTCGGGGTCGTCGGCGTTGTCACGCACCCAGTTCATTGATTGCACCACGCCGCGGCTCGAGAGCACCAGCATGCCTAGGACGAGCTCCTTAACGGCGTTGCTGTTGGCGCCGGGGGAGTTAAAGACGACGACGCCCTTCTTGGCGTACTCCTCGACGGGGATGTTGTTGACGCCGGCGCCGCAGCGGGCGATGGCGCGGATGCCCTCGGGCAGCTCGTAGCCGTGCAGGTCGGTCGAGCGCATCAGAATGGCGTCGGCCTCTTCGGCGGTGCTCACAAACTCGTAGCCCTCACCAAACTCGACCTTGCCGTCCTTGGTAATGTCATCGATGGTTTTAATCTTGCGCATGGAAAACTCCTTAGCAGGTTTTGATCTATACAGGGTGGTCTGAGATGGCTGATCGGCCCGCGCGTTGCGGGCTAGTTAGATCGCGGGCTCAAACTAAGCTGCGCTTCGAAGTCCTTCATGTACGAGGCCAGTGCCTGCACATCTTCCATGGTTACGGCGTTGTAGACGCTAGCGCGCATGCCGCCCACCAGGCGATGGCCCTTGACGTTTTGAATCTGGTGCTCTGCCGCGCCTGCGACAAAGGCCGCGTCGAGTTCGGCGTCGCCGGTGCGGAAGGTGACGTTGGCGATGGAGCGGCTGTCGGCCTGTGTGGTGCCATGGAACAGCACGCTGTGCTCGAGCAGGTCGTAGAGCAGGTTGGCCTTGGCCCAGTTGCGCTCGGCCATGGCGGCAAGTCCGCCGGTCTGCTCAACCCAACGGAACACCTTGCCGCACACGTAGATGCCAAAGGTGTTGGGCGTGTTGAGCATGGAACCCTTGGCGGCCTGGGTCTTAAGGTCCAGGTACTGCGGCGTCTGCGCAAAGGCGGGGCCATCTGCGATGAGGTCGTCGCGCACGATGGCCACGGTCACGCCCGCGGCGCCGGCGTTTTTCTGCGCTCCGGCGTAAATGAGCCCGTAGCGCTCAACGTCGAGCGGCTGCGACAGGAAGCAGCTCGAGACATCGGCGACCAGCGGCACATCGCCACAACTGGGCAGCTCGTGGTACATGGTGCCAAAGATGGTGTTGTTCTGGCAGATGTAGACGTAGTCGAGCCCGTCGCCTGCGGCCTCGGCGGCAATGCGCGCATTGATGTCGGCCATGTCGGGGATGCGGTCGAAGTTGGTGTCCTCGGAGCTCGCGAGCAACACGGCCTCACCGTACTTGGCGGCTTCTTTGTATGCCTTGTTGGCAAAGTTGCCGGTCACGATGTAGCCGGCGCGGCCGCGGTGCATGAGGTTCATGGGGATGCCCGCAAACTGCAGCGTGGCACCGCCCTGTAAAAACAGGACACGGTAGTTGTCCGGGATGCTCAGCAGACGGCGCAGGGTTGCCTCGGCGTCGTCGATAATCTGCTGGTACATGCTAGATCGATGGCTCATCTCGAGCACGGACATGCCGCAACCGCGGTAGTCCATCATCTCGTCGGCGATCTCGGCGAGCACGCTTGTAGGCAGCGCGGCCGGGCCAGCTGAGAAGTTGTGCACACGTGCCATCTTCTAGTCTCCCTCGTAGTCGTTTGAACGTTCGGGATACTTTAGCACAGTGGAGCGCTAGGCGCGACCGCATCACAGCAAAACCCGAGTGCGCCGCTATGATTTACAGGATGGTTACATGGGGGAGGGGTGCTTTACTCCTCAGGCAAATCCAAATCTGCGAGCGAAGGCATGAGGCTTTCTAGGCGCTTGATCTCTTCGTCGCAAATTAGCTACCTCCTGCCCGCTACGACGCGAGCGTGGCGATGACGGCTTCGTCGCCGGCGTATATTAGGGTGTTGCCGTCGGGGATGATCGTTTGGCCGTCGCGCTTGAGCATCACCACGATAAAGGGGTGCTTGCCCTGCGGCACATCGCGAAGACGCTGGCCGGCCAGGCGACCGTGGGGGGTTACGGTGACCTCGCGCAGCGTAACCTCGGCACGCTCTTCGAACGTTGGGGCGGCCATCACCAGCAGATCGCCTTCCTGGATCACGGTATCGCCGTTGGGCAGCACCGGGTGCGCCCCGTCGCGCAGCACCAGGACCACGAGCATGTCCGTCGCGCTGCCAATATCGGCGAGCGAGCGCTCGGCAAACGGATGGCCAGCACCCACCTTGAGCTTTACAAATGACATGCCGTCTTCGTCGCGATAGTCGTTAAAGGTGCGGCGCACGTCGCCGGTCGCATCGATCATATCGAGCTTCTTCGCCACCGCTGGCAGCAGCGAGCCCTGCACCACAATGCTCGACACGGCAATCACAAACACCAGGTCAAATAGGTCGTGTCCGCCGGGAACGCCGGCCACCACGGCAAAGAGGCTAAACACGACCGAAGCTGCTCCGCGCAGGCCCGCCCAGCTTACGAGCGCGACCTGGCGGGGGTTCGTCTTAAAGGGCGCCAGGAGCACGCCGACGGCGATGGGACGGCTCACGTAGAGCATAAACGCCATGAGCGCCAGGCCCGGCAGCAGCATCTGCGGCAGGCGTGCGGGCGTGACGAGCAGGCCGAGCAAGAAGAAGATCGTCATCTCGGCCATCTCGGTGAGGGTGTCAAAGAAGTGCGCCATCTCGACCTTGCCGGTGATGTCGCTGGCGCCCAGTACAATGCCTGCCAGGTACACGGCCAAAAAGCCGTTGCCGCCCAGGTGGCTCGGCAGCGCGTAGGCGACGATGGCCACGGCGAACAAGAAGATGGTCTGCGCGTCCTTGGCCGTTGCGTGCGCGCGTTCAATCAGGCGGCCCGCCGCCCAGCCGATGGCAAGGCCCAGGCCCACGCCCAGGATAATCTGCTTGGCCAGCAGTGCGGGAATGTTGATGTCGCCGCCGGCCGCGAGTGTAGCGAGCACAGCGGTGAGCATGTAGGCGACGGGGTCGTTGGAGCCCGATTCGACCTCGAGCAGCGAGTCGGTGCCACCTCTCAGCGACAGGCTGTGCTCACGCAGTACGCTAAAGACGCTCGCCGCGTCGGTGGATGCCACGACCGATCCCAGCAGCAGGCTGCCGATCCAGTCGATCCCCAGCGCGAAGTGGGCGAACACGCCGGTGATGCCGGCAGTGATGACGACGCCGAGCGTGCTCAGCAGCACCGCCGGCGCAGCGACGGGCTTGGCGCGGTCGATATTGGTGTTAAAGCCGCCGTAGAACATGATGAACAGCAGCGCCGTGCTGCAGACGGTTTCGGTGAGTGCGTAGTCGCTAAAGTCGATATGCGTCGGGCCGTTGACGCCCAACAGCATGCCCAGCGCGATAAAGATGAGCAGGGTGGGGAAGGGGAGTTTTTTACCGACGGGTTTGATGGTCAGGCACAAAATGATGACGAGGCCGATAAAGAGAAGGATCTGGTTCATGGATAGTGTCCGCTCCTGGGTGGTTGGCGTGGCACGGTCAGTTGTCTGTGGTTATTTGTACCCAAAGATGGTGGGTTTATGGGGTTGGATTGCGGGCGTGCGCGATATCGTCATAGACGGCTGCCGTCTTTGCCTCTGCTCGGAAACCCTTTCCAGCTTTATTGCAACGGAGTACAATGGGTAACGTTTAAGTTCAACTTGAAGTTTTAGTTGCGGCACCGGGCTTCGGCCGCAATGCAAGGAGAGGCGTACCATGGCGATCTATGTGACATCTGATGCTCACGGGCACGTGCGTGCGCTTGACGAGGCCCTGTCTAAGATCTCGTTGACGTCCGACGACACGCTGTACGTGCTGGGCGACATGATCGATCGCGGGCCCGATCCGGTCGGCGTTATTAAGCTCGTGCGCTCGCTGCCCAACGCCCACGTGCTCAAGGGTAATCACGAGCAGATCATGCTCGATGCCATCATTGGTCAGGATCCGCTCGATGCCGAGACCTGGGATATCAACGGTGGCTGGACGACGCGCGAGCAGCTCAACGACATGGAATTTGAGGCATACGAGGAGCTCGTGCGATGGATGGCCGCGCTGCCGCTCTACGCGGTGGTCAAGACCGAGGAGCGCCCGTATCTGCTGGTACATGCTGGAATCGAGATGAAGGCGGCGCGCGCGTTTTTGCTTGAGCATGGCGTCGATTGTGCCGATGGCGTCGGAGCGGTGGGTGCCGATCGCGAGCTGCTGCAGCAGATGCTCGCGGTGCAGTCGTCCGATGACCTGCTATGGATTCGTCACGGCTATTGGGATGTGCCGACCGGGCTGCTTTCTGCCGAGGGCAAGGGCCCGGTCGTGGTGAGCGGCCACACGCCCACGGTATCGCTTGGGCGCTATTGCGAGGTCGGTGGTCTGGCGGGGCTCGATGAGGAATCGGGACGCGGGCAGATCGTGCGCTTGGGCGGCGAGGACACTGCCGGTGTGCCCGATCGCATCGACATCGACTGCGCCGCCGCCACCGGCTCCGAGTTCGGTCGCGTGGGCATCCTGCGGCTCGATGATGGGGCGGAGTTCTACGCGAACATCAACCCGGGCGAATAATCGGTGCAAGGGGTAGCTAATATGGGAAGGGTTTTTTGACTACTTTTGCCCTTCTGCCCGCAAATTGATTTCTCTGGGACGGGATTAGATAATCATTTGGCTGCCCGCTGGCTAAGTGAGTAGACTTTTTTGGAAATGCCGAGCACCCAACATATTTGCCTCAATAAAACCGCAGGTCACGGACTTGTGCTTTGTCGGTGTGGTCCGGGATTCGGTAAAAGTCTACTCACTTAGTTTTGCGTGTCCGCAACGAGACCCCAGCCGGGGTGATTCCACCGCAAATTAGCTGCTCCCATCGCCGCAATTAGGCGCCGTACGGATTCCGGTCCCTCTCGATGCGTTGGCGGATGTGGGCGTACTCGATAATCAGTAGCACCAGGAGTAGGGCCATGATGGCTAGGTAGCTCACCACAGCGCCCATCAGACCCAGCAGCTTAATCAGGATCACCGGGAGCACCACGCTCACGGCAAAGCAGATCAGGTAGATCTTGGTGACGTCTCCAGCGTGGCGCAGCACCGTGATGATGGCGTAGATAAAGTCGATGGCCGCGGTGACGCCGCCGGCGACGACCATCAGCAGCGCCAGCGTACGGTAGCGTTCAAAGCTGAGACCGTACATAAAGCTCATGAGGGGAATACCGGGACCTGCCATAAATGCGGCGCACACGCCGGTGATGACCACGATCAGCGCCATAACGGCAACAATAATCAGGTCAAAGCGATGACGCTTGCGAGGATTAGCCCAAATGCTCGACAAGCGCAGGAGCTGCGGTTTATAGACAAATCCAATGCTCAACAGAATAGCCTGAGCTGGAAAAAACAGGGCATTAAAGTACAGCTGGTATTTGTAGGCCAGTGTTCCTTCCATCACAAACTTGGGCATGCTTTCGATAAGGTTGAACAGGAATAGCGCGCCAAAGAGTGGGGCGCACTGGACAAACAGGTGGCCGACCTCGCGCAGGTTTACGCGGCGCGATTTTTCGGTCTCGAGCAGGGCGAGCGGCGCGGTGACCAGCACGAGCGAGGCGATTGCGGCGATGCCCATGGCCATGGCCGCGATGGGCATGCTGCGCGTGAAGAGCAGCGCCACGCTGAAGACCGCGATGACGCCGACGGAGCGTAGCGTTTGACTCATTCCAGCCAAGTAGAGCTTGTCGGCCTGCTGCAGGCGGCCTTCGTACACGTCGGCGACGCCGTCGATGACCTTATACAGGTAGACGCCCAGGCCGATCGTCGCCATCTGCGCATCATAGCCGCGGGCGCTGCTGTACATGAGGCCGCAGCCTAGGGCGAGCGCTCCACAAAGCCAGCGGTTGAGCTGGTAGGAGGCAAAGGACGTCTTTTCGTCGATGTCTGAGACCTGGAAATTGCGCACGCCGTAGTTGCACGCGATCATGATGAGCGTGCCGGTGACAAAGGCGATGGAGAATTTGCCTGCTTCTTCGGCGCCCACGAGCTGCGTAGACACGATGGTGAGCAACGGAAACGCCAGGCCCCATACGGCGGTGCCGAGGGTGTTCCAAAGATAGTCGCGGCTGGTGGCGTGCTCCTCGTATTCCGCTTCCTGCATGGAGAAGCCGCCGCCGTAGACGGCGCCGAGCAGACGGTTCCACCAAGCGTTGACCATGCGGCGGACGGGGCCGGGCTCCCGATCGCGTTCGCGCCGGCGACGTGTGGCTTGGCTGCTATCGGGTCCGCCGGCGTTGCGCTGGCTCAGCTCCTGGATGCGCGCGAGCTCTTCGGCCGTGTGGGAGGCGGGGAACAGGCCGTTCTCGATGCGGCCGCCCTGGGCCTTCGCGGCGCCGTCTTTCGATGCAGCGGGGTTGGAGATGCCGTTACGGCGGGCGATGGCGCGGCGAATGCTATCGAGGGGCGTGATGCTCAAAGCGGGGTCCTTTCTATTGCTGCGCTCTAGTATAGACACCGCGGTGTCCGCTCGTGTTTTTGAACAGGTTGTTCGATAATTTCGGCGGCGCCATTCGGTAGTCGGCACTTAGGGACGTTCCTTATGTGCAGGCACTTTGGGAACGTCCCTAAGTGCCGGCATCTGGGGACACTCCTTGGTTGTTGCCTGTTCAAGAGTGTCCCCAACGGCTAGTCGTTTAAGAACGTCCCCGATGACTGGGCCGCTTGCCTGTGATTTTTGACCGTTGGGCGGGCGCTTCGCCGTTGCCGCAAAAACGTTTTTGCATATCGGGTACAACGGGCTTTACGTGAGTAAAGTGCGCGCTGCGTCCGCGTGTCGCGTTTTTAAAGGAGGCCCCATGCCTGGTGTTACCCCTGCAGAAGTTTTGTCCAACTTTGGCATTACGCTGGTCGAAGATCCCGCCGATAATCAGCCCCGCCTGTTGGTCGATCTACCCGCCGCGGAGCTCGTCGAGTACGCTATCCGCCGCGAAGAAGGCCGCATGGCATCCAACGGCGCGCTGGTGATCGAGACGGGGGAGCGCACCGGCCGTTCACCCAACGATCGTTTTATCGTTGACACCCCCGATGTTCACGACAAGATCGCCTGGGGCGCCGTCAACCGACCGCTTTCGATTGAGAGCTACGAGACCATCAAGGCTGGTATCGTCGACTACCTCAACGAGCGCGACGTGTTTGTCACGCGCGGCATGGCGGGCGCCGACCGCAACCACACGCGTCGCCTGCTCGTCGCCTGCGAGCGTGCCAGCCAGGCGCTCTTTATTAAGCAAATGCTCGCTCGTCCGCTTGCCCGCGAAATTGCGCGCACCGGCGAGCCGGACTTTTGCGTGCTCGCGGCACCTGGCTACCAGTGCGACCCCGCCATCAAGGGCCTCAACTCCAGCGCTGCCGTGGTCATCAACTTCCAGGAGCGCGTGATTTTGGTCGCGGGTACCGGCTACTCCGGCGAAATCAAAAAGTCCATCTTCAGTGTCATGAACTACCTGCTGCCTGTCGAGGACGACGTGCTGCCCATGCATTGCTCGGCCAGCATGGATCCCGTCACGCACGAGACCGCCGTGTTCTTTGGCCTGTCCGGCACCGGCAAGACCACGCTTTCGGCCAATCCCACGCGCCTGCTGATCGGCGACGACGAGCACGGCTGGTCCGACATGGGCATCTTTAACGTCGAGGGCGGCTGCTACGCCAAGTGCGAGGGCCTGGACGCGTTCCACGAGCCCGAAATCTTCAACGCCGTCCGCTTTGGCGCCATCTGCGAAAACGTGGTGCTCGATGAGAACCGCAAGCCCAACTATGATGACGTCTCGATCACGCACAATACGCGCGTGGCCTACCCCGTCGAGCATATCCCCAACGCGTGGACCAAGGGCATGGGCACCACCCCGAGCGTCGTGCTGTTTTTGACCTGCGATGCCTTTGGCGTGCTGCCGCCCATCTCGCGTCTGACGGCCGATGCCGCCATGTATCACTTTGTGACGGGCTTCACCGCCAAGATCCCCGGCACCGAGGTCGGCGTCACCGAGCCCACGCCCACGTTCTCCTCGCTGTTTGGCGAGCCGTTTATGCCGCTCGATCCCATGGTCTATGCCAAGATGCTCGGCGAGCGTATCGCCGACGGTCGCACCCGCGTGTACCTGGTCAATACCGGCTGGATCGGTGGCGGCTACGGCTTGGGTCATCGCATCGAGCTTGCCTACACGCGCGCCCTGGTGGCCCGCGCCCTCGACGGTACCATCGAGGACAGCGAGTTCGTGCACGACGATATCTTTAATGTCGACATTCCCACTACGTGCCACGGTGTGCCCGACGGCATCCTGGTGCCGCGCCAGTACTGGCAGAGCACCGCGCGCTACGACGAGGCAGCGCACAACCTGGCGGTGATGTTTGAGGAGAACTTCGAGAAGAAGTACTCGCACCTGCCCGAGTCCGTCAAGGCCGCCGGCCCGCACGCTCAAGTGCCCGCCGAAGCCCGTCATCGCGGCCGCGGCCTGCTGGGACTCCGCCGCTAGCGTCGCCTCAGACCCAAAACCACCACAAAGGGGACAGGCACCTTTGTGGTGGTTTTGCTCGCGCGGATGACTCAGGTTACAATACGCCTGACATATCGTCCCCTTCTCCGGATGGGGACAGCGCAAGCGCTCTTGTGACGGCACCGTAGGACTTTGAAGGTGGCCGTTGTAAGGGCGCTTTTTGTTTAGGCGCCCTCACTCGGGCGCGCGCAATGAAGGGAGCACGTATGAAGAGCTTTATTGCCGAGGATTCATTTTGGGAGCTGTTTCCGCAGGCAGCGGTCGGTGTGGTGGTCGTGGAGGGTATGAAGCCCGCGTCTCAGATTCCTCAAGAGGACGTGGATGCGATTGCGGCGTTGCTCGATCGCGCGAATATCGATGCGGAGCGTCATCTGACCAGCGATACAATCAGCGAGAACGCACCGGTCAAGGCATGGCGCGAGGCCTATCGTCTGTTCAAGACCAAAAAGGGCGCGCGCTGTTCAATCGAGAACCTGCTCAAACGCGTGCTCAAGGGCAAGCCGGTGGGCCACATTACACCCGCGGTGGATATTTACAACACGGTGTCGTTGACCTACGCGTTGCCCGTGGGAGGCGAGGATTTGCATGCGATTGAGGGCGATCTGCGCCTGGCGGTCACTGATGGTGGCGACGCGTTCCTGCCGCTTGGCGAGGAAGCGGACGACCCGACGCTGCCCGGCGAGCTCGCCTACATTGACGATGCGGGCGCCGTGTGCCGCTGCTGGAACTGGCGCGACGGCGTTCGCACGGCGCTGTCCGACGATTCGGCCGATGCATTCTTGGCGATTGAGTGCGTGGAGCCCGAGCGGATGGGGGATTGCCAGGCCGCGATCGATCGCCTAGCCGAGCTGCTCGAGCGCTATCTGGGAGCGACGGTTGTCGTTAAGACGCTTGTGACCCGCGACAATCCCTGTGTGGAGCTGTAGCGGCGTCTGCGGATCATGTTCGCCGGTCAAAACCACCACAAAGGTGCCTGTCCCCTTTGTGGTGGTTTTTATGTTGATGGGTTAACAAATGGGGTATTTGGGTACGGGTGTCGCCTTATGCGACTAAGATGTTTACCCGTAAGCATTATGCAAGCGAAAGGCGGTCGTCTCCCATGCAGCAGAGCGACGAGACACGTTTCGAGGACTTTGTCGGACTGATCAGCGGACTCTACAAGGAGATCCAGCGCATTAAGACGTCTGAGGGCGCAAGGCTGGGCCTTAAGGGCTCCGACGTTATGTGCCTGTACTATCTTGAGCGCAGCAAGGACGGCCTGACTGGCGCCGACCTGGCTCGCATGGCAGGCGTGACCCGCGCCGCCGTCTCGCGTACGCTGGCGCATCTGGAGGAGGGTGGCTACGTCGAGGTCGATGATTCGGGCGATGCCGCCGTTAAGTATCGTGCTCCGGTGCGCCTGACCGCTCTGGGCGGCGAGAGCATGAGCGAGGCGGACCGCATCATTCGCGAGGTGCTCGATACCACCGGTAAGGCTATGGGTGTGGAGCAGCGCGAGCAGATGTATGCGTCGCTGCGCACGATTCTCAACACCCTGCGCGAGATCTAAGGCCGCCAAGGCATTTGCTTCCAATTAACAACTGCATAGTCCCGTTTGAGTGCGTATGCCGTGCCGGGGCATTGCTGTCAAAATTCCCCGCGAGAGGTCCGCGAAAGAAAGGATTCGCTATGTCCATTCGTATTATTACCGATTCCGCGAGCGATATGTCGCCGGCTGAGCACCCCGCTCTGCGTGTTCTGCCGCTGTCCGTCACCTTTGGCACCGATGTGTACATGGATGGCGTCGACATCGATCACCAGCGCTTTTACGAGATGCTCGTGGAGCGCGATGAGCTGCCCAAGACCGGCCAGGTCAACCCGTACGCGTTTTCGCAGGCTATTGCCGAGGCGCGTGATGCCGGCGATGAGGCTGTGATTATTACCGTGGGCGCTAAGCTATCAGGCACCAATCAGAGTGCCCGTACCGCACTTGCCGAGGCGCCGGGCGGCGACGTGTACGTGGTGGATAGCAACAACGTCACTCTGGGTGAGCGTGTCCTGGTCGAGTATGCCCTGCGCCTGGTGGACGAGGGCCGTGGTGCGGCCCAGATCGCGGCGGCCGTCGAGGCCGTCCGTGACCGCGTGGTCGTCATCGGCCTGCTCGAGACGCTGGAGTACCTGGTTCGCGGCGGTCGTCTGTCTGCTGCGGCCGGCGCCGTGGGCACGCTGCTCAACGTAAAGCCCGTGGTAGCTGCCGAGGACGGTCTGATTGTGCAGCTGGGCAAGGCGCGCGGTTCCAAGAACGGCCGCAACCTGCTGAACCAAAAGGTCGAAAAGGCGGGCGGCATCGACTTTTCCATGCCGCTGGCGCTCGGCTATACGGGTCTTTCGGATGCGGTGCTCAAGAAGTATATCGAGGACAGCGCGGCACTTTGGGCTGGCCACACCGAGGGCGAGTTGCCCGTTCACACCATCGGCGCCACCATCGGTACCCACGTAGGCCCTGGCGCCGTAGCCGTAGCCTTCTTCCAGCCCGCCAACTAACTGACCTGCCATAAACCACCACAAAGGTGCCTGTCCCCTTTGCGGTGGTTTATGCTTTTCCGGGTGGAAGGGAGCGAGCAATGGCGTCTGAGGGCTTTTTTGAACGGGTGTACGAGGTGGTCGAGCAGATCCCCGAGGGGATGGTCGCCACGTATGGTCAGGTGGCGCTGCTTGCCGGTCGACCACGAAGTGCGCGGTATGTGGGGTATGCCCTGCATAGCAATCCGCGCCCCGGCGAGATTTCCTGTCACCGCGTGGTGTTTGCCGACGGGCGCATATGCGAGGGTTTTGCTTTTGGCGGTCCCGATGCTCAACGTGAGCTTTTGATAGGGGAGGGTGTGGCGTTTAAGGACGACATGCACGTCGACCTGGCCGTCTGTCGTTGGCCTGCCGGACTCTAACAGCTCTGCCGTGGCCAGAACCACCACAAAGGTGCCTGTCCCCTTTGTGGTGGTTTTCTGTTGCAGGTTTACCGGGGCTAACTTATGGAGAAGCTATGGCGGCGAATATTGATGCTGCAAAGTAAACCACGGTGAACTATATTGTATTCAGCAACGGAGCAGGCAATAGGCGATGAAAAAGCCTGCCCTGTTGAGTTTGATTCGCATTCCTCCCCTCTGTGCGATTCAACGGTGTACTTCGGGAACGGGCCCGCCGGCAACTGACTGCCGGCGGGCCCGTTCCTGTTTATCGGGGGAGTGCAATGGGCGGAGCCGAAGCAGTCCGGCTCCGAAAAAGGTGGACGTCGTAGCGCCCGCCCTAAAGCAATCGAAAGCTCAAGCCAGCAAATCGGTCTAGTACACCATGCCCATGGCGTCCTGAACCTCTGCCAGGGTCTGATCGGCGATCTCGTTGGCGCGACGATTACCTTCGTGCAGCACGTCCTTCACGTAATCCAGATCGTTCTCGTAGCGCTGGCGACGCTCGCGGATCGGTGCGAAGTACTCGTTGACGGCCTCGGTCACGTACTTCTTGAGCTGGCCGGAGCCGCCCATGCCAATCTCCTCGGCAATCTCGACCTCGGAACGGCCGGTGCAGATGGCGGCCGTCGAAAGCAGGCCGGACACGCCGGGGCGGTTCTCGGGATCGAACGTGATCATGCGCTCGGAGTCGGTCTGGCTCTTCTTGATGCGCTTGGCCGTCTCCTCGGCGGTCATCGAGATGTTGATGGCGTTGCCGTAGCTCTTGCTCATCTTGCGACCGTCCAGGCCGGGCAGCAGCGGGGTCTCGGACAGCAGCGCGTCGACCTCGGGGAACACCTTGCCGTAGCGGTTGTTAAAGCGGCGGGCGATGGTGCGGGTGAGCTCGATGTGCGGCAGCTGGTCGCGGCCGACGGGCACCACATTGCCCTTGCAGAACAGGATGTCGCAGGCCTGGTGCACCGGGTAGGTGAGCAGAAGGCCGGTGAGCTCGTGCCCCGAGGCCTCCATCTCGGCCTTGACCGTGGGGTTGCGCGCCAGCTCGGCCTCGGACACCAGCGACAGGAACGGCAGCATGAGCTGGTTGGCGGCGGGCACGGCGGAGTGCGCGTAGATCATGGTCTTGTCGGGGTCGATGCCGCAGGCAAGGTAGTCCATGACCATGTTGTACACGTTGTCCTGGATGTGCTCGGTGGTGTCGCGGTCGGTGATGACCTGGTAGTCGGCGATGAGTACGTTGGTCCTGGCGCCCATGTTCTGCAGCTCCACGCGGCCCTTGAGGGTGCCAAAGTAGTGACCCAGGTGCAGACGGCCGGTGGGGCGGTCGCCGGTAAGCATGGTGAACTTCTCGGGCGTCTTGGCCAGGCCCTCGCGAATGGCGTTGCTCTTTTGCAGCGCGACTTCGTAGCTGTTCTCGTTTGGCATGATTGCTCCTAACGTTCGTTCGCAGGTTTTGATGATAGCGTGTTTATTGAGAGGGGTGGGCGTGAGTGGGTGAGGGACTGCCAGGGGCCGGCTTTCAAGTCCGCCGCGGCGTTCGCGCGAACGGCTGCCAACGCCTTGGCACATCCTCGGCAGCTTGCCCTAGAGCTTGTGGTGGCGCTCTTCTTTGCGCTCCTCGGCTGCCTGCTTCTCCTGCTTAAAAGCGGGGTCGTCGGGGGTGACCAGCTCATCTTCGTGCGTGCGCTTGTTGTAATGGTGGAGCAGCACGGGCTCAAATAGATGTAGATGCTTGGCGAAGGCCGCCGAGCCAATGGCGAGCACGGTAAAGATGAGCACGCGCATGGGCACCTCGACCTGGTTAATCGCGGCGGCGCCGGCCGAAAGCATGATGCACCAGGCATAGATGAGCAGCACGGCCTGTTTTTGGTTGTAGCCTTCTTGGATCAGGCGGTGGTGGATGTGGCCCTTGTCGGCCTGCCCGATGCTAATGTGGGCGCGCTTGCGGCGCACAATGGCGCTAAACGTGTCGATGATGGGCACGCCGGCAACGATGAGCGGGATGATAAGCGAGGTGAGTGCGGCGGTGCGGCTCACGTTGAGCAGCGAGATGGAGCCCAGCGCAAAGCCCAGAAGCAGCGACCCCGAGTCGCCCAAGAAGATGCTTGCGGGGTTGAAGTTGTAGCGCAAAAAGGCCAGACAGGCGCCAAAGAGCGCAATGGAGAGCGCGGCGGCGTCGATGCGGCCCGAGAGAACAGCCATCGAAAACATGGTGAACGATGCGATGCCGCAGATGCCCGTGGCCAAGCCGTCGAGGCCGTCGATGAGGTTAATGATGTTGGTGAATGCCACCAGATAGATCACGGTGATGGGGTAGGCGAGCCATCCGAGCATGATCTCGCCGGGGGCAAACGGGTTGACGATGACGCCGATTTTTAGGCCGCCGATACAGGCGATAAGCGCGGCGAGGACTTGTCCGGCCAGCTTTTGCTTGGGCGTGAGCTGGAAGACGTCGTCGATAGCGCCGGTCGCAAAGATGACGGTAAAGGAGAGCGCCAGCATGGGATAGCTAATGTGAAGGCGCGGGTGCGGCACCAGGACGGGTGGCCAGCCTAGGTACCAGGTGCCTAGGATTTGCACAGTGCACGCGACGACCAGGCCCAAAAACACCGCCGTTCCGCCCAAACGCGGGATGGGCTTGGTGTTGATGCGGCGCTTAGAAGGATAGTCGACGGCGTCGAGCTTGATTGCCAGGCGCTTGACCAGGGGTACCGTGAGGAAGGTCGTGATAAAAGCCGCGACCGCCACGCATAGGTACGGTATGAAGCTCGTGGAGGAAGCCATGAATCGATAAACCGCCAAGCGTCGAAGGAAAAGGTCAAAGGATGCCACGCCGCAAAGGGTATAGCTGACCTATGATACTCGACCAAGGAGGGTGTGAGGAATTGCACGGGGCGATAATCACGTGCTTACCAGATATTCGAGTGATGGTGAGGTTCTGCCTGGCGCCTTTTGGGGTCTGGGCGGGATTTGCAATGGCGAGTTTCGGCAAAAGAAAACCACCCCCCACGTTAAGAAAATGAACCCACCTAAAACAGGTGGGTGCCCTCATCGACTGTTCCAGCGTCCTTAACAACGAAGGATACCTGTACTAGGTACGACTGTGTGGGCTCCCTAAATAAACGCGACGGTTCACCCAGTTGCTCCGCGGGGGGCGGAATACTTACATCATAAAGCGGCACTTTGTGGATTCCAGTCTTGACATTACAAAAATCGTGTCGGACGATTACGGCGCCTTTAGGCTCGAGCCGTCCGTGCGGTTGGTCCTTTTGCGCTTGAGCTGCTGAATCGTTGTTTTGGAGCATGTTTTTATGCCGACGTCGTTGACCGAACTTTTTTCGCCCGCCTGCCATTTGTGTCCGCGCCGTTGCGGTGCGGCGCGCGATGAGGGTGCGCGCGGCGTATGCGGTGCTAACGACACGCTCAAGGTGGCCCGCGCGGCGCTTCATATGTGGGAGGAGCCTCCTATCTCGGGCGAGGCCGGTTCGGGCACGATCTTCTTTAGCGGCTGCTCGCTCAAATGTGTCTATTGCCAGAACCACGAGATCTCGACGGGTAATTTTGGGCTTGAGATTTCGCCCGAGCGCCTGGTCGAGATTATGTTGGAGCTGCAGGACCAGGGTGCGAACAATATTAACCTGGTGACGGCGACACACTACGCGCACCTGCTGCCGGCTTCGATTGCCGCTGCGCGGGCGCGCGGGCTGGTCATTCCAATCGTCTACAACACGAGCGGTTATGAGCGCGCGAGTGCCGTGGCGGCGCTCGGCGATCTGGTCGACGTGTGGCTTACCGACTTTAAATATGCCGATGCGGGGCTTGCACAGTCGCTCTCCCACATTAAGGACTACCCCCGTGTGGCCGTGTCGGGCCTGGCGCAAATGGCGCGCGAGATTGAGCGCCGCGGGGGAGAGCTGGTGGACGATGACGGGCTCATGAAGCGCGGCATGATCGTGCGTCACCTGGTGCTGCCGGGGCATGCGGACGATTCGTGTCGCGTGCTGGACCTGGTGTGGCAGACGGTGGGCGATGTGCCGATCTCGGTCATGAACCAGTACACGCCCAATGCGCTCATGCGCGAGCAGGGCGGCGACCTGGCACGAGCCGTGACGCGCGATGAGTACGAGCAGGTGCTCGACCATGCCGACGACCTGGGCTTTACAACGATGTTCTGGCAAGAGGGCGGCGCGGTAGACGAGAGCTTCACCCCAGCCTTCGACACCACCGGCGTCCTTACCAGCGCAAAGTAACGCGTTCGCCGATGATTTTTCTGGGACGGGGATTAAAAAAGGCTCTGTTAGACCAGGATTGACATACATGTGTCCCCACGGTGCCATATCGTTGACCCCGTAGACCGCGATGATG
>NZ_JBCOTQ010000023.1:13997-29909 GCF_040920445.1 Collinsella aerofaciens | reverse complement strand
GGGAGCCACGGCCTTGCCGTTGATTTTGACGCCGCCGCCGTCGATATCGCGCCGAGCCTGGCCGGCGCTCGCCGAAAGACCCAAGTCCTTGAGCAGGCCGGCGAGGTAGATCTGGCCCTCGTCGTTGACGGTCAGCTCAACGTGCTTCTCGGGGAAGTCGGCGAGCTGGCCCTCCTTGAACACGCGGTCGAACTCGGCCTGAGCCTCGTCGCCGGCACCGGCGCCGTGGTAGGTGTCGCACAGGTCGCGACCCAGAGCGCGCTTGAGCTCGTAGGGATCGGCGGAACCGTCGGCCAGGGCAGCGTCGATCTTGTCGACCTCGGCCGGGGTGAGCGAGCTCGCCAGGCGGTAGTACTTGCCGATCATCTCATCGGGGATGGACATGGTCTTGCCGAACATATCCTTGGGCGCGTCGGTCAGGCCGATGTAGTTGCCATAGGACTTGGACATCTTGCGCACGCCGTCGGTACCCTCGAGCAGCGGCATGGTGAGCGCGATCTGGGGCTCCATGCCCATCTTCTCCATGAGCTCACGGCCAGCGAGCAGGTTGAAGAGCTGATCGGTGCCGCCCATCTCGACGTCGGCCTTGATCTGCACGGAGTCGAAAGCCTGCATCACGGGATACAGGAACTCATGCAGGGCGATCGGCGTCTGAGACTGGTAGCGCTTGGTAAAGTCGTCGCGCTCAAGGATGCGGGCGACGGTGAACTTGGAACACACCTGCAGCAGACCGGCCAGCTCCATCGAAAGAATCCAGTCGCCGTTGTGCACGATGGTGGTCTTCTCGGGATCCAGGATCTTCATGGCCTGGCTCACGTAGGTCTCGGCATTGGCCTCGATCTGCTCCTGCGAAAGCTGCGGACGGGTGGAATTCTTGCCCGAAGGGTCGCCAATCAACGCGGTACCGTTGCCGATGATGAGGGTGACGTTGTGGCCCAGGTCCTGGAACTGACGCATCTTGCGCAGCGGCACGGCGTGGCCCAGGTGCAGGTCGGGACTGGTGGGGTCGACGCCGAGCTTGATGTTGAGGGGCTCGCCCTTCTCAAGCTTCTTGCGAAGGTCGGCCTCGGGAACGATCTGCGCGGCGCCCGAGGTGATGATACGCATTTGCTCGTCAACAGACAGCATTGGGTATCCTCCTTTTGCTATAGCACCCTCGCCGAAAACGGCGGTGCTGGAAGTCCATAAACTCTCATATGATAACAAACTGACGCGACGCGGCACCTACGACAGGAAAATCCTCGTCCTGCCGCATGCGTCAATGGCAACTGGCAGACGTGTACCGTCACGCTCGACCAGATAGCGTGCCTGCCGACGACGCAAGCAGTCGCGGCAACGGACCTGTCCCGTCGCATCGGTGGCGCAGACGCCCTCGGCGGTCAGCAGGCAGTGCTCGCACACCATAAGCTCGGGACGGTCGGCGTCGACCGGACCCAAGACGCCGGGTTCAGCAGCCAGTTCGGCAATACGCTCCGCATCATTGCCGAGCAACTCGGCCGGCAAGTACACCCGCCCCGCACCGAGTCCGCGCAGCCAGGTAAGCGTGGCCCGATTCGCGCAGAACACCGGCGCCGCCACGTCAAACGTCACGCCCAGCTCGCGAGCGATCACCACCTGTCCCAGGTTGCGGCAGACGACGCGCCCGGCACGCTGCATCAGTGAGCGGGTCCAGTCAGCGTCACTCGCGCGGCACACCTCGTCAAGCACCACAACGGCGTCGGACAAATCGAGTTCTCCGCGCGGGTCGGCATCCATCAGCTGCCAAGCAAAAACCATGCGAGTGGGAACCGCGCACTCCACCAACTCCGTCGATGCACCGCCATCCACCGCAACGCCCTCAAAGGGCAGCACCTCAACGGCACGCTCAACGGGCGCAATCGCATCCGCCTCGGCCCGCATGCGCTCCAACACCGCCGCCGTCTGATCCAACACGCCGGCGCTGCGAATCAGGTATACCTCGCAGCCCGCGTCCACCTTACGCTTGCAATGCACGACGACGAGCTTCCCCGCTGCGGCATCCACCGGGCAGGGCACCTGCGGCCAGCGCTTGGGCACATCGGGACGCGCGTCGACACCCGGATAGAACCGGATCTCGAGCGTGTCACCCGCCGCCACGGCGGCGTCGAGCTCAACGGTCACCTCTTCGTGGCCCACAGCGACCAAGCGCCCCACGCGCACGCCCTGGTTAATCGCACGCTCAAAGCTCATCAGCTCGGCACCCGAACGCCCTCGCAGGTACACATCGGTAAACCCACGGTTGAACGACCTTCCCAGCTCGCGCTCAAGCTCTTCCACGGCACCGGGGTCCCACGCGCCATCGCACAGTATATCAAGTGCCCGGCGCCACACCCGCACCACATTGAATACGTAATCGGGGTTCTTCATGCGCCCCTCGATCTTGAGCGACGCCACGCCGGCATCTACAAGCTCAGGCAGATGTGCAATACCCAGATAGTCGCGCGGGCACAGCAGGCGATCTCCCTCGACGGCGACAACGCTCTGTCCCGCCTCGTCCACTAGGTCGTACGCCAGACGGCACGGCTGCGTGCAGTCGCCGCGCATCGCCGAGCGCCCACGCCGCAGGGCCGAAAACTCGCACGCCCCCGAATAGCCGATGCAAATCGCACCGTGGCAGAATACCTCGATGGGCACGCCCGTGGCACATAGCGCCGCAATCTCGTCGACCGTCAGCTCGCGTGCCGTCGTCACGCGCTCGACCCCCAGCTCATCGGCGGCAAGCCGCACGGCGCCTTCGCTATGAACGCCCGCCTGCGTAGACAGGTGAATCTCGACCCCGGGAATCGCCGCGCGCAGCGCGCAGGCCAACCCGGCATCGGCGACAATCAGAGCATCGGCACCCAGCTCCAGTGCATGAGCTCCCAGCGCCACCGCGTCGGACAACTCATCGTCAAACACGTACACGTTGAGCGTTACGTACACACGCACGCCATGGGCATGCGCCACGGCGCAGCCGCGCGCAAACTCGTCATCCGTAAAGCCATGGGCGCTCACACGGGCGTTAAAGCCGCCCAACCCCGCATAGATGGCATCGGCACCCGCGGCGATGGCCGCAAGCATCTGGTCGAGCCCGCCCGCCGGCGCCAGCAGCTCGGGCAGCGCCGCACCGGCAGCATCCAATCCAGTCTCGTATTGTCCGCTCGGCCCCATCGTCCGAATCGCCATCGACAAACTCCTTACCAAGGTATGCATTCACTCTGAAAAATGCCGTCTTCCAGCATACACGAGGCCTCGCGCGCCCCGTTTGGTTTATCGTGTAATAACTTATGTCCATCCTGCCCCGACGGCACATCCACCGTCCGGCACGACATACCTGGAGGTCAATATATGGGTCCTCGCCAACGACAGGGACGCAGCCGTTCAAAGACGCATGCTCTGCCCATAATCCTGCTCTCGTTTTTGGGCTTTCTGCTGATTGCGGGCGTGGCATTTGGCATCGGCATGGTCGGCAACGTCAACCGCTGGCTGTCCGATCTGCCCGACTACACCGACGCCAACGCGTATCTGGTGAGCGAGCCCACCGAGATCGTCGATTGCAACGGCAACAAGATCGCGAGCTTCTACACGCAAAACCGCAAGTCCATCACCAAGGACGAGGTCTCCCCCTACGTGCTGCAGGGCACCGTTGACGTCGAGGACGAGCGCTTCTACGAGCACGGCGGTATCGACCTGTGGGGTATCGCGCGTGCTGCGGTGGCAACCCTCGGCGGCGGGCACGAAGGCGCCTCGACTATCACCCAGCAGCTGGTGCGCAACACCATCCTGCAGGAGGAGCAGTTCGACTCGACCATCGAGCGTAAGGTGCGCGAGGCCTACATCGCCGTAAAGATGGAGGATATGTACTCCAAAGACGAGATCCTCATGATGTACCTCAACACCATCTATTACGGCCACGGCGCCTACGGCATCGAGGCCGCAGCCGAGACCTACCTGTCCAAGAGCGCCGCAGACCTCACCTTGAGCGAAGCCGCACTGTTGATCGGCCTTCCCAACTCGCCCTCGCAGTACGACCCCACGGTCAATCCCGATCTGGCACTGTCTCGCCGCAACAAGGTTCTCGACAACATGCTGCGCCTGGGCCACATCACCCAGGAGGAGCACGATGCCGCACAGGCCGAGCCCATCACCCTCAACGTGACCGAGATTTCGGGCAGTGGCGTCGACGTATACTCGCAGCCCTACTTTGTCGCCTATGTCAAGCAGCTGCTGGAGCAGGAGTTCTCGACCGACGTGCTCTTTAAGGGCGGTCTGACCGTCAAGACCACCATCGACCCCACGATGCAGCAGGTGGCAGAGAATGCCGTCCGCGAGCAGCTCGACACGCTCTCACTCGACGGCCTGGACATGGGCATGGTCGTCGTCGACCCCAAGACCGGCTACATCAAGTGCATGGTGGGCGGCTACGACTACAACGCCGACGAGAACCACGTAAACCATGCCACGGCCAAGCGTCCCGTCGGCTCCACCTTTAAGGCCTTTACGCTGGCAACTGCCATCCAAAACGGCATGAACCCCAACGTCACCCTCAACTGCAACTCGCCACTCAAGGCCAAGGGCACCACGGCCGAGGTCCAAAACTACGCCAACCATAGCTATGGCAACATCACGCTTAAGCAGGCGACGGCATACTCCTCCAACACCGGCTACATCCAGGTGGCGGAAGCCGTCGGCAACAGCAAGATCATCTCGCTCGTCAAAAAGCTCGGCATCGATCCCGCCAAGGACAACATCGAGGACGTTCCCGTCATGACCCTCGGCACCGGCTCGATCTCGCCGCTCGAGATCGCCGCCGCCTACGCGACGTTTGCCAACGGCGGCTACTATCGCCAGCCGATCGCCATCACCGAGATTGACTCTCGTACCGGTTCGGTGCTGTACCAGCACACCGACAATCCCTCACAGGTGCTTACCGAGGGCGAGGCCGCCGCGGTCACCGATGTTCTGTCCGGCGTCATGCAGGGCAGCGGTACAGGTGCTGCTGGCGCCCTGAGCGTCAACCAGCCCTATGCCGGCAAAACGGGCACCACCGACAACACCACCAACCTGTGGTTCTGCGGCTATACCCCGCAGCTGGCGTGCGCCCTGTGGACCGGCTATTCCGCAGGTGAGATCCCCATCCAAAAATACGGCACGGACCTGCTGGGCGACAGCACCAACCTGCCTGTCTTTAAGCGGTTTATGAACACCGTTCTGACCGGTACCGAGCGCGAGGAGTTTGCGACCGGAACGGCGCCCACCTACAAGAACAACAGCGTCTGGAAGTTCTACGGCACCAACAACACCAAGAAGACGGAGAACGACGACAAGGACGAGAACGAGGACGAAGAGGAAACCACCACAACGACTACCACGACGACCACGACGACCGAGACCACGGGCGACGACACCACCGGCGGCACCGGAACGACCGGTGGCTCGACGGGCGGCTCCACTGGTGGTTCGACCGGCGGCGATGGCGGCGCGCCTACGCCCACGCCTACGCCCACTCCCGACCCCTCGCCCACGCCTGACGATACGGTCGGCTAGAAATTCATCCGGCCATTAGCAACAAGGCCCCCGAGCAGCTTATTAAAGTGCTCGGGGGCCTTTTAATTTAAAGTGACCTGGTGGACGGTCTTTATACCGGCAAACAAAAAAGGGGGGTACCGACCAACGTCGATACCCCTTACAAGCCACCATGTCACGCGCACAGTGCCGAGCGCACGACCCGCACGCCTACTTGCGAGAATTGCTCAGCTTATTGATCAGCGCCTCAAGACGCTCGCCGTCCTCGGCCGTCTGGGCAATAACCAAAATCGTATCGTTGCCGGCAAGCGAGCCAAGCACATCGGGCAACTCTGCCGCATCAACGGCGGCGGCGATGCCGGAAGCCGTGCCAGGCTGAGCCTTGATCATGACCAGATTATCGGTACGTAGAACGCCCGTTACGAGCTCGGAAACCATACGCTGCAGGTGCAGGTCCTCTGCCAGAACATAGATGCCCTCAGGGAGCTTACGCAGCCCCATGTCGGCAATATCGCGAGAGACAGTCGCCTGCGTGCAATCAAAGCCCATGGCACGGAGCTCATCGACCAGCACGCGCTGCGTACGGACGTCCTTATTGCGCACAATATCTCTAATGGCATCCTGGCGCCCATTGCGTTTTTTAGCCATACAAACCCTCTCTCCAAAAGATGGCGGAGACAATCAATCAGTGATTGAATAGTTTAACGCTATTTGAAGGCTTTTGTGTATAAGAATGCATTTCGAAACAATTCTATGCAAGTTTGTTTCGTAATGAGCCGTTTAGGCGGTTTTTGCGCCCGTCCGGTTAAGAAAAGCTGCCAGATGCGTACACATCACGCAGCGCGCGGGCTTGGCGCTGGCGATCGGCCCAAACAACAGACCGAGTCCCCGATGGTTGTCCTTGAGCGCGGCGACCATCTGACGGGTTCGAGGCGCATCGAGCATATCACGCATGCGGGCGGAACGCTCGATTGACGACAACCCGTGCGGGCTCAGGCACAAATTCTCGATGCAGGCGACCAGTCCGGCAAAGTAGAACTTTTGGCTTGCCAGCTTGAGCCGACCACCGCTATCTGCTTCCGAGAGTGAGTCCGTAAGCTCGTCGAGCGCCCGGGTGTCATCGGATACCTTGGCATACATGGTGGGATCAAAGGCATCTGTAAGCTTAGGTGCCGCCGCGTGGAAACAAGCGTCGCCGCATCCGGAGACGCGCTGCGCCCGCGAGAGCGAGCACGCCATAAACCCAACTGTGCGAAACGCCTTGTCGTACAAAAGGCATGCCTCAAACAGCGGACGGCTATACATCACGCCAGAGGTCTGAACGACTAGGCCGCCTAAAATCAACTGGGACAGCCCGGTCACCATCGAAGATTTGCTATCAATGGAAATATGAGCAGCATCCAAGACGCGCGAATGGCGCTCTCGATGTGCATCATAGCGGTCGAGCGACACCGTGGGGAGCACTATGTCTGCCGCAGTATCGCACGCGATATCGACCATCTTGGAAAGAGACTGCGGAGCAAACCACTCATCGGCGTTCATGGCGATGATTTGAGAGCCGCGCGAGGCAGCAAAACCGGCACGAAGACAAGCGCCGCGCTTCGCGTCCTCGACGTCAATCAAATCAATATGGATGTCCCTGTCGGCGGCAACTTGAAGCGAATGGCGCACACCGGGCGCAGCATCGCGGCAGACAACGACAATCTGCAAATCGTAGAGGTCTTGGTTCTGGATACTCTCGAGCGCACGCATCGCATAGCTGGGCGAACCTTCTACCACAAGGATCACCGAAAGTCGCGGATGCGAGCCACGTCGAACCAAGTTATCCGTCCTCTCGATAGCAATGAATCAAACCGTGGTTCATGGTACACCCCGGCAATAAAAGCAATGAGACACCAGTTGTATTGCACGTCAAGAACAGATGTTGCACACGCGCAGCCCACAGATGACAGGTGTCGACGCACGACGCGTCGAGCCCTCCCCTAGTCGAGCACGACAAGCTCGGCGGGATCGTAATCCACGCCCATAAACGTAAGGCCGCAGGCAGGAGCCGTGGGGCCCGCAGCGGTACGGTCGCAAGCATCGATGACCTCGCGCATCCACTCGGGTTCACGGCGATGCATGCCAATCTCGACAAGCGTGCCCACGATCGTGCGGACCATCGAATGCAGAAACGCATTGCCCTCGATGGTAAACGTCAGGATGTCCTCGCCAAACGCAACCTCATGGCCAAACTCGGCACGCATCACGCAGCGATGCGTGGGCTTGCCAACGGCCGAGGCAACCTTGCAAAAGCTCTTAAAGTCCTGCTCGCCCAAAAGCGCAGGGCAGGCGGCCGCCATCGCATCGACGTCGAGGGGATAGCGATGCCACCACACGGCACCGCGGGACAGCACGGGGCGCGCATCTCGATCGGCAATACGGTACGTATACGTCCGGGAACGCGCGTCAAAACGTGCAGAAAAGCCTTTACGGGCCTTGTAGACCTCGTTTATGGCGATATCTTTGGGTAGCAGGGCATCCATAGCCCGCAGCCACCTACGGCGCGTACAAGCGAGCTCAGCGTCCGTTACGGGCACGCTGATGTACTGAGCCACGGCATGCACGCCGGCATCGGTACGCCCCGCGCACGTCAGATCGATCGGACGGCGAAGCAGCGTCTCGATAGCGCGGCGCAGCTCACCCGCAACCGTCGTCTGTCCCGGCTGCTCGGCAAATCCGCTATACGACGAGCCATCATAGGCCACGCGAAATACGAGCGTGGCGTCAAGCTCGGGGGTCGAATTGAAATCAGACGGCGCAGTCATGGGCGCTCCCAACAAACAAGTAACGGTATCGCGACAAAAAAAGAGGGGTACGCGAACGTACCCCTCGAATATAGCCTATGCAGACGGAATGTCTACTCAGCGGTCTCCTCAGCAGGAGCCTCCTCGACAGCCTCGACCTTCTTGGGAGCAGCGGCCTTCTTGGGGGCCGGAGCAGCCTTCTTGGCCTTAGGCGTGCAAGGCTCGGTGACGAGCTCCATGATAACGATGGGAGCGTTGTCGCCCTTGCGGTTGCCGAGCTTCATGATGCGGGTATAACCGCCGTTGCGGTCCTGCCACATGCCCTGAGCAGCCTTGTCGAAGATCTCGGCAACGAGCTGCTTATCGCCGAGCTTGGCGATAGCCAGACGACGAGAGTGCAGGTCGCCCTTCTTGGCCCAGGTGATGATCGGATCGACGACCGAACGCAGCGCCTTAGCGCGGGTCTCGGTGGTCTTGATGCGGTCGTTCTCGAAGAGGGCCTTAGCAAGGCTCTTCTTCATGGCCTTGGTGTGGCTCGCATCGGTGCCGAGCTTCAGGCCCTTCTTAACGTTGTGACGCATGGTCTAGTTTCTCCTCAAATATGCGAAGCATTAAGCCTTCAGGCTCAGGCCCATGGACTCAAGCTTGTCCTTCACTTCCTCGATCGACTTAACACCGAAGTTACGGATGTTGAGCAGATCATTCTCCGAGAACTCAACGAGCTGACGGACCGAGTGAATGCTGGCGCGCTTAAGGCAGTTGTAGGAACGGACGGAAAGGTCCAGATCCTCGATCTGCTTGTCCAGCTCGGCGTTGTCGTTGGTGACCTCGGGAGCGAAGATCGAAGCCTCCTCCTCGACCTCGGGGGTCTCGGCAAGGTTCATAAAGGCGGCCATATGCTGGTTGATGATATTGGCAGCCTGGACCACGGCGTCGCGCGGGGCGATGGAACCGTTGGTCTCGATCTCGAGGACAAGGCGGTCGTAGTCGGTATGCTGGCCGACACGGCAAGCCTCAACGAGCTTGGCGCAACGGGACACCGGCGAGTACAGCGAGTCGACGTGGATCACACCGATGGGATCGTTGTCACGCTTGTTAGCCTCGCCAGAAACATAGCCGCGGCCATAGCCGATGCGCATGCTCATGGTGAGATGGCCACCCTCGGTGAGCGTAGCAATGTGCTGCTCGGGGTTGACCAGCTCAAACTCGGACGGAATAAAGAAGTCCGCACCGGTGACCTCGCAGGGGCCGTCAACCGAGATGGTTGCGGTCGCCTCGTCGGTCGTGCCGAGAGCCCTGAAGACAAGACCCTTGACATTCAGGACGATGTCGGTGACATCCTCGACCATGTTAGGGATGGTCATGAACTCGTGCTGCGCACCATCGATCTGAATAGCCTCGACGGCGGCACCCTCGAGCGAGGACAGAAGAACGCGACGAAGGGAGTTACCCAGCGTATCGCCGTAACCACGCTCGAGCGGCTCGACGGAGACACGAGCAGACGTCTCGTTGATCTCTTCGACCTGAACCTGAGGCCTAATGAATTCTGACATGTATTACCTCCAGCCTCAGCAGCCCGGATGGACTACTTAGAGTAGAGCTCGACGATGAGCTGCTCGTTGATATCACCGCTGATCTGCTCACGCGTCGGCAGAGCGAGCACGTTACCAGACAGCTTCTCGATATCGACCTCGAGCCAGCCAGGGACCTCAAAGCGCTCGGAGGAAATCAGGGCCTCCTTGATGGGGAGGAGGTCACGGAACTTCTCGCCGACAGCGACGACGTCGCCGGCCTTGACGCGGTAGGACGGGATGTCCACGCGCTTGCCGTTCACGGTGAAGTGACCGTGACGGACGGACTGACGAGCCTCTTTGCGGGTGCGGGCGAAGCCAAGACGGAAGACGACGTTGTCGAGGCGAGACTCAAGAATGATCATGAGGTTCTCACCGGTGACGCCGTTCATCTTACGGGCCTTGTTGAAGTAGCCGTGGAACTGCTTCTCCAGAACGCCATAGATGAACTTGACCTTCTGCTTCTCGCGCAGCTGCATGCCGTACTCAGATTCCTTGCGACGGCGCCTGGGCTGACGGATAGATTCCTTCTTGCTGCTGTAACCGAGCTCAGCGGGATCGATCCCGAGCTGACGGCAGCGCTTAAGAACAGGAGTCCTGTCGATTGCCATATTGATACGATCCTTTCAGTTACACGCGGCGACGCTTCTTGGGGCGGCAGCCGTTGTGCGGAATGGGGGTCTTGTCCTGGATGCTCGAGACCTCGAGGCCAGCAGCCTGGAGGGAGCGGATGGCGGTCTCACGACCGGAGCCGGGGCCCTTGACGAAGACGGAAACCTTCTTCATACCGTGCTCCATGGCCTGCTTGGCAGCAGCCTCGGCAGCCATCTGGGCAGCGAACGGCGTGGACTTACGGGAGCCCTTGAAGCCCACCTGGCCAGCCGACTTCCAGGAAATGACGTTGCCCTGGGGATCGGTGATCGAAACGATCGTGTTGTTGAACGTAGAACGAATGTGAGCCTGGCCCACGGAAATGTTCTTACGGTCCGCGCGCTTCAGACGGGCAGCGCGAACGTTCTTCTTAGCAGTAGCCATCTATCTAGCGCTCCTTATTTCTTCTTCTTAGCACCGATCTGACGCTTCGGGCCCTTGCGGGTACGAGCGTTAGTGTGGGTGCGCTGGCCGCGGACCGGGAGGCCCTTGCGGTGACGAAGGCCGCGGTTGCAGCCGATGTCCATAAGGCGCTTGACGTTCTGGTTGCGCTCACGGCGGAGGTCGCCCTCAACCATGATCTGGTTCTTATCGATATAATCGCGGATGGCGTTAACCTCATCCTCGGTGAGGTCCTTAACGCGCGTATCCACGTTAACGTTGCACTCGACGCAAATCTTCGTCGCAGTGGTGCGGCCGATGCCGTAAATGTAGGTCAGACCGATCTCAACGCGCTTCTCACGCGGGAGGTCGACACCATTAATACGGGCCAACGTAGTCTCCTCTCTTAACCCTGACGCTGCTTATGACGGGGGTTCTCGCAAATGACGAGGACCTTGCCATGGCGCCTAATGATTTTGCACTTATCGCACATCTTCTTGACCGAAGGACGTACCTTCATCGTTCTTCCTTTCGGTAGCGCTCAAACTACTTCCCTACTATCTACTCGCCCAGCCGCAGGCGTTTAAAACTATGGCTGGTCTTCACACACAATCCGACCGTAGGTTGAGCTAAGCCTGCAGTCGGAAATGGAGTGCGTGTATGCGTGCCGCTATTTGTAGCGATAGGTGATGCGGCCGCGGGTCAGGTCGTACGGGGAAAGCTCCACGACAACCCTGTCACCGGGGAGAATACGGATGTAATTCATTCGGATCTTGCCAGAAATGTTGCACAGAACCGAATGACCGTTCTCGAGCTCGACCTTAAACATGGCGTTGGGCAACGGTTCCTTTACCGTACCCTCGAGCTCAATTGCGTCTTCCTTCTTCACAAGCAATCATCTTTCTCTAGAAAACGACAGCGATTGAATATTCTACAACACGTATGCACGCATCGTAATAACTTCGTAATGGCTCCACAACTAAGTGGAACTTGTTACATTTCTCCGCCTTGGAGGGAGCACCAAGCACCTTGGGCATCCGTGGTGAGAATCACCGGACCATCATTGGTAATGGCGACGGTGTTCTCGTAGTGCGCGGCGGGCAGGTGATCGTTGGTCGTAACAATCCAACCGTCGGAGCCCGTGCTCACATGGTTGGAACCCATCGTAACCATCGGCTCGATGGCAATGACCATGCCGGCCTGGAGGCGAACGCCCCTCCCCTTCTTTCCATAGTTAGGAACGTTGGGGTCCTCGTGCATCACGCGGCCAATGCCATGGCCTACATAATCACGAAGCACACCGTAACCGTGAGACTCGGCGAGGGACTGAACGGCATAACCGACGTCCCCGATATGGTTACCGGGAACAGCCTGCTCGATGGCAGCCTTAAGGCAATCGCGCGTGACCTCGCACAAAGCCTTGGCTTCGGGCGTGGGGGTGCCGACGAAAAACGTCCAAGCGTTATCGCCGACCCAACCGTCGACAACGGCTCCCGTATCGATGGAGATGATATCGCCATCGCGCAGGATCATGTCGGGGTTGGGAATACCATGGACCACGGCATCGTTGATCGATGCGCAAATGGCCCCCGGGAACCCACCGTAACCCTTAAAGGCCGGTGTGCCGCCATGCATGCGGATAATCTGCTCCGCGAGCTGATCGAGCTCAAAAGTCGAAACGCCGGGGCGCACCATGGCTCCAACGTGGCGGAGCGCCATCTTAGATAGCGCTCCTGCCTTCTTCATCTGCTCGATTTGCGTTGCAGACTTAATCTTGATCATAGACCGAGAGCCTCTTTGACATCCCCGTACACGGTCTCGCGAGCCTGGTCACCGTTGACCGACTTGAGCAGACCCTGGCCACGATAGTAGTCGACGAGCGGGCTCGTGGACTTCTCGTAGACGTCGAGACGGTTCTTGATGGTCTCGGGCTTGTCGTCGTCGCGCTGATACATCTCGCCGCCACACTTGGGGCAGGTAGCATCGGCAGCGGTGCCGGTGTAACCGCATGCGCGGCAGGTGCGACGCGAAGACAGACGATCGATAATGACCTCGGGGGCCACATCGACCAGAAGGGCACAGTCGATCTCGCGACCCATGGCGGAGAGCTCGGAATCGAGCGTCACAGCCTGGGCGGTGTTGCGCGGGAAGCCGTCGAGGATGAAGCCCTGCTGGGCGTCATCGGCGGCAAGGCGCTCCTTGACAAGGTCGATCACGAGCTGGTCGGGAACGAGCTCGCCAGCGTCCATGTACTTCTTAGCCTGAATACCAAGCTCGGTGCCACCCTTGACGGCAGCACGCAGCAGGTCGCCCGTGGAAATGTGGGCGACGCCAAACTCGGCGACGAGCTCCTGTGCGACGGTGCCCTTACCGGCACCCGGAGCTCCGAGCAATACGAGGTTCATGAGCAATCCTCCTCTAGCCTATTTAAAGAATCCATCGTAATCATACATCTTGATCTGGCCTTCGAGCTTATCGACCGTGTCGAGCACGACGCCGACCATGATGAGGATGGACGTGCCGCCAAATGCCTGGATCAGATGGTTACCCGTGAAGGAGAAGATGATCGAAGGCACGATGGCGATGAGCGCCAAAAAGACAGCGCTGGGAAGCGTGATCTTGTTGAGCGCGTTCTTGATGTAGGCCGCGGTAGCCCTACCCGGACGCACGCCCGGAATAAAGCCGCCCTGTTTCTTAAGGTTATCGGCCGTGTCATCGGGGTTGAACACCATGGAGGTGTAGAAGTACGCGAAGAACACGATGAGGACAACGTTAAGCACCCAGTTGAGCCAACCGGTCGAAAGCGCGGAGGCAACTGCCTGAATCCAGCCGATGCCGGGGAAGAACACGGCAATCTGAGCCGGGAAGTACAGCAGCGCCGAAGCGAAGATGATCGGCACGACACCCGCGGTGTTGACCTTGATGGGCAGGTAGGTGGTCTGGCCACCCATCATGCGACGGCCCACGACGCGCTTAGCGTAGGAGACCGGGATGCGGCGCTGGCCGCGCTCAAGGAAAACAATCAGCGGGATAACCAGCAGGATGATGGCGCAGATGATCACCATGGTGATGATGCCACCGGCATTGCCCTCGGTGCTGGAGAAGATAGCCTGCGGCAGACCGGCCATGATGTTCGCGAAGATGATCAGCGACATGCCATTGCCGATACCGCGCTGGGTGATGAGCTCACCAATCCACATGATCAGCATGGCGCCCGCGGTGAGCGTACCGACGATCATGAGGTCGAAGATGATCTCGGGAGCGCCGGCGCCATTAAAGCTGATGCCGAAGCTCTTAAAGAGGAAGAGGTAACCCACGGAGTTGAGGATTGCCAGAGCCAGGGTGAGGTAACGCGAATACTGCGTAATTTTGGTCTGACCGACCTCGCCCTCGCGGGCAAGCTCATGCAGGGAAGGCACAACGGCCTGGAGCATCTGGAGGATGATCGAGCTGGTGATGTAAGGCATGATGCCCAGCGAAAACACCGACACATAGCTCAACGCGCCGCCAGAGAAAAGATTCAGGAGGGCCATAGCACCTGCGGCGACCGAATTGTTATCGGTCGAGAAAAGGCCCAGCATCCCCTGGAAGGGAATGCCGGGCACAGGAACGTGCGCACCAATGCGGTACACGACGAGCATAGCTATGGTAAAAAGAATCTTTTCGCGCAATTCTTTGATGCGGAAAGCATTCTTAAGACCATTTAGCACGGCAGCTCGACCTTTCCGCCGGCGGCCTCGATCTTGGCCTGCGCAGAAGCGCTGACCTTGTCGACCTTGACCGTGAACTTCTTGGTGAGCTCACCATTGCCGAGCACCTTGACGGGCTCGAACTCGCTCTTGGTGATGCGAGCGGCCTTAAGAGCGGCACCGTCGATCACAGCGCCGTCCTCGAACTTACGCTCAAGACGCTCAACGTTAACAGCGGTGTACTCGATACGACGGGGGTTGCGGAAGCCCGGAAGCTTGGGCAGGCGCATAGCCAGCGGAGTCTGGCCACCCTCGAAGCCGGCACCCTTGGTGCCGCCAGAGCGGGAACCCTGGCCCTTCTGGCCGCGGCCAGAAGTGGTGCCGTGACCCGAAGAATTGCCACGGCCGACGCGCTTGCGGTTCTTGGTGGAACCGGGCGCGGGAGTAAGATCGTGAAGCTGCATTTGCTACTCCTCTACAATCTCGACAAGGTGCTTGACCTTGAAGATCATGCCGCGGACGGACTCGTTGTCAGCAATCTCGCGAACCTCGCGGATCCTGTGGAGACCGAGGGCACGGACAGTACGGACCTGGTCCTGCTTGCAACCGTTGGTGCTGCGGACCTGCTTGATCTTGATGGTGTCAGCCATGCTTAGTTCTCCTTACCGACGAACATCTCGGAGACCGTCAGGCCACGGCGAGCCGCGACGTCCTCAGGGCTGGAGAGCTCCTTGAGGCCCTCGACGGCAGCCTTGATGATGTTGAGGCCGTTGTCGGTACCGAGGGACTTGGACAGGACGTTCTTGATGCCAGCAAGCTCGAAGAGGGGACGCACGGCGCCGCCGGCGATAACGCCGGTACCCTCGACAGCGGGCTTGATGATGATGCGGCCGGCACCAAAGTGACCGAGAACCTCGTGCGGAATGGTGCCCTGATCGGTCACCGGCACGTGGAACATGTTCTTCTTGGCATCGAGAGACGCCTTGGAGATGGCCATGGGCACCTCAGCGGACTTGCCCATGCCAACGCCGACGTTGCCCTTGCCGTCGCCAACGACGACGAGAGCGACGAGGCTCATGCGACGACCACCCTTGACGGTCTTCGACACGCGGTTGATGTAAACGACGCGCTCCTCGAACTCGGAGGCCTCGCGCTGCTGCTTCTGATTACGAGCCATGTGCTACATACCTCCTAGAACTCGAGACCGGCGGCACGAGCACCGTCGGCGAGGGCCTTGACGCGGCCATGGTAGATACGGCCACCGCGATCGAAGGCGACCTTGGTGATGCCGGCCTCGATGGCGCGCTTGCC
>NZ_JBCOTQ010000023.1:0-13845 GCF_040920445.1 Collinsella aerofaciens | reverse complement strand
CGTTAGTACGGGTCACGCGAAGACGCGGACGCTCGGAGGTACCCGAGACCTTGCCGCGAACACGACGCTGACGACGCTTGAGGCCTTCCAGCTTCGCCTTATGCTTGTTCATACGTAAACTCCTAAAAAGGTTGATCTTGCCAGCACCTGACGGGGTGCTGGTCTTATGCGAGTGAGTCGGTTACGACTACTTGGCGGCCTTACCCAGCTTGCGGCGGATATGCTCGCCAACGTAGTGGATACCCTTGCCCTTGTAAGGCTCGGGAGGACGATGGCCGCGGATCTCAGCGGCGATCTGACCGACCTGCTGCTTGTTGATACCCTTGACGTTCACGTGGGTGTTGTCGGGAACCTCGAAGGTGATGCCCTCGGGAGCCTCGACGATCACGGGGTGCGAGAAGCCCAGGGAGAACTCGAGGTTCTTGCCCTTCTGCTGCACGCGGTAACCGACGCCGGCGAGCTCGAGCTTCTTCTCGAAGCCCTCGGAAACGCCAACAACCATGTTGTGGATGAGGGCGCGGGTGAGGCCGTGGCGGGCACGGGTCTCACGCTCGTCGTCGGGACGGGAAACGGTGAGGACGTTGTCCTCGACGTTGATAGCGAGCTTCTCAAAGACATCGAGCTCGAGCTGACCCTTGGGGCCCTTGACGACAACGTTGTTGCCGTTGACTGCCACTTCGACTCCGGCGGGAATCTGGACAGGCTTATTACCGATACGAGACACGGTGATCTCCTTTCCTTCTACCTACCGAGCGAATTACCAGACGTAAGCGATGATCTCGCCGCCGACGTTGTGCTTGCGAGCATCGCGGTCGGTCATGACGCCATGGCTGGTGGAAATAATGGCGGTACCAAGGCCACCGCGGACGCGGGGCATGTCGGCAACGCCGGTGTACTTACGCAGGCCCGGCTTGGAAATGCGGCGGATGCCGTTGATGACCTTAGCCTTCTTGGGACCATACTTAAGCGTGATGTGCAGAGTCTTCTGGGGAACGGTGTCCTCGACATCGTAGCCCTCGATGTAGCCCTCCTCGTGCAGAACACGAGCGATCTCGACGAGCTTCTTGCTGCTCGGCATGGAGACCGTGGCCTTGTTCACAGAGTTAGCGTTACGGATGCGCGTAAGCATATCTGCGATCGGGTCTGTAAGGTTCATACAGATTCTCCTTCGTTCTTGATGAACACGTGCTCTTGGTTCTTCGCCGCCCTTAACGGCAAAGCCTTTTTAGCGCGTTTTCCCTGTTCCAAACTGATGCTTGAAACGCTGGTAGTGACTTACCAGCTGGCCTTCTTAACGCCGGGAAGCTCGCCCTTGAGTGCAAGCTCGCGGAAGCAGACACGGCACAGGCCGAACTTGCGGTACACAGAGTGCGGACGGCCGCAGCGCTGGCAGCGCGTGTACTCACGAGTAGAGAACTTCTGCTTGCGATTGCACTTGACGATCATCGATGTCTTAGCCACTTATATCCTCCTCACATAGAGTATTGTTCGCCCCAAGCGCCGCCCCCTTGTGGGAACGGCGCTTATAGGGCAGGTGAACCTATTTCTTGAACGGGAAACCGAAGGCGTCCAGAAGGGCCTTGGCCTCCTCATCGGTGTTGGCGGTGGTCACGAAAGTGATGTCCATACCACGCTGGTGATCGACGGAGTCGAAGTCGATCTCGGGGAAGATGAGCTGCTCGGTGACGCCCATGGAGAAGTTACCACGGCCGTCGAAGCTCTTGGCGGAGATGCCGCGGAAGTCGCGGATACGGGGGATCGCGACGGAGGTCAGACGATCGAAGAACTCCCACATACGGTCGCCACGCAGGGTAACCTTGCAGCCGATCGGCATACCAGCGCGCAGGCGGAAGGTAGCGATGGACTTGCGGGCACGGGTGATCATCGGCTGCTGGCCGGTGATGGCGCGCAGGTCGCGCACGGCACCGTCGATGGCCTTGGAATCGGTAGCGGCCTCGCCGACACCCATGTTCACGACGATCTTCTCAAACTTGGGGATCATCATGACGTTCTCGTACTGGAACTTGTCCTGAAGCTGCTGCTTGACCTCGTTGTTGTACTTGGTCTTCAGACGCGGCACATACTTCTCTTCTGCCATTGTTCACTCCTTCTTGGGGTTTTAAGCACGGGGCGTGGCCACGATGGGTTGTCCTCGTGCCTCCTGGCTGCATCCGCGCCGCTCATGGCATTTCGCGGTTTGGACTCGACGCAGCAGGAGCCGACAAAACAATCGGTACTATACGCGCATCGGGGGCGTATTTCCAGAAAAACCTCGTCTGCCTGCACAACTCCACAACTCCCCCGCACAAATGGGTCCCAAAAAGCAGTTGCGGTGAAATAGGGACTGTTGGGCGGCCTAACAGGCTTAAACAATCCGTATTTCACCGCAACTTAATTGGTGGGGATGCGATTAGCGCTTGCGAGGGACGAGTTTGGTGCGGCGCAGGTGGATCATCTCGGCGGCGATGGAGATAGCGATCTCCTCGGGATCCTCTGCCTCGATGGCAACGCCGATCGGCAGGTGCAGCCCGTCGATCTGGTCCTGCGTAAAGCCCTCCTGCTCCAAGCGAGCCCGCACAAAGGCCGTCTTGCGGCGCGAGCCAAGGCAACCCAGATAGGCGGGCTTGGCGCGCATGGCCTGAATCACCACGTCGATATCGGACTTGTGGCCTGCTGTGGCCACGACCACCAAGTCGCGCGGACCGATGGGGCACTGCTCGCCCAGGTTCTTGTAGTCGACCAGACGACGGTCGTAGACACCGGGTACCCATTCGGGCGTCAGCGTGCCGGGGCGGTCGTCGCACGCCACGACGGCAAAGCCCGCCGCCGTGAGCACCCGCGCCGTCGCAGCACCCACGTGGCCGCAGCCAAAGATATAGGTCAGGCCCTCGGGGCAGAGCGTCTCGATGTGCGCGGGAGGAATCTCGGAGGCGGCGTTGGTGTAGGTGGCCTTACTCCCCTCCTCCACCAGCGAAAGCCCGGGGCAGCCCGCAATGGTGCGGCGCGATTCCTCGCCATGATACTCGGCAACATCGCCTTCGAGCGCGTTTGCGATAAACGGCTCAAAGTCGATGACGAAGTCGCCGATGCGCCGATAGGCCAAGACGTCGGCAACCGACTGGAACAACGGTGCCTGGGTCGCATCCAGATGCAGGTAGCACAGGCAGATGGCCCCGCCGCAGATCATGCCGGTATCGGAGTTCTCGCCGCCCATGGTGTAGCGGACCAGACGCGATTTACCCCCGGCCAGCAGCTCGCGCGCCTCATCCAGCGCAAAGAGCTCGATCTTGCCGCCGCCGATGGTGCCCGCCTGGCTACCGTCGGCAAAGACGGCCATCCAGGCACCCACGCCGCGCGGCGACGACCCCGCCGTGCCGGCCACGACCACGAGCTCGCACGTCTCGCCAGCACGCAGGGCGACAAGCGCCGCATTCACAACATCGAGCTTTTCCATTGCCGCCTTCTATCCTCTAAAGATATCGGTGAGCATAGCGAGCGCCTCGAGCACGCCGCCGCCGACCGACGTCGCCTTGTCCGAAATGTAGTTGATATAGCTGGCATCGCCGCGCGGATCGACGTCGGCACATTTAAAGCCCTCGGTCACCTGAACGCCGTCGGCCAAAAGACCGCGCAAGCAGCCGTCAATCTGCGTGACCATGGGAGTATCGCCCGCGTAGCCAATCACGTCTCCGGCGCGCACGATGTCGCCGATTGCGCGGTCGGACCGAAACACGCCGGCGGCGGGGCTGTGGATAACGCGCTCCTTGCCATAGCCGGCGATAATGCCCGGCACGCCCGTATTGGGCTGGGGCGAACCTTGGGTAATGACACGGCCCAGGAAATGCCCGCGCATGGTTTCGACCACGGCGTCGCAGTCAACCGGCGCGGTGAAGCCCGGTCCCACGGCAATAACGGCAGGCGCCATGTCGCGCGTGGTACCCAGGTTGCGCTTGGCCAGAATCGCGTCGACCACAGCCGCGGGTTTAAGCTCATCGAGCATCTTGGCCTGAGGGTCCACCACGACGGCAACATCCCCCGCTTGGGTAATCTCGAGCGCCTCTGCCGGCGTCTGCGCCAAGCGAGCGCGAATGCCCTCGACCTGGACCTCGCCCAGGCGAATAGCCTCGCAAAAACTGATTGTGCGGCGGATGCACGTGGGAACCGCGATATCGGCCATAACGACCGACACGCCGGCGCGCACCAAGCGAGCGGCGACACCCGTGGCGATATCGCCGGCGCCGCGAACATAAACGAGCATTCCCGGGGCACCTCCCTGTGCTACGGTTTGAGCAGAGCAAAAGCGGTTCGACCGCTACTCTGATGATTATTTATTATCACAGTATTATACGGCGGTGAACAGATGGAAACGGTTAGCGGCAATCTTGCCTCGGCGCTCAGGATCGAGCCGGGCATTACCGCGATTATCGGCAGCGGCGGCAAGTCGACGTTGCTCAAAACGCTGGGTCTTGAGCTCATGCGCGCTGGCGGCCGCGTGCTCCTCTGCACCACCACGCATATGCTTCCCGTTGCCGGCGTGCCATGGGACGGGTCGAATCGTCGCCTGGACGCCGCGCCTTGGAAGCCAGGTGCCCCACACGCCCCAGGCTGCACCTGCGAGGCCTGCGCGGGGCTTGCACGCGGAGGCATCTGCCAGGCAGGCATCTTGGACCCGGAGACAGGCAAGCTCTCCGCCCCCGCCGAGCCACTCGGCGAGCTGGCACAGCGCTTTGACTATGTGTTGGCCGAGGCAGACGGTAGCAAGCGACTCCCGCTCAAGGCGCATGCCGCCTGGGAGCCGGTAATTCCCGCCGCCACGGCAAACGTTGTCTGGGTCGTCGGCGCCTCGGGACTGGGCAAACCCGTCGCCGAGGTTGTCCACCGCCCCGAGCTCTTTTGCGAGCGTTGCGGCTGCGAGCCCACCGACACTGCCACCCCAGAGAGCGTCGCCATGGTGCTCAATGCCGAGCTGCGGATGCTGAACCTCAACAATGCCCGCATCATGCTCAACCAAGTCGACACGCTCAGCGACCCCACGATGGCCGACCGCCTCGAGGCAGCCCTCGGCCGCCCCATCGTCGCCACCAGCCTCAAGTAGCCGGCCCCATCTCGTCAGTTGCGGTGAAATACGGACTGTTTGGCCGCCAAACGGCCGCAAACAGTCCGTATTTCACCGCAACTGCGGAGGG
Source organism: Collinsella aerofaciens (assembly GCF_040920445.1). GTDB lineage: Bacteria > Actinomycetota > Coriobacteriia > Coriobacteriales > Coriobacteriaceae > Collinsella > Collinsella aerofaciens_BH. Next base: position 8,659 of record NZ_JBCOTQ010000023.1, on the reverse strand, counting down.
GAATCCGGTGATCTTCCTGTTAGCGGGGGACGTAGCGGCCGGGTTGGGCTCCGGTGGGCTCGCCATCGCGCGCCACCAGCACGCCGTTCACAAACACAGCCTTGGCGCGGCCATGTGCCTCAAAACCCTCGAGCGGCGTGTAGTCCACAGCCTGATGCTGCGTCGCGGCACTGATCGTCCAGCGCGCCTTGGGATCCCACACGCACACATCGGCATCGGCACCCTCGGCAAGACAGCCCTTGCGCGGATACATGCCAAAAACGCGCGCCGGGTTCTCGCTCATCAAGCGGCACAGATCCTCGGGGCCCAGCTGGCCCTCAAAGCTCGTGGCAATCGCGACGGGACGATGTTCCACGCCGGGCCCGCCGTTGGGAATCGCGCGGAAATCGTCGCGCCCGCGGTCCTTTTGCCCGTGCAGGTTAAAGCTGCAATGATCGGTCGCAATCGTATCGATCTCGCCGGCCACAAGCGCCTCGCGTAGCGCGGCACGGTCACCGGCATGGCGCAGCGGCGGGCTCATCACGTACTTGGCGCCCGCAAAGCCGTCCTCGCCCTGCTCCAAGTAGCAAGTATCGTCGAGCATCAGATACTGAGGGCAGGTCTCGACATAGATGTTCTTCTGCCCGCGCGCTTTGGCAGCGCGAATGGCCTCGAGCCCCAGCTTGGTCGAAAGGTGCACCACGTTGACCGGAGCGTCCCCGGCCAGGTGCGCCAGATACAGCAGGCGGCTCACGGCCTCGCCCTCGCACACGTCCGGACGGCTGAGCGCATGCCCCTCGGGCCCATGAATCCCCTGCTCGTACACGCGCTTCTGCAGCTCATTCACCAGCGTACCGTTCTCACAATGCACGCACAGTATGCCGCCAATACGCTTGAGCTCCTCGAGCACCTCGAGCGTCTCGGCATCGTCCAGGCGCAAATGATCGTAGGCAAAGTAGGTCTTAAACGACGATACGCCCGCCTCGCGCATAGCCGAAAGATCGGCGCGGTTGCGCTCATTCCACTCGGCGAGTGCCATATGAAAGGCGTAGTTGGCGGTGCAGGTGCCGTCGGCGCGATGATACCACTCGACCAAGGCATCGGGCATGGTCACGCCGCGATCGGCCGTCGCGTAGTCCACAATGGTCGTCGTGCCGCCGCAGGCAGCCGCGCGCGTGCCGGTCTCAAAGCTATCGGCCGTCCAATCCATGCCGGTCCAGCACTGCATGTGCGTGTGGCCGTCGATAAAGCCAGGGAATACCCAGCAGCCCGCGGCGTCCTCGACGGTATCGCCCTCGCCCGGCTCAATCGCCGCGGCGATCCGCACGATCCTATCGCCCTCCATGGCAAGATCGGCGCGGCGAAGCCCCTGTGGCGTCACGAGCGCGCCGTTTTTGATGATGATCATAATTGCTCCTTATTGATTGATGCAGTTGGCCACGCGATCAAAATACGAGCAGGCGGCAATATGCTCCGTTATGCGTCGCTGTCCCTTGACGGTATCGACGTCCCACAGCTCGTAGGCACGCGCCTCGACCAGCGCAACGTCGACGCGACCTTTGAGAATCGAGCCCCCGCCGTCCTTGCCCTCAAGACACATAAGTGCATCGAACAGTTCCGCCGGAAAGAGCACCGGGCTCGAAGGCTCACCGTTGCACGCAAGACGCACCGGATGTTTGCGGCCACGCTCGTCAAATGCACGAACCATAGCCTCAAAAGAATCCGAACTCACGAGCGGCTGGTCGCCCGGCAAAAAGAGGCATCCTTTCCAGTCGCGTTCGACTCCCCACGAAAGGCCCGCACGGACACTTTCGCTGCGCAGCTCGCCATCGTTCAGCACGCACGGGCAATGCTTGTCCTCGCAAATCTGAGCGACCTCGGGCCAACGCGTCGAAACCACGACGTCAAAGCCCCGGGGAACCGAATCGATGGTCCGAGCAATCAGCGGCTCGCCATAGATATCGGCAAGCATCTTGTTGGAGCCAAACCGCTTGCCCTCGCCCGAAGCCATAATGACGCATCCAAGTTTCATGGTGATACCTCCCCTGAAACCATCGTACCCACAACTCGCGCCGCGGGCATCCACATCGAAAGCGCTTATCCCACACGCCCGCGATGCAAAAAAGGGGCACCCCGCCAGTTGGCAGAGCGCCCCCTTTACATGGCTTACCTCAACCCGGCTTTAGGCCTGGAGCCAACGGGCGGTGTTGCGCTCGTCGAGGGCCTTGAGGGTAGCGGCGGGATCGGCAACCTTCTGCAGGAACATCATGGCTGCGATGGCGTACGGCTTGTAGCTGGCCTCCTTGTACATGCCCACGCGGTGCATGTCGAAGACGTCGGCGTTGACCTCGCCGTGCTCGCAGGAGACACCGGAGATGTCGGCGGGCAGCGGGTGCATAAAGATGGTGTCCTGGCCGTTGGCGGTCTTCTCCATGAGCTCGGTCGTGGAGCACCAATCCTGATGGGTGGCGTTCTGGGCGAGCAGCTCCTTCTCGAGCGCAGCGATGCCGGCGTCGTCGCCCTCGGCGTACAGGTTGGTACGCTTCTCCATGGCGGCAAACGGAGCCCAGCTCTTGGGGATCACGATGTCGGCGCCCTCGAAAGCCTCGGCCATGGTGTTGACCTGTTTAAAGGTGGTGCCGGACTCGGCGGCATAGCCCTTGGCGCGCTCGACGACCTCGGGCATGAGGTCGTAGCCCTCGGGGTGGGCCAGGGTGACGTCCATGCCAAAGCGGGGCAGCAGGCTGATCAGCGACTGCGGGCAGGACAGCGGCTTGCCGTAAGAGGGCGAGTAGGCCCAGGTGACGGCAACCTTCTTGCCCTTGAGGTTCTCGAGGCCGCCAAACTCGTTGATGAGGTAGAGCATGTCGGCAGAGGACTGCGTGGGGTGGTCGGAATCGGACTGCAGGGAGATGAGTGTGGGACGGTGATCCAGAACGCCGTCCTCGTAGGCCTGCTGGACAGACTCGGAGACCTCGGCCATGTAGGCATCGCCCTTGCCGATGTACATGTCATCGCGGATGCCGATGACGTCGGCCATGAAGGAGATCATGGTAGCGGTCTCGCGGACGGTCTCGCCGTGGGCGATCTGGGACTTCTTCTCGTCCAGGTCCTGCAGCTCAAGGCCGAGCAGGTTGGCGGCCTTAGAGAAGGAGAAGCGCGTACGGGTGGAGTTGTCGCGGAACAGGGAGACGGCCAGGCCCGAGTCGAAGATCTTGGACGAAACGTTGTTCTCACGCAGCTCGCGCAGGGCGTCGGCGACGATGTAGAGCGCCTTGAGCTCGTCGGTGGTCTTGTCCCAAGTGTGCAGGAAGTCGCTACCGTACATACCCTTAAAGTCGAGGCCGTTCAGCTGCTCGACGAGCTCGGTAAACTTAGCGTCCATGGAAATGTCCTTTCTAAAGATGAAACGATCGCAATGAGTAGATGTGCTCCGGCATGCGCGTGTGGCTAGAACATGCAGAGCACCATGACGAGGACCCGCCACCGTTGAGGAAGCATGGGAGATAACGACCGCGGGCCCCAAGTCAACAGGGGGTGCCGGGGACACGAGCAGCCCCCGGCTCAACAAAATCGAGGAATGGGACTAATCGATCTTGTTGTTGGTCAGACCGGCACGGAACACGGTGGCGTCGCCATCGGCCTGGCTCGGATCGTAGAGGTTCAGGGCAGCCACGTACATGGCGGCAGCGGTGACCAGGTCGTCCTTGTAGGTGACCTCGTTGGGAGCGTGAGCCTGAGACTCGGCACCCGGGCCAAAGCCCACGCAGGGGATGCCGTAGCGGCCCTGGATGGAGACGCAGTTCGTGGAGAAGGTCCACTTGTCGCACAGCGGGCGACCGGTGCGCTTGTCCATGCTGGGCTCGCAGCCGATGCGCTCGTCACCAAACATGGCCTTGTGGGCGTCGACGAGGGCCTTGACGTGCGGAGCGGTCTCCTTGTTGATCCACGTGGGGAAGTAAGCCTCGGTCTCGTAGACCTCGCCGGTCCAGGACGGACGGTCGTACATGTACATGGAGACCTTCACGTCGTCGCCGTACTTCTTGGCGGCCGGCAGGTTGCGGATCTCGTCCAGGCAGGACTCCCAGGTCTCGCCGGCGGTCATGCGACGGTCGATGGAGATGGCGCAGGAATCAGCCACGGCGCAACGGCTGGGGCTGGTGTAGAAGATCTGGCTGACGGTGCAGGTGCCGCGGCCCAGGAAGCGGGCATCCTCGAAGTGCTCGGGATTGTACTTGGGGTCGAGCATCTTGACGAGACCCTTGATGTCGGTCGACTCGTCGCAGCCGTTGTTGTTGAGGGCGCGGACGTCGGCAATGATGTCGGCCATCTTGTAGATGGCGTTGTCGCCGCGGTCGGGAGCGGAGCCGTGGCAGGAGGTGCCGTGAACGTCGACGCGGATCTCCATGCGGCCGCGGTGACCGCGATAGATGCCGCCGTCGGTGGGCTCGGTGGAAATGACGAACTCGGGCTTAATGCCGTCCTTGTTGTAGATGTACTGCCAGCACATGCCGTCGCAGTCCTCTTCCTGGACGGTGCCGACGACCATGATCTTGTAGCCTTCGGGGATGAGGCCCATGTCCTTCATCATCTTGGCAGCGTAGGTAGCAGAAGCCATGCCGCCCTCCTGGTCGGAGCCGCCGCGGCCGTAGATGATCTCGTCGGTCTCGTAGCCCTCATAAGGATCGGCGTCCCAGTTCTCGATGTTGCCGATGCCGACGGTGTCGATGTGGGAGTCGATGGCGATGATCTTGTCGCCCTCGCCCATAAAGCCCATAACGTTGCCCAGGCCGTCGACCTTGACCTCGTCATAGCCAAGACTCTCCATCTCAGCCTTAATGCAGGCAACAACCTCACCCTCCTCGCAGGACTCAGAGGGATGGCTAATCATTGCGCGAAGAAAACGCGTCATATCAGCACGGTGGGACTCAGCAGCAGCCTTGATAGCGTCGAAATCGAGTTCTTTAGCCATTGTTCATAACCTTTCAAACGAAGGAATCTACCTGTGAGGTGGCGGAGCGATACCTATTTACTCCGCCCCAACGATTAGCAAGTGGGATATTCGCCTTCCCAAACAATTCGACGATACTGGTCGGGATCGGTGTCGCCCTCGGTGGAGAAGCAGAGCACGGAGCTCGTCTTGTCCAGGCCGATGAGTTCCTTGAGCTCAGCATACTCGGGATCGAGCATGAGGGTCTCGACCAGGCCGGTGGTCACAGCGCCGGACTCGCCGGAGATGACGCGCGGGTCGCCCTTCTCGGGAGCGCCCAGGGTGCGCATGCCGCGAGCGGTGACCCAGTCGGGACAGGACACGAAGGCGGTGGCGTGGTTGCGCAGGATATCCCAGCCCAGAATGTTGGGCTCGCCGCAGCACAGACCGGCCATGATGGAGGGCATGTCACCGTCCACGATGCGCGGATCGCCGTCGCCGGCGGCAGCGCCCTTGTACAGGCAGGCGGCAGGTGCGCACTCAACCACGACGAAGGTGGGCGGGTTATCGGGATACAGGTTGGTGAAATAGCCCACCACGGCGCCGGCGAGCGAACCCACGCCAGCCTGGACAAACACGTGCGTCGGGCGGTTGATGGCCATCTCGCGCAGCTGCTCGGCAGCCTCGGAAGCCATGGTGCCGTAACCCTCCATGATCCAGGACGGGATCTTCTCGTAGCCCTCCCAGGCGGTGTCCTGAACGATGACGCCGCGCTCGCAGGCGTCGGCCTCGGCGGCGGCCATGCGCACGCACTCGTCGTAGTTGACCTCTTCGATGGTCACCGTGGCGCCCTCGGCGGCGATGTTATCAAAACGGGGCTTGGTGGAACCCTTGGGCATGTGCACGACGGCCTTCTGGCCCAGCTTGTTGGCAGCCCATGCCACGCCGCGGCCATGGTTGCCGTCGGTGGCGGTAAAGAAGGTGGCCTGGCCAAAGTCCTTGGCAAGCTGATCGGAGGTCAGGTAATCGAAGGTGCACTCGGCAACGTCCTTGCCGGTCTCGTCGGCAATGTAGTTGGCCATGGCAAACGATCCGCCCAGAACCTTAAAGGCGTTGAGGCCAAAGCGATAGCTCTCGTCCTTAACGCACAGGTTGGACAGGCCCAGGCGCGCGGCCTGACCGTCCAGGCGAGCAAGCGGAGTGACGGTGTACTGGGGGAACGACTGGTGGAAGGCGCGGGCCTTCTTCACGTGGTCGAGGCTCATGATTCCCAAGTGCTTGTCATCGCTCTTGGGCATCGTGTTGCTCGCCCACTGGATCTTATCGGCCATACGGTGAACTCCTTAAGTCCTCTCTTGCCGGCCCCCGCATACGCGTTTCAGCCCATTCCCATTCATACGACTGAACTTTTATGTGGATGCCAAACAAAAAGTTTGTTAGTAATGTTCTATCACACTTTTTGATTGGTATACCTAACGAATTGTTTGTTGCCGCAATCGGTACTTTTTCGCCGCCGAACGGTCATGAATTGCCTTGTTGATGGATTTGTTTGCGGTCATGTGTGGTTTATGGCACAGTGAGCCCAAACTAATTTTTAGGAAGGCACCTATGACCCCCGCACAGATTGAGTTTTATAAGCGCCTTGCACACGGCCTGGCGCTCCAATTTGGCCCCAACTGCGAAATCGTCGTCCACGATCTGGAGACCGAGGACGTGGACCACTCCATCGTAGTGATCGAAAACGGCCACGTCAGCGGACGCAAACTGGGTGACGGCCCCAGCCATATCGTGTTTGAGTCCATGCACGAGGGCGCCACCGACGTACACGACCGCGAGCCGTACCTCACTAAAACCGCTGACGGCAAGCTGCTCAAATCGTCGACGATCTTTATCCGCAACGACGAGGGCAAGCCCGTCGGCATTTTGGGCATTAACTTTGACATTACGCTTATGAAGGCTTTTGAGCGTTCGCTCGACGCCTTTACCGGCACCGGCGGCACGGGCTATACCGAGCCCGAGCCCATTACCAAGAACATCGGCGACCTGCTCGAGGACCTGCTGCACGAGTGCGAGCAGTTTGTGGGCAAGCCCGCGGCACTCATGACCAAAGACGAGCGCATTCGTGCCATTGGCTACCTCGACCGTCGCGGTGCCTTCCTCATTTCCAAGTCGAGCGAGCGCGCCTGCGAGTTCTTTGGCATCTCCAAGTACAGCTTCTATAGCTACCTCAATGAGGCCAAGGCGGCGGCCGGCGACAAGTAGGCACTCGCCTGGATTGTCCCTCCCCTTTTGGGCGCGAGTTCTGGAAAGCACGAATCCAAGACCGAGCCGCTTGGGAAGTTCCATATAATCGATGTCATTAGTATTTCGAAAGGATGGGACAGAATGGCGTTGAGCAAGGCATCATGCACCGGTCGCGGATTGATTCCGGCAATTGGTGGACATGTGCACCACATGTTCGATGAGAGTGAAGACGACCTGTTTTCGCTGAGCCTTGACGACGTGATGGATGATCGCCCGTGGACCGCCGACGAACTCATGGGCGGCGGGGCTCGCCCGTCAAGTCCCAATCCCGCACTTGCGCCTAAGCCCGCATCTGCGCCGACTCCTGCGCAGTCGCCCGCACCCACTTCGGCGCCCACGCCCGCTCCCCGCCCCGCAAGCGACCCGTCCGAGACGGCGGCATTTCTCGCTGCAGCGACGCAGGGCAAATCGGCCGACAGCACCGTTATGTACAGCGCCCAGCAGTTGCCTGTTCCTGCGGCACGCAAGCCTCCGGTCACAAGGCTCGATGAGCCCGTTACCCATCAGGTTGCCCACGATTCCTGGGTTGCAGCCGATCTGGATGAGACCTCTACCGACATGCCGGCGCTCGATGTTCCAGTTAACCCGCTTTTTGCCGCCAACACGAGCGCCGCGGGCTATGAGGGCGGTGCGGCATATTCCGATTATTCCGATGGCTATGCAGACAGCGATCGCATCGAGACCGAGGATTATGGCACCGCATCGAGCGATTATCTCAACGATCCGTACGCTGCCACGCCCGCACCGGAATATGACCCGGAGGCCGCGTCCGCGCCGGCGTATACCAAAAGCACGGGCGAAGAGCGCTTCGCCGATTATTACGCCGAGGAAAAGGCGCTGCGTTTCTCGGAATTTCCGCAGGCAGTCAAGGTTGCCTTTATCGCCATTATCATTGCCCTGCTCGGTGTCATTGCGTTTGAAGGATTCCAGCTGTTCCGTGGCCCCACCCAAGCGGAGTCGGAGACCCAGCAAAAAGAGGACGATAACCAGTACCTGGACATCAACACCCTCAAGGGCGACCCCAACGACGGGGACGACGAATAGCGAGAGCTGAAGGCAGCCGCAGGATCTCGCATTCAGCACCAGCTTCTAAGTGCTGTTTTGTCATCCATCTACACTTTTCCGAAGTTTTAAGGTGCCTATTTCGACACTTTTCCGGATTTTATACTCTGTCCCTCCAGATGCGCTTTACGGTGCAGGTGCTCGAGGAAGAGCTCTGTGCTGCTGGCAATCCGCATGTGCTGCAGATCAAGTTGTTCGGAGACGACTTGCGTGAGCCGTCTAGTTGGAAGCTCTTTGCCGACAGCGCGTGTGTCGCAAGCGGCTCGGGCGACTTTGCCCGCGAGTGCTTCTGTGAGGGAGCTGAGGTGTTCCTGGACCTGTGCCGCGACGCCGTACGCGCGTCCGAGCTGCACCAGTGGAGCCAGAGGGAGTACGAGCTGCTGA
>NZ_JBCOTQ010000022.1:0-31369 GCF_040920445.1 Collinsella aerofaciens | reverse complement strand
CTATGGACGAGATGGCCCGACTGCGCGGAACGATTAACTACGAGGTCGCCTGCGGCTTTGGCATGCGCCTCGACAAGGTCTACGTGTAGGAGTCGCCATGGGCGTCATGCACATCCCTGGCCATACCCATCAGGCACCACGTGAGGTCGCACTCGAGGAAATTGAGGCCGTTCTGGGCGATTGTCACCTCTGCCAGCTCTACCAGTCGCGTCACAATATCGTGTTTGGCGTGGGAAACCCCCGCGCTCGTGTGATGTTTATTGGCGAGGCGCCGGGCCGCAATGAGGATTTGCAGGGCGAGCCCTTTGTGGGGGCGGCAGGCGAGGACCTCAACGGCATTTTGTCGCTGGCGGGGCTCAAACGCGAAGACGTCTACATTGCCAACGTGCTTAAGTGCCGCCCGCCGGGAAACCGCAATCCACGTCCCGAGGAAGTGCTGGCTTGCTCGCCGTTTTTGCGTGAGCAGATTCGAAGCATCTGGCCCGATATTATCGTGACGCTCGGCAACCCCGCGACGCACTTTGTGCTTAAGACCGAGATTGGCATTACTAAGCTGCGCGGCAGGTTCCACCAGATGGGGCATTTTGTAGTAATGCCCACGTTCCATCCGGCAGCAGCGCTACGCAATCCGGCGTGGCAGGAACTGCTGGAGGAAGACTTTAAGATGCTGGGCGACTATCTGGAGCGACATCCCGCACCAGAGGACGCCTCGGAATAATAAGGAGCATATATGTCCCTGGAGCGCCTGGGGGTAGGTACTTACAAAACGACTTGCGCTGCCGATACGGAGTACTTTGGCGAGCTAATTGCACCGTGCCTTGAGGACGGCGATGTGCTCATCCTGACCGGTGGCCTGGGAGTGGGCAAAACTCACTTTACCAAGGGCGTCTCGCGCGGGCTGGGCGATGGGCATATGGTTACGAGCCCTACGTTTGCGCTCATGGCCGTTCACGATCAAGGCCGTATTCCGCTGTTTCACTTTGATCTATACCGCCTGGAGCATGCCTACGAGCTCGAGGATACGGGCATTTTCGATGTGCTGGGCTATGAGGGTGCTTGCCTGCTGGAATGGGGCGAACAATTCCAAGACGAGCTGACGGATGAGTATCTTTCGGTGACGCTCAAGCGTGATGAGGGCGACAGCGATGTGCGAACGATAACGCTCGAGGCGCACGGTGACCGCGCAATGGAGCTTTCCCATTTGATTGATAAGGCTGTACAAGATGAGCTTGCATAACGACAACGCGCTGGTGGTGGCGCTCGATACTTCGACCGACATGCTTGCCTGCGCGGCAAGCTGGATTGATGGGCAGACGGGCGAGACGAAGCTCGTGAGTGGCGACCACATGTGTCGCCGTCACGCCAACGTTGAGCTCGTGAATACCGTTGATGGCGTGCTGGCTCAAGCCGGTCTGGATCGCAGCGATGTTGGTTACTACGTGGTCGGCCGCGGCCCGGGGTCGTTTACGGGTGTGCGCATCGGCATCTCCACTGCCAAGGGCCTCGCGCGCGGTGCTAATGTTCCGCTGCTGGGCGTGTCGACGCTCGACGCTTGCGCTTGGACGGCGTGGAAGGCTGGCGTGCGCGGCAAGCTTGGTATCTTGGCCGATGCTATGCGCGGTGAGGTATATCCGGCGCTGTATATGCTGGTCGATGAGGGTCCCGAGCGTCAATTTGAGCGCGAACACGTGGTCAAGGCCGCCGTGGCGCTCGATGAGTGGCGCCAAGCAGCGGACTGGGACCAGGTTCAGCTGACCGGTGACGGTCTCGTGCGCTATGGCAAGCTGCTGGGTGAGGACGAGACCGCCCGCTGCGTGGAGCGCGACCTGTGGTGGCCTTCGGGCGAGGGCTTGCTGCTCGCGCACGCTGCGGGTGACGGCGATCCGGCTCGCGTCCTGCCGATTTACACGCGCCTTTCTGATGCCGAGGAAAACGAGCGCAAGCGTCTTGGTCTTGCCGAGAGTGCGCAGAGCGAAATTACGGGCGTTGCCGATGAGCTCGCCGGTCGTCATCTGCAGTTCCGTCCCATGGGCGCGGCGGATGCCGAGGGCGCGAGCGCGCTGGAGGCTGCCTGCTTTGAAGGTGCCGGACACAAGGCGTGGACGCCGGGCATGTTCCTGTCCGAACTGGGCGAGGACGTCGCTGCGCCGCGTAGTTGGTGGGTGGCACACGACGACGGCAAGCTGCTGGGCCTTGCCGGCGGTATGGTCGTGGACGGTGATGTGCAGATTCTGGATGTCGCCGTCGACCCGGCACATCGCCGTGAGGGCATTGCCCGCAAGCTGCTGTCGCATGTGAGCTATGATGCCCAGATGCTCGGCTGCACCACGGCTTCGCTCGAGGTCGAGGACGGCAACGAGGGAGCGATCGCGCTTTATAACGCTCTGGGCTTTACCGAGGCAGGACGGCGCCGCGGCTACTATGGTGCCGGCAAGGATGCCATCGTCATGACGGCGCCGCTGCCCTTGGTGCTCCCGGTCGACAACGCTTCGCCCGAGCCGACGGCGGCTGAGCAGCGTGTATGGCCGCTGCCTGCGCCCGAGCGAACCGTTGAGGAGCGCGCTGAAATTGAGCGCCGTCGCCTAGTGCTCGCTATCGAGAGTTCCTGCGACGAGACGGCCGTGGCGATTATCGATGCGGATGGCAATATGCTGGCCAACCAGGTGTCGACACAGATTGATTTTCACGCCCGCTTTGGCGGCGTGGTGCCCGAGATCGCCTCGCGCAAGCACGTTGAGGTGATTGTGAGTGTCGTAGATGCGGCGCTCGAGGATGCCGCGGCATCGCTTGGCCTTGAGGGTGGGGCGATTGCGCCAAGTGAGCTTGCCGCCGTGGGCGTGACGCAAGGTCCGGGCCTGGTGGGTGCCCTGGTGGTGGGTGTCGCCTTTGCCAAGGGCTTTGCGTATGCTGCCGGCAAGCCGCTCGTGTGCGTCAATCATCTGGAGGGCCACTTGTTCGCCAACCTGTTGGCGCAGCCCGACCTCAAGCCTCCGTTTATCTTTACGCTTGTCTCGGGCGGGCACACCATGCTCGTGCACGTGAAGGCGTGGGGCGACTACGAGGTGCTCGGTGAGACGCTCGACGACGCTGTGGGCGAGGCCTTCGACAAGGTAGCCAAGGCGTTGGGTCTGGGCTATCCCGGTGGCCCCATCATTTCCAAGCTGGCCGAGACGGGCAACCCCAAGGCGATCGATTTCCCCCGTGCGCTTAACAGCAGGGGAGACTATCGCTTCTCGCTTTCGGGCCTTAAAACCGCTGTGACGCTCTACATTGAACAGGAGACCAAGGCCGGGCGCACGATTCACCTGCCCGATCTGGCAGCTTCGTTTGAGGCAGCTGTCTTTGACGTGCAGTACAAGAAGGCCAAAAACGCATTGCACGCTACCGGATGCAAGGAATACTGCATCGGTGGCGGCGTCTCGGCCAACCCGCATCTGCGCGAGATGATGATCAAGAAGCTTGGGCGTCAGGGGATTCGCGTAACGGTGCCGCCCTTGTCTGCCTGTACCGATAACGCCGCCATGATCGCGGAGGTCGCTCGCCGTAAATTCGACCGAGGTGAAATCTCGCCGTTCGACGTCGACGCCGATCCGAACATGACGCTGTAGCTGGTACGGCGCGGTCCCCGGACGGAGGGGCCGGATATAAGGTTTCCTGCTCTACAGTCCTGCGCAAGACGAAGGCCACATTAAGTGGCCTTCTTTGCGTGCGGAACTCGCGATAAACCTTATATCCGGCCCCTCCGTCCGGGGACCTTTCTGTATCGATATAGCTTCTGAGCTGGTTTGGCGTCGACAACGTCCAGCAAGGTTAACAAGCCAGCGTCGAATTTCCAGCGTTCTTTAGCTGAAAGAAAAAGTTGGTGTGCGGAGCTTTGCTCCGCATTTGGGATGGGAGCCCCTCGGGAGCGGGCGGGCGTATACAAGGTTTATCGCGAGTTCCGCACGAGCCGGAGAGCACTTAATGTGCTCTCCGTGCGAGCAGGACTGTAGAGCAGGAAACCTTGTATACGCCCGCCCGCTCCCGAGGGACATCTCTCATGCAAAAACTGTCGCTGGGTAAAGTCCGAGGTCAGTGGCGTTTTATACCGAGAAATCCAAAAAAGTTGAAAATTCATTACAAATTTGCGTTGACTTTAGGTAACTAAAGTTTCATACTCCTTTTCAACCACTGGGGGATGTGAACACGCACGGATCGTTCGCATCATGATTGAAGAGGATTTCTTAGACATGTTCACGCATCAGCTAAACATTATCAGCGTAGTAATTATCTGATGCGGGTTAGCACATACAGCTAGCCCGTACGATAACGGGCGGCTGATGAAGATGAGGGCCGTCGAGCGCAACCGACGGCCCTCATTTTTTATGTCTAGGAAGTTCTTTTTAGAGGAGGAAATGTAATGAACGGAGTTTTGCTCATGGTTGTGGCCGCGGCGGTGCTCGCCTGCGGCTATCTGGGCTACGGCCGCTGGCTGGCCAACAAGTGGGGCGTTGACAAAGAGGCCCTCACGCCGGCCAAGCGCATGAAGGACGGCAACAGCTTCTCGCCCGTCTCCGCCTTCACCGCGTTCTCGCACCAGTTCAGCTCGATCTGCGGTGCTGGCCCTGTCACGGGTACGATCGTCGCCATGGCCTTTGGCTGGCTGCCCGTCGTGCTCTGGGTCCTCGTCGGCGGCATCTTCTTTGGCGCCGTCCACGACTTTGGTGCCCTGTACGCTTCGATGAAGAACAACGGCAAGTCACTCGCTCAGCTCATCGAGAAGTATATCGGCAAGACCGGCCGTCGCCTGTTCCTGCTGTTCTGCTGGCTGTTCTGCATCATCGTCATCGCCGCCTTTACCGACATGGTCTGCAAGACGTTCATGTTCACCCCGGCCGTTGACGCTTCTGGTGCTGCTACCGGTGCCATCGACTTCACCAAGTCCTATGCCGCCGGCTGCGCTGGTACCATCTCCATCCTGTTCACCTTCGTCGCTATCGCCTTTGGTTGGGCCCAGAAGAAGTTCAACCTCACCGGCGCTGCCGAGTTCGTCACCGGCGTGGTCCTCATGGTTCTCATGTTCGCCGTCGGTATGCAGTTTCCGGTCTACCTGGATAAGTTCCAGTGGTTCGCCGTCGTCATGGTCTACCTGGTCTTCGCTGGCGCTATGCCCATCCAGATGCTCAAGACCCCGCGTGATTACCTCACTTCCATCATGATGATCGTCATGATCGTCTGCGCTGTCCTCGGCATCGTCGTCCTGGGCGTCAACGGTCAGGCCACTATCACCGCTCCGGTCTTTACCGGCTTCTCCACTGCCTCCGGCATGATGTTCCCGGTCCTGTTCGTCTCCGTCGCTTGCGGTGCTCTCTCCGGTTTCCACAGCCTCGTTTCTTCCGGCACCTCTTCTAAGCAGGTCGAGAAGGAGCAGGACGCCGTCAAGGTCGGTTACGGCGCCATGATCGTCGAGTCCTTCGTCGGCATCCTTGCCATCATCGTCGCCGGCATCATGTTCTCCGATATGAACACCGCCGGTACTGGCGCCCTCAATGCCGGTGTCGCTTCCACCCCGTTCCAGATCTTCGCCGCTGGTATCTCCCGCGGTATGCAGGCCTTCGGTGTTGACGGCACGCTCGCTACCGTCTTCATGACCATGAACGTCTCCGCTCTGGCCCTGACCTCGCTCGACGCCGTCGCCCGCATCGCCCGCACCTCGTTCTCCGAGTTCTTTGCCCAGACCAACGATGCCCTGGCCATCGAGTCCAAGGCCGGCTATATGAAGGTCCTCGGCAACCCCTGGTTCGCCACGGTCGTTACCCTGCTTCCCGGTCTCGCCCTCGCTTTTGGTGGCTATGCCAACATCTGGCCGCTCTTTGGTGCTTCCAACCAGCTGCTCGGCGGCATGACCATGATCACCCTCGCCGTGTTCTGCAAGTGCACCGGCCGCAAGGGTTGGATGCTCTACGTGCCCGTCGTCTTCCTGCTCTGCTGCACCTTCACCTCGCTGGTCCAGAGCGCCATGGGCTGCATGGCCGCTGTCCAGGCTTACGGCTTCTTCGGCACTATCCCGGCTACCGCCACCACGGCCGCCGTCTCCGTCGCCGCCACCAAGGGCCTGCAGCTCGTCTTTGCCGTCCTGCTGATGGTCCTGGGCCTCATCGTCGCCGTCAACTGCCTCAAGGAGTTCTTCGGCAAGGAGGCTGGCTCCATGCCTGATGAGGAGCCCGAGTGGTCCGAGATGGGCAAGGCCGAGTACGGTCGCGCCGCTGCCGCCGAGGCTCCCGCTGACGCCGAGGCCGCCAAGGCCTAGTCAGCTTGATGGACTAACCGTTCCATCCATATGACTCGGAAAGATCGGGTCCGCGACTTCGCGGGCTCGGTCTTTTTTTCATGCGAAAGCGGGTGACGCTCGAGTGTTCTCGCAGATGTTTTGCGTGGATAAGGGCGCGCGTTGTACCATATAGACGTATATGTGTACATATGAAAGGGGCCCCGTGGCCAAGACGGTATATTCCGATAACCAAAATAATGTCGATGCCCTGGCTGAACGTCTGAGCAGCCAGACGTCGCTTTCTGCTGAGCGTGCCAAGCTGGTTGCCTACGACCTGCTTTGCCGCAAGGCGCTCAAGATTAAGTCGAGTGCGCTGGCGCAGATTTTCCGCTCCGTCGATAAAGAGTGCGACACCAAGGCGATGCGCGATGAGCTTATCGCGGCAAATATCGTGACCAAGATCGAGGGTAGCGGCATTAACGGGCGCCCGGCGTTCTATACCATCAATGCCGAGATCCGCGATGCCCAGGAGCAGCCTGCCGAGTCCGTCGAAGATTTTGTCGTCGACGATTTCGCTGACGTGCCTGCTGTGGAAGAAGTTGCTCCGCGTGGGCATGTCGATACCGATGAGTTGCTTGATGAGAACGTCGTGCGTGCCTTTACGGCCAAGGCAGGACGCGGCGGTTTTGGCGGGGGTGGCAAGCGCGATGCGCAGCGCCGCGCCCAGCAGGAGCGCTTCCGTCGCGCCGTTGCTCAAAAGGGCGAGACGGATGCCGAGGCTGTTGAGACCGAGGTTGCTGCCGAGTCGCAGAAGCCCACGAAGGAGCAAAAGCCCGTGGAGGCCCAAGAGCCCAAGCGCCGTCGCGGTGCTCACTTTAAGGCTGCGCAGCAGGATGCCGCGCGTGAGGTTGAAGAGTCTTCTGAGGTTGCAGACGATGTTGAGGAGTCTGCCAAGAAGGCTCTGGGTTCATGCCGTCCCGGACGTGGTTTTGCGGGGCGCGCGTATCCCGTAAGGCGTCAGGAGAAGAGCGAACCGGCTTCGACCACTCAGGGCGAGAAGGACGAGAAGGCCGTTGAGCCGGTGGCTCGCGAGCAAAAGCCTGTTGAGCCGCAGCTTGAGGTTGATGCCGAGGCCAAGGGCCAGCAGCCTACTGATGAGCAGACGGAGCAGGGCGCGTCGAGCAAGCCTCGCCGCCGTCGCCATCGTGGGGGCCGCAGTTCCCATGCCGAGACTGCGGCCGAGAAGACCACGCCGCAGAACGAGGATGCGAAGGCCGAGGTTTCTTCGGGGCAGCCTAAGCGCCAGCCGGCGAAGGAGAGCAAGTCCGTTCGTCCGCAGAAGCAGGCGTCTATGCCGAAGCGCGAGCGCAATTCCCAAGGCGATTCTAAGCGCAAGTCTCAGAGGAAGCCGGAGTCTGCCGCAGCAGATACTGCTGCCCAGCAGCCCAAGTCGGCCGTTCACGGCGAGGCCTCGGCGTTTGCCCTTGCCCGCGTTTTAGGCAGGCAGCTGCTCAAAGTTGTCCCTACGCCCACGGCGCTCTCTAAGATCAAGGAGCAGCAGACACAGATCGTAAAGGTCGAGGGCAAGGACGGCAAAAAGGCTCCGCAGCGCACTCAGCACAACGAGATGTCCAACCGCAAGATTGCCGAGGAAATCGCAATCATTCAGGCTTGGATCGAGCGGAACCGAGGTGCCGATACGCCGGTTGCCTCGCGCCGCCAGCGTGCCTACCAGATCTTTAACGACGAGAAGGCTTTTGACGGCAAGCACGGTGAGCGCTTGATCAGGCGTATGACCGAAAAGGGCATCAGCATGCAGGCGATCAAGGTCGCCCCCAATCGCCCCGTGCACTTTACGGGCTTCTTTACGCTGGGCGCCGACAAGCCGTTCATTATGGTCGAGAACCTGGACACCTACGACGAGATCGTCAAGCTGCTGCGTGGCCGCAAGCACGCCAAGCTCTTTGGCATCAAGGTGGGCGGCGTGATTTTTGGCGGCGGATGCAAGGCGAGCGTCTCGCATGCCCTGGACGATTATCTGGCTGAGATTGGCTATCGCTTTAACTACGTCTACTACGTAGGCGATATCGATCGCGAGGGCGCACGCATTGTCGAGCAGGCTCGCAATGCCAATGTGGTTGAGATTCGCCTGCATGCCGGCATGTACCGTGCCATGCTCGCCGAGCATAAGCGTCGCGTGAAGGCCGGCGGCGAGTGCGAGCCCGCGGCTGCCAACCAGGGCGTGCCGCAGAACCTGGCGGCGACGATCAAGGATCTGCCCATGGTTACGCGCGTGCAGTTCCGCAACGTGCTGCGCGAGGGCGGGCGCATTCCGCAGGAGATTCTGATGACCGCCGACTATCGGGATGGCGACTCGGGAAGCTTCGACCGCATGCTGAACAACTAGGGACGCGTGGCCCCGGCGGGCCGGGCATTAAGTTTGCTGCTCTACAGTCCTGCGCAAGACGAAGGCCACATTAAGTGGCCTTCTTTGCGTGCGGAACTCGCGACAAACTTAATGCCCGGCCCGCCGGGGCCACGCGGCACTTGGTTGTCGCAAGCGGCTCGCTTTTCGGAACTGGGCTGATATTTTCTAGATGTAAGGCGCTCTTGGTCCTAATGGGCTTGGGGCGCCTTCGCGTTTCCTCAGCTCCGCACCCTTGTTGGTTCGAATCCCTCCGCTT
Organism: Collinsella aerofaciens; assembly: GCF_040920445.1. Classification (GTDB taxonomy): domain Bacteria; phylum Actinomycetota; class Coriobacteriia; order Coriobacteriales; family Coriobacteriaceae; genus Collinsella; species Collinsella aerofaciens_BH. Next base: position 22,435 of record NZ_JBCOTQ010000022.1, on the reverse strand, counting down.
GCCCACAAGAAAGCGCCCCGGGCTGACGAAAGCCCGGGGCGCTCAGTTACCTTGGCTGGGACGGAGGGATTCGAACCCCCAACAGCCGGCACCAAAAACCGGAGTTCTACCGTTGAACTACGTCCCAATGTGTGGTGTTGCCCAAAAGCAACTCGTTTAGTTTACCTAATCTGCGAGGGCATCGCAAACGCCATCGAGCAGGCGTACGGCGAGTGTCTGCGCGTCGCTGGCCGTGAAGGTGCCGTTGTAGCGCGTCATGCCCGTGAGCTCAATGCGAATGCGAGCCGGCTTCTGCTGCGCGGCGACATTGGCGGTGCGGATGCGCTGGGCCAGGTTGTGGCACTCGGCGAGGGCAATCGTGGCGCGCGGTGCGGCGTCGGCGGGCAGCTCGTCGCTTGCGATTTCGAGCACCAGGTCAACGTCGGTTGGGACCTCGGAGTCACAGAGCATCATGCCGCTGTTGTCGGTCGTTGCCGTGGCGATATTCCACATGCGCGACGCAACGCTGCGTGCGATGGGGTCCTCGCCGATAACGGCAATCTGGAAGCGCTCGAGCACGTTGGCGGCGCGAGCAAAACCGATACGGGACTCGGCTTCGGTGACCGAGGGCTTGCCCTCCCACACATGGTGCAGGCGGTTGATGTAGGCGTAGGTGTCCTGGAAGGCCATGCCGTCGGCAAACAGGCCGACATTTTCCTGGAACTGCTGCAGGGCGGCCTCGGTATGCGGACCAAAGTAGCCGTCGTCTTCGCCACAGGCAAAGCCCAAAACGTTGAGAGCGCGCTGCAGGGCCTGCACATCGGCGCCATGGAAGTTGGGCATGCGCAGATAGAGAGTGCGGTCGCCCAGCTTATACGAAGCGTCTACAAGGGCGCTCCAGCAGGGGATATCGACGGCATGACCGGCAGCAAGGCCGCTGTCGAGCCTGAAGGTGCTGACGGCCTGCTCAGTGGTGGCTCCAAAGTACTTGTCGGTGACTTCGGCGGCATCAATCGTGTAGCCGAGCTGCAGGAGACGAGACTGCACGTCCTCGACGGCTGCTCCTTGCATGCCCGTTGTAATAGGTTCCATGAACGAACCCCTTTCGGCGTACCATTCGTACTATTTGAGCGTCTGTCGGATAGACAACGCAAAGGGATGCATAAACATGCACTCAACAGTGTAGCAAGTTGTGCCTAAATACGCTGCTGACAGGTTTTATAACCCCCGTTAGTTAAGACGCTCCACAAAGAAATCTGCCATGGAGAGGAACAGCTCGCGTGCGTGCGGATCAAGCTCAACGTTCTCGATGGCCGCTTTGGCCTTAGCGGTCAGGTCGAGCGCGTAAGTGTGGGCGTAATCGATGGAGCCGGTCTCCTGGAAGATCTCCACGGCGCGTGCGAGCTGCGCGGGATCATCGGTGCCCGAGGAAAGAATCGCCTCGACCTCGTCGTGGTGGCACTCATCAGAGAGGGCGTGTACGGCGACAAGCGTGCGCTTGCCCTCGGTGATGTCGGTGCGGAAGTCCTTGTTGGCGGCTTCCTTAGTGCCGACAAGGTTGAGCAGGTCGTCCTGAATCTGAAAGGCAAGGCCTGTGTGCAGGCCAAAGGCGCGCAGCGCTTCGATTTGCTCATCGCTGCCGCCGCCGATAATGGCTCCGGCGGCAAGCGGCGTGGCTCCGCTGTAAAACGCGGTCTTGTGCGTCGCCATGTCCAGGTAGTCATCAACCGAGATATCAAAGCGCCCGTCACGGACCCAACCCAGGTCGAGTGCTTGACCCTCAATGGTGCGGACGATCATCTCGGTAAGCTCGTGGAGCACGCGCAGCTTCACGTCGGACTCCAGCGTAGGGTCGTCGAGAACCGTCTTGGTGACCATGGTGAGCGCCAGGTCGCCACAATTGATGGCAAGGCCCGTGCCCTCGGTAAGGTGCATGCAGGGCTTGCCTCGACGAAGCTGTCCGTTGTCGGCGATGTCGTCGTGGATCAGCGCGCCCGACTGGAAATGCTCGATGGCTGCCGCGGCGCTGCGGGCGCTCTCAAAGCTACCGCCCACTGCGGTTGCGGCGAGCATGCAGATAAGCGGGCGGTGGCGCTTGCCGGCGTTGGCCGTAAAAGCCGAGAGCGGCGCGTACAGGTAGCGCTCGATATCGGCAGAGGTCGCCTGTCCGTCAAAGAACGTGGCCAGATAGTCGTTAATCTGGTCAAAGTGTTGGGCTAAAAAGCTGGTAAACGGACTGGACACGGGTTCTCGCATTCTTTCTGAGGTTGCATTGGTGCAATATGCAGACAACATATTGCCACATCAGGGCGTTTGGCGCGGCAGTTTTGGCGATTTAGGACAACGGGCGTGCGTTTGATGGAGCGCGCCTAAATCAGCCTAAAATGCTCGAGCGCCGCAACGACACCGTCGTGATCGACGGTGTCGGTCACGTAATCGGCCTTATCCTTGAGATAGTCCGGTGCATTGCCCATGGCGATACCGACATCGACGGCGTTCATCAGCGAGACGTCATTGCTGGCGTCGCCGATGCCGTATACGGTTCCGTGGTGGGGATCGAGGGCGTCGAGTACAGACTGGATGCCCCCGCGCTTCGTGCATTCGCGGGGCGAGATTTCGGTTACCTCGAGTTCGAGCTCATTAAAGCACAGCAGCGGCTCAAGTGCCTTATCTTGAGCGATGTGGTTGGCGAGCGATGTAGACATCAAGATCTTGTAGACACTGTAATGTTGCAGCTGCGTGACTGCGTCGCCCAGGGTGCGCGCGTATCCGGGAGCATCGGGCGCATCGGCACTCATGCGCACGACGCCGTTGAGGCCCTCAAAGCGGATGACCTCGCCCGATTGCTCAAGGTAGGGGGCAAGACGCTGCAGCATACTGGGCGTCATCGACAGATCGCGAATTGCGTGTCCGTTGATCTCGGCGTAACCGCCCGCAAGACAGACGATGCCGGTCCAGGGCAGCTCAAGAAGTTTGGGGTGGATGCAGCTCAGGGTGCGTCCCGTGCAGATAAAGGCCATGTTGCCGTTGGCGACAAACTCGCGGATTGCCTGCGAAACCGCCTCGTTGGGATAGGGGGAGAGGTCCCGCTCGTCTTCGGGAAGGTCTTGGGCGAGCCTGGGGTCTTGCCAGGCGAGCGTTCCGTCGATATCGAAGAAGCAAATAGCGCCGCGCTTATGGGCTGCGCTGGCGGCAGGGGAGGCCGAGGTGGTGGGCACAAATTCCGGCTCGAGGCCCATGATCTGGTCAAAATGCTCTTTAACGCGGGGAACGGAGATGCCGATGACCACCTGGGCGGTCTTGCCCGTAATGATGAGGCCCTTGGCGCCCACCGCGACAAACGACGCGTTATCTGCAACGATGGAAGGGTCTGCGACCTCGACGCGCAGGCGCGTGGCGCAGTTGGTTGCGCCCACGATATTGCCAACGCCACCTAAAAGCTGAATTACCCGCTCAGCGAGGACGTGATCTTGATCGGATCGACTATCGACCTCGTCATTGGGGGATTGCTCTTTGGCAAAGTCGCTTCCCGTTAAACAATCGATTGCCGCGCGATTGGCAACATGATCCTCGCGGCCCGGTGTCTTAAGGTCATAGACCAAGATGAGTGCTCGAAAACTAACAAAAAAGATGAGGCTAAAGGCAAGGCCGATACCGAGCGCCAAAAGATAGGCACCGGCATGCGTGCGCATGAGCGGAATAAAGTTGAAGGCTGCCATCTCCATCAGGCCGCCCGAGAAGATGCCGACGATGCCAAAGAGATTCATGGTTGTGGCAAGGCAAGACGATAAGACGGCGTAGAGCAAAAAGAGCCCGGGGTGGGTGAACATAAAGAGAAACTCGAGTGGCTCGGTAACGCCGCAAACCACCGAGGCGATGATGGCGGGAGCAAGGATGACCCTGAGGCCGGCACGGCGCTCGGGTTTTGCGGTGGAGTAGAACGCAGCTGCGATGGCAGGAAGGCCAAAGAGCTTGACCCAGCCGGTGGCGGTAAAACCGGCCCACGGCGCAAGTTCATTAAGGGGGCGCGTGCTATGGGAGAGGATGGGGAGCAAACTGCTCCACGTGGCGTAGATGCCGTCGTTAATGACCAGGTTGTCGTAGTAGATCGGCATGTAGAGCAGGTGGTGCAGGCCAAAGGGCTCGAGTGCTCGTTCTAAAAAGACAAAGATGCCCACGCCAAAGGGACCGATGCCTGCAAGCGCGTGACGCAGCGTATCAGTTACATCGTATACGTAGGGCACGATGGCGGCCGAGATAGCGGCAAGGGCAAACACGGCAAAAAAGCTGATGAGGTAGACCAGCGAGGAGCCCGAGAAGGTGCCGAGCCAATCGGGAATTTTGGCATCGTAGAAGCGGTCATGGATGGCGACGACGGTTGCCGATACCGCCAGCGGGCCGATAATGCCGGTGTCGAGCGTCTTGATGCCGTCGATGACGGTGATACCGCTGGCGGAGGTCAAAGATGACGGGTACTCAAGTCCAAGGTTGTCTCCGCTCAGCTTAATGATCTCGCTCAAAAAGAAGCAGTAGGCAAAATAGGCGACGAGAGCCTCGAGGCAGCAACGAGCCGGTTGTTTTTGGGCAAGACCGATGGGCAGCGCTACGGCAAAAAGGAGCGGGAGGCGTTTAAAGACCGTCCACGAGCCGCGCTGGATGATAGCCCAGAAAACGTACCAAGGGGTTCCGTATACGGCGAGATCGCCGACGATGTCCGCAGTCGTTGCGAGAGCGGAGACGCCGACCATGAGGCCTGATATAGAAAACAGCATGGCGGGCGCGAACATTGCCCCGCCAAAGCGTTGGATTTTTTGCAGCATGTTCTGCCTTCCGAATATCGAGGCGCGTTGCGCGTGGGGAAACGTTTAAACAATGGATTCATTGTAGAGGACCAGACGATTGTCGTACCGGCAGTTTTGAGCGAAACCGATTTGGGCATGACAGAAACCGTCAACGGTTAAATCCTGTCGCTTTACCGATATTCGGTTTAAACAACTTTAAGAAATGCTATCGTGCCTAGCCGGAAATGAATAATGTAGAGGTGAAACAATGCCAAAAGCGATATACGAAGGAATCTACCGAGAAATACGCTCGCGCATCATTAATGGGACCTATGCGTTTCAGGAGATGCTGCCAACCGAAGCCGAGCTGACCGCGGAGTTCGGATGCACTCGCAATACCGTCCGTCGCGCCTTGGGTATGCTGGCCGACGGGATGTTTGTGCAGCCTATACACGGCAAGGGCGTGCGCGTTATTTGGCTTAAGGGCGAAACCGACATGTTGGGCGCACTCGAAGAGGTTGAGTCGTTTGGCGAGTTTGCAAAGCGCAACAATGCCGTTGCATCGACGGACGTTAAGTCTTTCGAACATCTGGTTTGCACCGAGCAACTCTCTCGTCACCTGGGCTTTAAGGTGGGCGAGGAGTTGATTCGCGTAGTGCGTGTCCGAAGCCTCAACGGCAACGCGCGCCAAGTGGACCATGGCTATTTTTTGGCGTCGATCGCCAAGGGCCTGACTCCCGAGATCGCGGCAGATTCTATTTACGGCTATCTGGAGCACAAGCGCGGTGTCAAAGTGATGGCGAGCCGTCGTACGGTGAGTGTCGAGCTCGCCAACGATGAGGACTGCAGCTATCTTGACCTCGGCAAATATAACTGCGTTGCCGTCATGGAGAGTCAGTCGTACACCTCGGATGGCATCTTGTTTGAGGTGACGCACACTCGCACACACCCCGAGATCTTCCATTACCGCGTCAATTCCAAGCGATAGCCGGCTAGCTCGCAGCCTGACGAGACTCATGGCCTCAAAGAGAAAACGCCCGGTCAAACCGACGGTACATCGGCTTGACCGGGCGTTTTCTCTGCATTAGATAACAAATAATTGTTTATACAAAACTTGTCAAGTATCAAGTTGAAATTACCGTTCACCGAAGTTTTTCTACCGCTCTAGTAATACTTGTTCAAACAACTAGCCAAATGGCGTATCGTTCAAATCAGCAAAAGGGGCAAAGTCCCCGAGCCAATCTCCGAAGGCGGCGGCAAAGGGTGCCGCCACGGTGTGAAAGGGTGGATTGTAATGAAGAACGAAATGAGCAGAAGGCAGTTCCTGGGCTTTGCTGGTTCCGCGGCTGCAGTTCTTGGTCTGGGCCTCGTGGGTTGCGGTGGTTCTGCCGGCTCCGGCTCCTCTGCTTCTGGTGACGCTGCCGAGGTCTACTTCCTCCAATTCAAGCCCGAGGTCGACAAGGAGTGGAAGGAGATCGCCAAGGCCTATAAGAAGGAGAAGGGCGTCGAGGTCAAGATCGTGACCGCCGCTTCCAACACCTACGAGGAGAAGCTTAAGTCCGAGATGTCCAAGAGCTCCGCTCCGACCCTGTTCCAGGTCAACGGCCCCACCGGTCTTAAGAACTGGAAGGATTACTGCGCCGACCTGTCCGATACCAAGCTCCGCGGTGAGCTCATTGACGACTCCCTGGCTCTGCAGTCCGACGGCAAGGATGTGTGCATCGACTGGGTCCAGGAGAGCTTCGGCATCATCTACAACAAGCAGCTGCTCGAGAAGGCTGGCTACAAGGCCGAGGACATCAACTCCTTCGACAAGCTGAAGGCTTGTGCCGACGACATCCAGGCCCGCAAGGACGAGCTTGGTGTCGAGGGTGCCTTCACTTCCGCCGGCATGGACGACTCCTCCAGCTGGCGCTACACCACCCACCTTGCCAACATGCCGCTCTACTACGAGTTTGAGAAGGAGCACAACCAGGAGGACGACGAGATCAAGGGTGAGTTCCTCGACAACTACAAGCAGATCTTCGACCTGTACATCACCGACTCCACCTGCGATCCCTCGCAGCTTGCTTCCAAGACCGGCGACGACGCCACCAACGAGTTCGCAACCGGCAAGGCCGTCTTCTACCAGAACGGCTCTTGGGCCTACTCTGACCTCGTCAAGGCCGGCATGACCGACGATCAGATTGGCATGATGCCGATCTACATCGGTGTTGACGGCGAGGAGAACCAGGGCCTGTGCTCCGGCGGCGAGAACTACTGGTGCGTCAGTTCCCAGGCTTCCGAGGATGCCCAGAAGGCCACCGAGGACTTCATGTATTGGTGCGTCACCGCTGACACCCCGACCAGCATCATCGCCGACAAGATGGGCCTGACCGCTCCGTTCAAGAGCGCCAAGGAGACCACCAACGTCTTCTCGCAGCAGGCCGTTGCCATGGCCAAGGACGGCAAGAAGACCGTCGCTTGGGACTTCGTCTACATTCCCTCCGAGGAGTGGAAGAAGAACCTCAAGCAGGCTCTGATTGCCTACGCTGCCGATAACAGCAAGTGGGACGGCGTCAAGAACGCCTTCGTCGATGGCTGGAAGACCGAGAAGGCCGCTTCCGAGTAAGCAGTTGCTGCCCAAGCTATCTGATTAGCGACAGGGGGCGGGCAGACGTTGGTTTGCCCGCCCCCTGCATATTGAAAGGACCCTTTTATGGGCAAAGCACTCAAGCGCTGGTGGCCGCTCTTTATGCTGCCCACGTGCCTGGCGTTTATGATCGGGTTCGTGATCCCTTTTATCCAGGGCTTCTATCTCTCGTTCTGCCAGTTTATTATCATTAGTAACGCGCACTTTGTCGGTATCGAGAACTACGTGCGCGCGCTGTCCGATCCGCAGTTCTCCACGTCGTTCTTCTTTACCGTGGCGTTTGCCTTCCTGTCGACGGTGCTCATCAACGTGATCGCCCTGGCCATTGCGCAGGCGCTCACCCGCAAGGCGCTCAAAGGCACCAACATCTTCCGTACGATCTTCTTTATGCCTAACCTGATCGGCGGCATCGTGCTGGGCTACATTTGGCAGATTCTGATCAACTGCCTGCTCTCCAACGTGGGCGCCCAGCTCATCGCTCTTAACTCTGCTGCTGGCTTCTGGGGCCTTATCATCCTGACCCTGTGGCAGCAGGTCGGCTACATGATGATCATCTACATCGCTGGTCTGCAGTCCATTCCGTCCGACTACATCGAGGCCGCCAAGGTCGACGGCGCTACGGCATGGCAGACGTTTTGGAAGGTTAAGATCCCTAACCTGATGCCGACCATCACCATCTGCCTGTTCCTGTCCATCACCAACGGCTTTAAGCTGTTCGACCAGAACCTCGCCCTTACCGGCGGCGCCCCCGCGCACTCCACCGAGATGCTCGCCCTGAACATCTACAACACGTTCTATTCGCGTGCCGGTATCGCATGGCAGGGCATTGGTCAGGCCAAGGCGGTTATCTTCTGCATCCTGGTCGTGGCCATCTCCATGATCCAGCTTAAGGCCACGAGGTCCAAGGAGGTGCAGCAGTAATGAAACGCGATAAGGTTATCAACCGCGCGCTCTCGATTTTCTTTACGATCCTGTCGCTCGCGTGGATCTACCCCGTGTTCATGATTGCGCTTAATTCTTTTAAGAAAGCGACCGCAATCAGCACCACCACGGCATTCGATCTGCTCACGCCCGAGACGTTCAACGGCCTCGCAAACTACATGCACGCCCTTAACGAGCAGGGCTTTGCCTCGGCATTTATGTACTCGCTCATCATCACGGTCACGTCGGTCGTGCTGATCTTGGTGTGCTGCTCCATGTGCGCTTGGTACGTGGTTCGTGTCAACAACAAGATCTCGAACTTCTTCTATTACCTGTTCGTGTTCTCGATGGTCGTGCCGTTCCAGATGCTCATGTTCACGCTGTCCAATTTGGCGGACCGCATCGGCTTTAACACGCCGTTCAACATCTGCTTTATCTATCTGGGCTTTGGCGCGGGCCTGGCGGTCTTTATGTTCGCCGGTTTTGTAAAGAACATCCCGCTCGAGATCGAGGAGGCGGCCATGATTGATGGCTGCAACCCGGTCCAGGTGTTCTTTAAGATCGTCCTTCCCATCATGAAGCCCACCTATCTTTCGGTCGGCATCCTCGAGACCATGTGGGTCTGGAACGACTATCTGCTGCCCTACCTTACGCTCGACTCCACCAAGTACAAGACCATTCCTATCTTGATCCAGTACTTCCGCGGCGGCTACGGCCACGTCGAGCTCGGCCCCATGATGGCCTGCATCATGATGGTCGTTATCCCCATCGTTATCATGTACATCCTCTGTCAGAAGTACATCATCGACGGCGTGGTGGCAGGTGCCGTCAAGGGCTAATGCCGTAACTGTTTTGCAAGTTTCTGCGGCGCCCCTCAGCGCGGCGCCGCATATCGAAAGGTAGAGACATGGCCGAGATCGTTCTCAAACATGTTCAGAAGGTGTATCCCAACAACGAGTCAAAAAAGAAAGGCTTCTTTGGCAAAAAGAAGAAGACCGAGGAGAAGAAGCACAACCTCAAGGTTACCGAGGACGGTGTGCTCGCTGTAGAGGACTTCAACCTCACCGTTCACGACCAGGAGTTCGTCGTCCTCGTTGGCCCCTCTGGCTGCGGTAAGTCCACGACGATGCGCATGGTCGCCGGCCTGGAGGACATTACCTCGGGCGATGTGCTCATCGACGGCAAGCGTGTCAACGACGTGGCGCCCAAGGACCGCGACATCGCCATGGTGTTCCAGAGCTACGCTCTGTACCCCAATATGACGGTGTACGAGAACATGGCATTTACGCTCGAGCTCAAGAAGGTTCCCAAGGACGAGATCGACCGCAAGGTTCGCTCTGCTGCCGAGATTCTGGGCATTACCGAGTACCTCGACCGTAAGCCCAAGGCGCTCTCCGGCGGCCAGCGCCAGCGTGTCGCTATCGGCCGCGCCATCGTGCGTGACCCCAAGGTCTTCCTGATGGACGAGCCGCTGTCCAACCTGGACGCCAAGCTTCGTAACCAGATGCGTGCCGAGCTCATTAAGCTGCGCCACGAGATCAAGGGCACGTTCATTTATGTTACTCACGACCAGACCGAGGCCATGACCCTTGGCGACCGTATCGTGGTCATGAAGGACGGCGTCGTCCAGCAGATCGCCACGCCGCAGGAGGTCTTCAACCATCCCGCGAACATCTTCGTCGCCGGCTTCATCGGCGTGCCGCAGATGAACTTCTTCGATGCCCAGCTGGTGCGCTCGGGCAACGGCTTTACCGTCAAGACCGAGGATATGAACGTGGCGCTCGCCCCCGAGACTTGCGCTCAGCTTGCCCTCAACTGGGACGGCGGCGACGTGAAGGAGATTACGGCCGGCGTGCGTCCCGAGCAGATCCTGCTTGCCGACAAGGGCGAGGAGGGCGCGCTCCAGGGTACCGTCGAGGTGACCGAGCTCATGGGCTCGACCGAGCATGTCCACGTGACCGCTCCCGACGGCCAGTTTGTCCTGATTATCCCCGTCGTCGACCTCGAGGCCAAGGGCGCGCTCAAGGCTGGCGACACCATCTGGTTCAAGTTCGAGAAGAACGCGACCCACCTCTTCGATAAGGTCTCTGGCAAGAACCTTATCTAGGCCCGGTGCATCCAGGCCCTCCCTTTGGGCGGCTGCGGTATTGCCATCCTTTTGCCGCGGTCACATATAAGGCTCCCCTCCCGTCCACTGGGCGAGAGGGGAGCCTTTCTTTGTGTTGGGACCGTTCATCTGTCAGTTTGTCTTGATCTGTAACAGGAGGAGGGCCAAATTGGGTCTACCTGTTACAGATCGAGATGAATTTAACGGAGGAATCTGTTTGTCTTGATCTATAACAGGTAGACCCAATTATGTCGGCTAGATGTTACAGGTCGAGATTTTTGGTCGAGGCAGGCCACGGGCAACACAGGGACACAAAAAACGGAGTCGCGTTGCCACGGCTCCGTTTCTCAAGAGGATGGGTAAGGGAAGCGAATTAGCCCAGGTGCCAAATCTCGTCGTTGTACTGGGAGATCGTGCGGTCGGACGAGAAGGTGCCGGCGTTGGCGATGTTGATCAGCGCCTTGCGCAACCAAGCACCCTGGTCCTCGTAGTCAGCTAGCACGCGCTCCTTGGTCTGGATGTACTCCTCAATGTCGAGCAGGGCCATAAACCAGTCCTTGCCCTTAATGTCGTCGTGCAGGCGCTGCAGGCGCTCGGCGTTGCCGGTCGCCATAAAGGCGGGGTTGGTGATGAAGTCCACCAGCAGTTTAATGCCGGGCTTGCGGTAGAGCGCACCGGCGTCATAGGCGCCGTCGGCGTAGAGCTGCTCGACCTGTTTGGACGAGGCACCAAAGGTATAGATGTTCTCGTCGCCCACGAGCTCGGCAATCTCCACGTTGGCACCGTCGAGCGTGCACAGGGTTAGGGCGCCGTTGAGCATGAACTTCATGTTGGAGGTGCCGCTCGCCTCCTTGGAGGCCAGGCTGATCTGCTCGGAGATGTCAGCGGCGGGGATCACGCGCTCGGCGGCGGTGACGTTGTAGTTCTCGATCATGACGACCTGCAGGTAGGGAGCCACGTCGGGGTCGTTTGCAATCCACTGCGACAGCGTCAAGATCAGATGGATGATGTCCTGCGCGATAGTGTAGGCAGGCGCCGCCTTGCCGCCAAAGATGATGGTGACGGGGTGCTTAGGCCTGTTGCCGTTCTTGATATCGAGGTACTTCCAGATGATGTAGAGCGCGAGCATCTGCTGGCGCTTGTACTCGTGGATGCGCTTGACCTGGACGTCGATGATGGCGTTGGAGGGAATGGTCACGCCCTGCTCGAGCGCCATGAACTGGCGCATGATGGCCCTGGCCTCGACCTTGGTGGCGGCCAGGCGCTCAAGAACGTCCTTGTCGTCGGCGAACTTGGCGAGTTTGCTCAGATCGCCGGTGCTGCGCCAGTCGGTGCCGATCACATCGTCGAGCAGGCTGGCGAGCGCGGGGTTGGCCCCATGGATCCAGCGGCGGAAGGTGATGCCGTTGGTCTTGTTGGAGAACTTCTTGGGATAGATTTCGTAGAACGGATGAAGCTCGGTGTCCTCCAGGATCTTGGTGTGGAGGGCGGCTACGCCGTTGATGGAGAAGCCAAAGTGGATGTCCATGTGGGCCATGTGGACGGTGTCGTGCTCGTCGATGATGGCGACGCGCGGGTCATCGTGCTCGGCTTTCGCGATCTCATCGAGCTTGACGATAATGTCGGCGATGGCAGGGGAGACCTTCTGCAGGCTGGCGAGCGGCCACTTCTCGAGCGCCTCGGCAAGAATCGTGTGGTTAGTGTAGGCGACCATGGAGCGTACGATGGTCACGGCCTCGTCAAACTCGATGCCATGCTCGGTGGTGAGCAAGCGAATGAGCTCGGGGATGACCATGGTGGGGTGCGTGTCGTTAATTTGGACCACGGCATAGTCGGCCAGATCGTGCAGGTTGCTGCCGCGCTCGACGGCCTCGTCGATCAGGAGCTGGGCGGCGTTGCTCACCATGAAGTACTCCTGATAGATGCGAAGTAGGCGGCCCTGCTCGTCGGAATCGTCGGGGTAGAGGAACAAGGTGAGGTTCTTGGCGATCTCGGTCTTGTCGAAGTCGATGGAGCTGCCGGGGACCAGGCCGTCGTCGACGCTCGCCAGGTCGAACAGGCGCAGGCGGTTCTTGGTGGGCTGGCCGTAACCGGGCACATCGATGTTGACGAGCTTGGAAGTAACGGCAAAATTGCCGAACTCGACGGTGTAGGAGCGGTCATCGTCGACTAGGATGTCCTGCTCACCGAGCCACTCGTCGGGGACGGCCTTCTGCTGGTTGTCGACAAAGCGCTGACGGAACAGACCGTAGTGATAGTTGAGGCCCACGCCATCGCCGGTCAAGCCCAGCGTGGCGATGGAATCCAGGAAGCATGCGGCCAAGCGGCCCAGGCCGCCGTTGCCGAGTGACGGCTCGACCTCGAACTCCTCGATCTTGTTGAGGTCGTGGCCTGCGGCGGTGAGCTGGTCCTTAACCTCGTCGTAGATGCCGAGGTCGATCATATTGTTGATGAGCAGCTTGCCGATCAAAAATTCGGCGGAAATGTAATAGAGCTTTTTCTTGCCGTTGTTGAGCGGGCAGGCGGCGGAGCGCTCCTGCACGAGTTTGACCAGCAGCTTGTAAATGCGACGGTCGTCGAGCTGCTCGAGTGAGGTGCCAAAAGACTGCTCGGCGAGTTCCATGAGGTTAATTCGGGGCATGTTTTCTCCTGTGATGGGTTGTTTCATGTCTGCAATTCATAAGAAGCCCGCGCGAGGGGATTGGGGTGGCCTCGCGCGGGAAAAGCAAGCGCGTCCGCACGGTGGGGGGTCGGGCGCGGTAGCTCCTATTGAGGAAGCTCGATTTCGGCTTCCGATGGGATGCGGAAGTAGGTCTCGGTCCAGTCGGTGAGTTTGTGCTCAAGCTCGCGGGTGATGGCGCCGTCGAGCATGCGCCAGGTCCAGTTGCCGCCCAGCGTGGCAGGGGTGTTGATGCGCGCCTCGTTGCCCAAGTTGAGCAGATCCTGCATGGTGTAGATGCACGTGTCGCTCACGCTGGCGGCGATGGTGCGATTGAGTGCATCTGCCATGGGTTCGCCGGCCTGCTGATGGGTGTACAGGGCTGCCTGCTCGCGCTGACGCGGGGTGGCCGTTCCCTCAAACCAACCGCGCGCCGTCTCATTATCGTGGGTGCCCACATAGGCGACGGTGTTGGCGATGTAGTTATGCGGCAGGTAGTACGAGTTGGTACCCTCAAAGGCAAACTGCAGGATCTTCATGCCGGGGAAGCCCGAGTTGTCGCGCATGTCGATGACGCCGGGGGTGAGGAAGCCCAGGTCCTCGGCGATGATGGGCAGTGTGCCGAGCTTTTCCTCGAGCGTCTTGAAGAACTTAAGGCCGGGACCCTGCGTCCACGAACCGTAGGACGAATCGGGTGAGGAGAACGGCACCTCCCAATAGGCTTCGAAGCCGCGGAAGTGATCCAGGCGGATGACGTCGTACATGTCGAGGGCGGCGCGAATGCGGCCCTCCCACCAGGAGAAGCCGTCGGACTCCATGGCGTCCCAGTCGTAGATGGGGTTGCCCCAGTACTGGCCGGTGGCCGAGAACTGGTCGGGCGGCGTGCCGGCGACGCTCACGGGATTGCCGGCGGCGTCGATCTTAAAGAGCTCAGGCGTCGCCCACATCTCGACGGAGTCACGTGAGACATAGATGGGCAGGTCGCCGATGATGAGAATGTCGCGCTCGTTGGCATAGGCCTTGAGGCGGCTCCATTGGCGGTCGAAGAAATACTGCGTCATCTGGTGGTAGAGCATGCGCGCGGGATGGGCGGCGCAGACCTTGGCAGATGCTTCGCCGCGGGTGCGCAGTTCTGCGGGCCACTCCCAAAAGGCCTTGAGTCCGCACTCCTCTTTGACGGTCATGAACTCGCAGTAGGGGATGAGCCAGTCCTCGTTGGCCTGGATAAAGTCATCGAAATCGGCCGGCTTGTCGGCAGCAAAGCGCTCGGCGGCGCGGTCGAGAATCTGACGGCGGCCGCCAAAGATAGCACCGTAGTCGACATTGCTGGGGTCGGATCCCAGGTACACGCCATCGATATCGCGCTGCTCCAGATACCCTGCCTCGACAAGCTCGGCAAAGTCGATAAAGTTGGGGTTGCCTGCGCGGGCCGAGAACGACTGATAGGGCGAATCGCCATAGCTGGTCGTCGTAAGGGGCAGAATCTGCCAGTAATGTTGTTTGCACGAGGCGAGAAAATCGACGAAGTCGTAGGCATTCCAACCAAAGCCGCCGATTCCGTATGGTCCGGGCAGAGATGAGACGGGCATGAGGACGCCGCTTGCACGCTCCATGAATGCGCTCACCAACCTTCTTGTTGTGGGGTCGGCCTGCCGATGGGTGTGCAGTCCGCCTCCGATGTTCTGATTCGATACGCCTATTGTAAAACATGTTGTTTAAACATGTACAGGCAAGATAAAAAAGTTGGTCGATTTTCGGCGAATGGTTACATGCCATGAAAAAGCCCCGACCTCACAACGTGAGATCGGGGCAAGAGCGGTATGTAGGTTTTTGCTACTCGGCGTCGGCGAAGCCGTTGGGGTTGTGGCTCTGCCAGTTCCAGCTATCGCGGCACATGTCCGCGATGTCGTACTGGGCCTTCCAGCCCATCATGCGCTCGGCCTTGGAGGCATCGCACCAGTTGGCAGCGATGTCGCCGGCGCGGCGCTCGCGGATCACGTAGGGCAGCTCCTTGCCACAAGCCTTGGAGAAGGCGGCGACGACCTCGAGTACCGAGGTGCCGGTGCCGGTGCCCAGGTTAAAGATCTCGACGCCGGTTTTGCCGTTCATCCAGTTAAGGGCGGCAACGTGACCAGAGGCCAGATCGCACACGTGGATGTAGTCGCGCACGCCGGTGCCGTCGGGGGTGGGGTAGTCGTTGCCAAAGACTTGAACGGCCTCGAGCTTGCCCACGGCGACCTGGGCGACATAGGGCACCAGGTTGTTGGGGATGCCCTTGGGGTCCTCGCCGATCAGACCCGACGGATGGGCGCCGATGGGGTTGAAGTAACGGAGCAGCACGACGTCCCACTCGGGGTCGGCGGTGTGGACGTCCATAAGAATCTGCTCGATCATCCACTTGGTCCAACCATAGGGGTTGGTCGCGGGCTTCTTAGGATCCTCCTCGGTGACGGGCGGGTTGTCCGGGTCGCCGTAGACGGTCGAGGAGCTCGAAAAGATGATGGACTTGCAGCCATGGTTGCGCATGACGTCGATGAGCACCAGGGTGTTCTCGATGTTGTTGTGATAGTACTCGACGGGCTTGCTCACCGACTCGCCGACGGCCTTAAAACCGGCGAAGTGGATGACGCGGTCGATCTGATGGGTATCGAAGATCTTGTTCATTGCATCGCGGTCGAGCACGTTGGCCTCGTAGAAGGTGAGGTTCTTGGCGGCCTCGTCGCCCACGATGGTCTTGACGCGGTCGACGGCGACGGCGCTGGAGTTGGAGAGATCATCGACGATGACGACCTGGTAGCCACCCTCGAGCAGCTGAACGACGGTGTGCGAGCCGATAAAGCCGGCGCCACCGGTAACGAGGACGCAGGTGTCTTTGGGGTCGAGTGCTTTGGACATGTAGTCTCCTATCGAATCAGGAACACTTCTAGAGGGGAGTATAGCGCAGGCAGGGACGCCCAAATCGTGCGCTGTAGGAAAAGCAGAGGATTGTGCTAACGTACTCATAGAAGAGCTTGCGTACGCATAACCTGATCTTTGGCATTTGCTTACGAGCCGCTGACCTTGCAGTTTCCTGCCGTTCGTGGAAATCGTTGGGACGCGCCATATGTACGCTAATATGTATGAGTTGAGCGACATATAAATAAGCATGTAACGGAGTACATATGTCACCAAACAGCGATTCCATCCTTTCCCAGGAGTTCTCGCGCCGCACTGCCCTCAAGGCCCTGTTCGGCGCCGCTTCTGCGGCAGTTCTTTTTGGCCTGCCCGCTCGCGCCCATGCGGCGGAGGCTTCCAAAGAAACCACCGATAAACTGAATGCCGCCCAGGCCCAGCTCGACGAGGTTCAGGCCCAGCTCGACAGCATCGCAAATGAGTATGCGGCGCTGGCCAACAAGAATGCCCAGACCCTCAACGACATCGAGAATGTCCAGGGCAAGATTGACGACACGCAGGCCCAGATCGATGAAAAGAAGGCCGAGCTCAAGAAGAAGCGCAACGACCTTTCCGATCGCGTGGCCGCCAGCTACAAGTCCGGCGGCACAAACATCCTGTCGCTGCTGCTGGCCTCTGGCTCGTTTGAGGAACTCGTCGCCAACGCGCATTACGTTGAGAAGATCAACAAGAGCGACCGCGACGCCATCGAGGACATTCAGACCATCCAGGAAGAGCTCGATGCGCAAAAGACCGAGCTCGAGTCGCAGAAGGCCGACTTAGAGAAGCTCAAGGACCAGCAGACTGCCCAGATGCAGGACATGCAGGCCAAGCAGCAAGAAGTCCAGACCGTGCTGAACGGTCTTTCCGACGACGTCAAGGAGCTCATGGCTCAGCGCGATTCCGAGATCCTCGCTGCTGCCCAGGCTGAGGAGGCCGCTAGGAAGGCTGCCGCTGCCGCGGCTGCCGCGAACAAGAACAATTCCTACTCGGGTGGTTTGAGCTCGGGTGGTGGATCGTACGCGCCCGGAACTCCGCAGCAGAATGCCGGCTCGGGCAAGCAGCAGGCTGTCGTCAACGCGTGCTACTCCACGCCTTCGCCGGGTCAGAACTGGTGCGCGGCGTGGGTCACCAATGTCTTCCGTAACGCCGGCGTTGGCTACTTTGGAGGCAATGCGTGCGACATGTTTAACGCCTGGTGCTATAGCTCCGACCGCTCGGCGCTGCAGGTGGGCATGATCGTGGCCGATTCCTCGCACAGCGGCACGGGTGCTCCGGGCCTTATCTACGGTCATGTGGGTATCTACGTTGGCGGCGGCATCGTTATGAGCAACGAGGGTGCCATTACATCGAAGTCGCTCGATTCGTTCATTAGCTTTTATGGTACTGGCTCTGGCGTGCGCTGGGGCTGGCTTGGCGGTATTGCGCTGTCGTAAAGCCGACTGGGCCGCGTGCCCGCCCGCAATATATTTGATTGCCTGCTCGGGCAGTCCTGCGCAAGACGAAGGCCACATTAAGTGGCCTTCTTTGCGTGCGGAACTCGCGATCAATCAAATATATTGCGGGCGGGCACGCGGCCCTCTCGGGTTCGGGGCGCGACGCACCGGACTGGGTTATCTGAATAAATATGGCGAAGGCCCCTTTCGGGGCCTTCTTTTTAGAGGAATTCGCCGACTCGGTGGACTTCGGGTTCTAGGTCTACGTTGAATTGGTCTTTGACGGTTGCCTGGATGTGGCGGATGAGTTCGTCGACATCGGCGGCGGTGGCGTGGTCGGCGTTGACGATGAAGCCGCAGTGCTTCTCGCTCACCTGCGCGCCGCCAACGGCGTGTCCTCGCAGGCCGGCATCCATGATGAGTTTGCCGGCAAAGTAACCCTCGGGGCGCTTGAAAGTGGAGCCGGCGCTCGGCATGTCGAGCGGCTGCTTGTCCTCGCGGCGCTGGCGGTAGTCGTCCATGTCGGCCTTGATCATCGCGGCGTTGCCCGGGGCGAGATTGAAGGTGGCCGAAAGCACGATAAAGCCGTCATCGGCGATGCGGCTCTTTCGATAACCCAGGTTGAGCTCGTCGACATCGAACTCGATGATATTGCCGCTGCCGCGGGTGCCGTCGTCGAGCTGGCGAGCGGGTTTGTAGACGCGCACGGACTCCAGCACATCGGCCATGCAGGCACCGTAGGCACCGGCGTTCATGTAGCAGGCGCCGCCGACCGATCCGGGGATGCCCGAGATGGGCTCCATGCCGGTGAGACCGGCCTCGGCTGCCGCGGCTGCGACATCGGAAAGCAGCGCGCCGGCTGCCGCCGTGACGTGCGTGCCGTCGATCGTAATGTCGGAGAGGCCTTCGCCCAGCGCCACGACGACGCCGCGGATGCCCTTGTCGCCGACGAGTAGGTCGGAGCCGTTGCCCACGATGGTGAGGGGCAGATCGCAGCGATAGCAGGTATCGAGCGTGGCGACGAGGCCCTGCTCGGTATCGGGCGTGACAAAGACGTCGGCCGGGCCGCCGATCTTAAACGTGGTGTGCTCGCGCATGGGCTCGCTCATCAGTACGTTGTCCTCGCCGGCAACGCCAGCAAGCGCGCACAGCAGGTCCTCGTTAAAAAAGTCGTTCTCGTGCATACGAATATCCGCCTTTTGGTGGTCGTTGTCATCAATCGATTGCAATATACCCCACCCGGACGGATTTGGTGCGCTGGCGGCGATAAAACAGCCGTCTACCGGATTGGTAAAGTGTTTATCACCGAGGTAGAGGGGTAGTCGCTATACTTTCAAGAGATTGCGCGTAAACCCGGAAGGAGCGAGATGGCCAACAAAGTCACCCTCAAGCAGATCGCCCAGGAGGTGGGGCTTTCCCCCTCGTCGGTCTCGCTTGTGCTCAATAATCGGCCCTGTCGCATCTCGGAAGAAAACCGCAAGCTCATCAAAGAGGTCGCGGCGCGCAACCACTATGTTCCCAACCAGATCGCGCGCAGCCTGGTCATGCGCGAGTCGCGCACCCTGGGCCTTATCGTCCCTAACATCGAGAGCCGCTTTTTTGCCTCGCTCGCCGGTAGCCTGGAAAAGCGCTGCCGCGAGGACGGCTATGCGCTCTTCATTACCAGCTCGGGCGGAAGCGCCGATGACGATCTGGAGCTGCTGCGCCAGCTGGTGACGCGCGGCGTTGATGGCGTCTTCCTGGTCGTAGGCGACGAGTTCTCCGACGACCGCGCCCTGCGCGAAGAAGTCAGCCATCTGCCTATCCCTGCCGTGATGGTCGACCGTGCCATTGAGGGGCTCGAGTGCGACAAGGTGATGTTCGACCACGAGATGGGTGGCTACATGGCCACTCGCTATCTGATCGAGCAGGGCCACCGTCGCATTGCCTGCTTGGTTAACGCGCGCCGTTCCAATACGGGGCGTAAGCGACTTGCCGGCTATGAGCGCGCGCTGCGCGAGGTTGGCCTGCCTATCGACGCACGTTTGGAGTTTGAGAGCGAGTACTACATTCCGAGTGCCTATGAGGCCTCGGAGGCGGTGCTCGCAACTGATGCCACCGCTGTGTTCGCAAGTTCGGATAACATCGCCCTCGGTCTGCTCAAGCGCTTGCACGAGATGGGGAAGAGCATCCCGGGCGATATCTCGGTGGTGAGCTATGACAACTCGGCGGCCGACGTTCTCTTTGAGCCGGCGCTGACCGCGATTGAGCAGGATCCTGGTGTCCTTGCGGAGCATGCTTTTGGCTGCATGTCCAAGCGTCTTGCCGGTAGGGGCGGCAGGCGTGCCGAAGAGGTCGTCCTGGAGCCGGCGCTTATCGTTAAGGGCAGCGTGCTCGAGCTTACCGAATGTAGCTAAGCGTACTTGTTTGTTTGCATAGATTGCATGCGGAGTGTCCGCTATTTGCCGGCGGGGCCGGGGTGCCTGCCTTGTTTTGAAAAGTGGGCTCCGCGAACTTCTCAAAACAAGGCAGGCACCCCGGCCCTCGTCCGTAAACTCTTCCGCTGGGCGAGCCATAGACGCCGCGTACCGATACGGTAAAGTGGCGGCTTGAAATTGGTGCTATATTCAGCTTGAGTTGTTTAATGCTAGTACGGGAGGGTGATATGGGGCTGTTCAAGAAGAAAAACCCGCAGGATGCCTTTGATCCCGATGTGTTTACCATCACGGATACGATTTTGGACCCACCGCGGTTTACGTTTTTGCCGGCTATCTACCAGGATGCCACGCGCCGCAAGTGGGCCGTGCATCAGCGCGGCGGCGAGCCGAAGATTTTTGACTATGCGGATGTGCTGCAGTGCGAGATTGCCGAGACCGGAAATCCCGAGGATGTGCCGGAGCTCAGCAAACGCGAACTGGCTCAGCAGATTTTGATTAATCCAGCTCAGGCTACCAAAAACAACGCTGCCAAGCGTAATATGTGCCTTGGTATGGGTGTCATCGTTGTCGTGCAAACCGGCAAGGATGAGATTTCGAAGCTTGAGATTCCGGTGACCGCGGGCGAAGTCAAGCGAGACTCCGGCCTATATCGGTCGTATCGGAACGTTGCGGAGCAGATCAAAGAAGCCTTCGACGCCATGAGGCGTCCGGAGCAATGATTCCTGCAGCATCAAGCAGTTGAGGAGTCTTGCCCATGTCGAGTGAACCATATGCGATTCCGCCCAAAGACCGCGCCTTTGAGGGCATTCTTTGGTATATCAAACATTATGACCTGCAGAGTGGCGACCGGCTGCCCGCCGAGCGTGTGCTCTGTGAAGAGCTGGGCGTGTCGCGCACGGCGTTGCGTGCTGCGATCACGCGCCTTATTTCGTGCGGAACTTTGGAAAGCCGCCGCGGTTCGGGCACCTATGTGTGTCCTCCCAAACCGCTGAACATCTTTCAGGAAACATGGAACTATACGCAGGCGGTGGAGAGGGTTGGCTCAAAGTCGACCGCGCACCTGGTTTGGTCCAAGGTCGTGTATGCCGATATCGATCTTGCCCAAAAAGCCCAGATCGACCTGGGCATGCCGCTCTTCTGCATTCGGCGCGTGCGTGTGGTCAACGGTTCCCCGGCATCGATCGAGACGGCTTACGTCAATCTGTCTTTGTGCCCCTCGCTTCCCGATCACGATTTTGAGCAGGAAAGCCTCTACGACGTTTTGCTCAAGGAGGGGAATGTCCATGTGACGCACGGCAAGGAGCATATTTCCATCAGCCGTCTGAACGCCGACGAGGCCAAGTTGCTGAATGCTCAGGAGGGCACGCCGGTGTTTTACAAGGCTTCGCACGAGCGCGACGAGACCGATGGCTTTGTCGAGTATTGCAAGTCCGTGATTCTGCCGACCAAGTATCGTTTTGCCGATAACGGCGAGGCAGACGGCGTTGCGACGAAGGTGGGTGTCGAATGGCTGATGCAGTAGAAGACTTGCCGGTTTACAAACAAATTCGCCGCTGTATTGCGGAGCGAATCGAGCGCGGCGACTACCCGACGGGCTCGATGATTCCGTCCGAAAACGAGCTGGCCGAGGAGTTTGGCACGACACGCCTGACAATCCGAAGCGCCATGGACGAGCTGGTCAAAAGTGGCCAGATTCGTCGCGTGCAGGGCAAAGGCGCCTTTGTGGGACACAAGTGGTTTGACGAGCACGAACGCAAGGGCGGCTTCCGCCAGTCGGTTTTGGCATCGGGCGCGACGCCGTCGGTGCGCATCCTGGCGCGCTCCAAACGCTACGCCGGCCCGTATTATGCCGACTTGTTTGGCATCGCCGAGGACGATCTGCTTTACTCGGTGCGCCGCCTCAACTGCATCGATGGTGAGCCCGTATCGATCGAGATGACACTGATTCCGTGCCTGCTGTTTCCGGGCATCGAAGACGTGGACATTTCGGTCTTCAGCCTGTTCGAGACCTACGATATGTTGGGACGCAAGCCAGATCAGTCGGTAGAGAAACTCGATATCGAGGCGCTGGGCGCACGCGATGCGAGTTTGCTCAATCTTGAGCCGGGCGATCTGGCGCTCGTGCTGGAAGGCCTGACCTATGACTCGAGTGGGCAGGCAATCGAGCATGCCAAGTCTTTTACCCGCGGCGACGCCGGCGGATATACCTACAACTATTAGCGTCTAGAGCGTCCCTGCGCATGGCGGGGGCGCTCGTTTTTACGGATATATGTCGCTTGACCGATGAGCGGCAAAAACTGACCGTCTACCGAGAGGGGAGGATGAAATCATAAAATCGATATTAAAAACGGCTAACCTGTAATCGTTCACTGGTATTAAGAACCTTTGAATTGTTGAGCTTGGGGCCAAGATGTCCACAAGGTTAAGCGGTGCGACGGGGCGGCAAGCCCGTTCATTCCGTGCGACAATTCAAACTGCTCGTGAAAGGAGCGGGAATGAAGGAGACCGAGAAGATCGAGATCATGCACTTCGACCAGGAGGGCTACCTCGAGGACGGCAGGAACGTCTACGA
>NZ_JBCOTQ010000021.1:0-33818 GCF_040920445.1 Collinsella aerofaciens | reverse complement strand
TGATGCTCCCGTCTCCATAATAGGAATCTTTTTCGGTGCATCCTATGCAGTAAATGCGACGGCCTACATTGCAGCAGATTTCTTCTCATCGCGTTTCGGGAAAAGAAATACCATGCTCGGCTCGATGCTAATCGAGGCCGGTCTTTTCATGATTCTTCCGTGGTTCGCTTCAAATCCGCTGTGTTTGTTTGGCCTTAGCATGGTGCTTTGTTTCCTCCCAGAAGTGGTGTACATCACTTCGGAAAACTTAATCCAAGACGCGATAGCGGACGATCTCCGCGCGACGATCCTTTCCGTCGCGTCTCTGGTAAGGGCCCTCTTTTCCGCAATGTTTTTCTCCATATTTGGACATGTGTTGGGGTTATATCCCATTCAGATAGCGCTCGGTATTATTGGCGCGATGGCGATAGCGATTACCGCCGTTGTTTCATTAAAAATTGGTGGAATACATGCCTTCAAGAATTGATGTATCGATTGACGAGCTGCCAGAAGTTTCGAGCCTTCTTGATGGCTACGGGTGTACGCGTTAGCTTTGAATCGGTGGGCCTTAATGCCGAGGAATATCAGCGTTTTATCGATGCTTGCGGAATAGTAATGGTCTCGGGCGAAGATTGCTATATCTTACCAGGGATGAACCGTTTAATCCTGCCCCAGACTAGTGACTTATAATTGCGGCTTCCCGTCTACGTCTGCACTAGACGTGGATGCGGGAAACTTCCCCTTAATGCAATTCACAATATGTTGAAAACTCAGGTCGTGGAACGCGATGGGTTTTAGTTTTTTTGGTACTGCAGTCGGCAATTTACTCTGCGGGTTTGGCACTATGAAGGAATTAGGCTTTTCCTGTAACGTTAAAATTACAACGATTGGTGGTTGCAGCTCTGCTTAGCAAATCTAATCCCTGAATATTAAGCACATTACGCGACAGGTGTACTTTACTGTTCTATCCCTTTTTGCCCGTAAAGACAGGGGGTCTTCTTCCGGTTACCTTTTGTTTTTGCAGGGGAGGGGCCATTTTGACGGCTACTACATACGAGATTGATCTTATTTGCGGTCCATCGAAATCGTTGGACGACATTAAGTAGCTAAAATAGCCCCGTTCCAAAAAGACTGGTTAACAAACCCCGTGCCAAAAAGATTGGTCTTAGGCGTGGTCGCGCCAGTCGAGAACGCGCTGCTTCATGCCTTCGATGTCGAGCACGCCTTCGGCAAAGCCCTTGCGCACGAGCTCTTCGGGAACAAACTCGTCGTAGCGGTCAAAGTAAGGCACCTCGCCGGGATAGACGAGCTCGATGGGGTCGAAGTCCTTCTCGGCCTCGGCGGCGAGCACCTCAAAGAATGTCTCCTCGTCGGCCTTCATCTTAAATTGCATAAAGTACGGGCGCGACGGGTCGAGTCCGCGAAGGCCCAGCTCCGCGGCACATTTAATCTTGAGCATGCGCTCGAGTGCCAAAAAAGCGTAGCTGCCCAGCCAGGGGAAGAGCACCCAGGTGTCGCCACCCAGGTTGATGAGCGGCTTAGTTCCCGCGCCCGAAATCTCGGCCGTATGGCGAGCCTGCGCCAGACGGGCCCGCGCGTTACCCATCAGGTACGGATACGCCGCGTGCTCGTTGAGCGCCTTGCGCATACGCTCGAGTACGTGTGTATTGATGTCGCCGGGGCAGTCGCCAAAGTAGGCCGGCACCCGGCCCTTGACCTGCGTGGCAAAGACGGTGTGACGCTTCCAGTCCACTTCCTCGACAATCCAGCAATGGCCGGCGATGGCAATGCGCTCACCGGGCGGGGGCGGGTTGACAATCGTGCCCAGCTCGGCCGATTCGCTGCGAACGGTGAACTCCTCGTTTTCCTGGAACACGGCGTAGAACTTAAAGTTGTTGATGATGCGCTCGCCCGCGAGACCCATGATGAGCCCGCCGCCCTCGGTGACTTGGATATGGTCGATCTTAATGAGGTGACGCAGCAACACGCGATAGTCATCGGCCGAGATGCGATGGAAATAGCTGAGTGTGAGCACGCGCTGGGCAAGCTCTGCCGGCGTGAGTTCGCCGGTGCTGGCAAGCGTCGACATAGTCTGGTGGTAGAGCAGGCTGTAGGGGAGTCGATCGAGTTCGGGTGACTCGACCCACTTTTCCTCGCGATAGAGTTGTACGAGCGCGATGCCCTGCAGGAGCTTCCACGGAATGGTCTCGGGCATCATCGTGCGCGGCTCGGGTTCTTCCTCGCGCATGACAAACCACATCTCGGGCGGAAGATCGCGGCGCCCCGTGCGGCCCATTCGCTGCAAAAAGGAGCTGACGGTAAACGGTGCATCGATCTGAAACGCACGCTCCAGACGGCCGATATCGATACCGAGCTCCAGTGTAGATGTGGTGACGGTTGTCTGCGCCTGCTCCTCATCGCGCATGAGCTCTTCTGCCGTCTCGCGCAGCGATGCTGAAAGATTGCCGTGGTGGATGAGAAAGCGGTCGGGCTCGTGCCGGCTCTCGCAGTAGCTGCGCAGCATGGAGCACACGGCCTCTGCCTCCTCGCGCGAGTTGGCAAAGACCAGGCACTTGCGGCCGCGTGTGTGCTCAAAGATATAGCCCATGCCGGGGTCGGCGTTGTCTGGCGCCGTGTCGGTGGGGTTGAGTAATGCCTGTTCGGGTGCTCGGGGGATGTCGACTTCGCCCTCGGGGGCCGACGAAGTGCGGCGATCCCTGGAGGTAGCCTTGTCCCGTGCCCGCTCACGACGTTGACGGCGCTCCTCTTGTGTGAGCTGTCCGCTGTGACGCATGTCTTGGGCGCCGGCGGGCAGTGCCGCGGGTGCCGCTGCCTCAATGCGCTCGCATGCAAGCACTTCGGCCTCTTGAGGACCCATGCTCTCGAATCCTCGCTGCTGTGCCTGGGGACCCGAGTTGTAGAAGTGCTCCATGGAGATACGCCACACGCGACGCGGTTCCTCAAAACGGGGGATAACGCAGTCGCGTCCCGTTCCCTGTGAGAGAAAGGCACCCGTGCGCTCGGGGTCGCCGATGGTGGCCGAAAGGCCGATGCGGCGGGGCTGCACGCCTGCCATGCGCGAGAGTCGCTCGATAAGGCAGAGCGTCTGCCCGCCACGGTCGCCGCGCATGAGCGAATGGACCTCGTCGATGACCACATAGCGCAGGTCGCAAAACATGCGCGGGATCGCCATGTGCTTATGGATTAAGAGCGCTTCGAGTGACTCGGGCGTAATCTGCAAGATGCCGCTCGGTTTTTTGATGAGCTTAGCCTTGTGCGACTGCGAGACATCGCCATGCCAGTGCCAGACGGGGATGTCGGCTTCTTCGCACAGGTCGTTGAGGCGAACGAACTGATCATTGATGAGCGCTTTGAGGGGGCCGATGTAGAGGGCGCCTACGCTCGCGGGCGGGTTCTCCCAAAACTCGGTCAGGATGGGAAAGAAGGCTGCCTCGGTTTTGCCGGAAGCCGTGGATGCCGTCAGGAGCACATTATCTTGCGTGTTAAAGATGGCGTCTGCCGCTGCAACCTGGATAGAGCGCAGACTCTCCCAATCGTGGGAGTAGATGAAGTCTTGGATAAACGGAGCATATCGGTCAAAGGCGTTCACGGGGCCTCCTCTCAAATACGAATCTCTTAACGCGGTGAGCAGTGGCTCGCTACATTACTGTCTCGACGTTTGCCCAGATAAAACCTGCCAAAATAAACCTGTCCCTTTTTGGCAGGTTAGATGGTGAACTCGGCGAAGTTGCGGTCTTCGCTTGCGGTGTCGGTGTTGTCCGTTACGGCTGCCGGCGCCAGCGCGTCGCCACCGACGCTTTGCAGCAACTCGGCCATGTTAGCATCGGGGTTTTGGCATAGGATGTCGAGCAGCTCGATAAAGTCACGAATGACTTCACGCGGCGTTAAGTGCGTATCGGCTCCCACGCGGCCAAACTCAATCTTGAGGAAGTCCACCAAGTCGTTTTCGGTAAGCGAGGGCGTCCAGCCAAAGTAGCCGGCATGGATCTGCATGAGTTTTTCGATCAGCACCAGCAGTTCCTCATAGGTGAGTGGCTGTAGGCGGATGATGGGCGCGAGCATGTCCTTAAGGTCCTCGCGCGCAAAGCGGCCCTGAGCGAGTCGGCTGCGCAGGGCTTCGTAGGAGAACACGCCGCGGCGGCGGTCTTCGATGGAGGTTGGCGTGCCGCCCATAATCATGCCCAGGTACTGCGCTTTGCCCTGAAGCGTGTCGTTGTACATGGTCAGGATTTTCTCGTAGTTGTACTGGCGCGTGATAGCGTTGGGAATCTTATACAGATTCACGAGCTCGTCGATGAGCACCAGCATGCCCTTGTAGCCGCTGCAAACCAAAAAACGAGCGATGAGTTTGACGTAGTCGTACCAGTCGTCATCGCTGATGATGGTTGAGGAGCCCAGCTCGGCGCGTGCCTCACTCTTGGTGCGGTACTCGCCGCGAATCCATTTGGTCACGCGGCTCATAGCTTCTTCGTCGCCCTCGGATACGGCCGCGCGGTAGCGGCGGAGCATACGGGAGAAGTCGAAGCCGTGGACCATTTCCTCGAGCGGGGCCAGTTGGGCATTGACGGCAGACTCATCGGCATCGGCACACGAGGCGACCCAGCGATCCAGGATAAGGTTGAGTGCACCGCCCTCGGGGCGCGTTTTAGTCGATATGTTGCGGATGAGCTCACGGTAGGTGGCAAGGCCCTGTCCCTGGCCGCCCTGCAGGCGGCGCTCAGGGGATAGGTCGGCATCGGCGACGACGAATCCCTCGCCCATGGCGTGCGTGCGGATGGTCTGGAGCAAAAAGCTCTTGCCGGCTCCGTAGCGACCGACTAAAAAGCGGAAGCTCGCGCCGCCATCGGCGATGAGACTCAAATCGGTGAGCAGGGCGCGAATCTCGACCTCGCGTCCCACGGTGATATAGGGAAGGCCGATGCGCGGGACCACGCCGCCCTTGAGCGAGTTAAGGATAACGGCAGCGACGCGTTTGGGTACACGGGGCGCTGCGGATGCGGTATCACTCATGGTCTAGGTATCCTCTCACGTCTGCTTCGTAGTCCTCGATAATCTGCGGCCCTGCCGCGCTAAATTCAATTACGGTGTCGCCCACCAGGTCAAAGAGCGCCTCGTTGATGCTGTCGACGAGCATGTCCTCGCTCTGCCCCGATTGCACTACCGCCGATTCCGCCTGTACTGCGTTGTGCTCGAGCAGCGCGCGGAGATAGGCGTCTGCGGCAGGCGTGAGTTCGTTCGTGGCGTCAGCGGGCGCAACAGCTGCGAACGCGGGCGTCGGCGCGAGAAGCGGTGCCACGACACCAAACTGTTCGGTGGATATGGTTGGCTCGTCGGTCTCGTCCTGCCGAATGGGTGCCGCGACCGCCTCGACAATCGCGTCGGCTACGGGCTCGGCTTCCGGTTGCCCTGAGTCCGCTGCCTCGGCTTCCACAGGTGCGCCGTCCTCGCGCTCTTCGTCGATTAAAAGTGCTTCGCGCGTTTGCGCAGCGGCGCTCCGAATGTGCCCCAGCTGAGTCAGGTCGATATCGATCTTGACGGGCTGGTGTGCGGCGTCCCACGAAAGCCATGCCACAATCTCGTCATCGATAATCTTGGCCAGATATTTGGGGACCTTTTCTTCCTTAAGGGGATGGGCGGGGTCCAGCGCCAGGCGCAGGCGTTGGTCGCAGGCGCGCATCATTTCACCGAGCTTGCTGCTCTTTTGCCTACTACCATGGATACGCATACATTCCCAAAAGCCGTTTTGGCAACGGTAGATATGGATGGGATCCAGGCGGTATTCGCAGTTCTCGTGGCGCTCGGGCGCAAAGAATACGGCCGAGGCAAACATGGTGTAGGGCATGGCCGTCTCCTCCCCAAACAAGCTCGCTACGATGCCGGTCTTTCGATGCGTGTCATAGTAGCGCGCCATGCGGACATACGCGGCGCATGCCACGTGGCGCAGATCGCGGTGGTGGCTGCGGTCGAGCCGCGAGTTACTTAGGTTGTACGTGGAGAGGGCGTTGATGGCGGCCATGAGTCGCTCCTCGCGCACCTCATCGGGCGGAAGGGGGAGCGTGGGCTCGGAGGTTTTGCGACGTTTGGGGGTCTGGTCGGACGGTGCCGGTGCCGGTACAAGGTCTCGTGCCGCGCGCCGCAGCTCGATAAGGGCGTTATCGAACATGACGGTTTTAGAGTCGCGGAGCAGCTTGGGGTCGAGCCCATGGAATACGGCGTAATCCTGCAACCACACGCGTGCAAACCGATCAATGCCGGGCTCGAAGGCGCGATAGACATCCCAAAAGGCCTTGATCTTGTTAAAACCGTCGAGCGGGTCATCTACGCCAATGCCGCAAATCAGCTCATAGAGATACAGAAAGGCAAAGGACGTAGACGTTTCCTCGACGGTTCCGCGGCGCACTTGGGCACGCCAGGTAAAGTAGCCGCGCAGCTGCCGGTCGCTCATGGCGTTGTAGGTGGGAAAGTACGACTTAAAGGTGCCGTTGTAGGGACAGTCGTCCTCAAAGTCGGCCATCAGCAGGCCCTGGCGGTAAAAAAGCTCGGCTTCCGAAAGCCAGCGGCCCGCACCGCCCTTGGGGTCATCCTGCCAGCGCGATATCTCGCGCATTTTACGGTACTGGTCGGGGAGGAAATTCTGCATCTGTCGGCCGGTTTTGAGAATCGGCTCGTCTGCGTAGATTTCGTTTGAGAAGCGGGTGGACTGATGGGTCCGGGCCTCGGCCATAATGCGCTCGATGAGCATCTTGATGTCCTGGTCGGCCACCGCTTCTCCTCTCCTAACGCAGCTACGGTGACCTCATATCATAGCACAGCATCAAACAGATGTTCGAGATACCGCTGCGTTGATAGATTTAGAACAGGAGGGCGTAGATGACGGCGATGACGACGGAGGGGAGCATATTGGCCGTGCGGAAGGTCTGAGGACGGATGAGGTTGACGCCGACGCAGAAGATGAGCATGGAGCCTACGAGCGAAAGGCTGTCGAGGGCTGCCGTGGTCATGATGGGGGAGAGCGCGCCGGCAAACAACGTGATCGTCCCCTGGAACACGGCGACGGGCAGGGCGGAGAAAATGCAGCCGCGGCCAAGCGACGCCGTCATGGTGCAGACGATGATGCAGTCCAATGCGCCTTTCAAGGCAAGCGTTGACCAGTCACCGAGCAGACCGTCCTGGATCGATCCCACGATAGCCATGGCACCGATGCAGACGGTCAGCGATGTCGAGACAAAAGCGTTGGTGAACTCGTTATCGCCCTCACTGCCAGTCTTGCGCTTGAGCCATTCGCCAAGGTTCTCGATGGCGGCCTCCAAGTTGATGGCCTCGCCGATGAGCGAACCGAGCGCAAATGAGACGATGAGCATGGTGGTACCGGTGGTCGCTAGCGCCTTTCCATCGATGATGAGCATCTTTTGCATGGTGCCGCCCAGGCCGATAAACAGGACGCACAGTCCCGATGCTTTCATGAGCGTGTCTTGGATGCGCGGTGTAATGAAGCGGCCGCCCGCTAATCCCAAAAGACCGCCCGCAACTAAAAGCACAACGTTGATGATTGTTCCCAAGCCCGGCATGAGCCCTCCTGTATTGATGCCAACGTGGCAATCGTAGCAGAACGAAATGCGAGGCACATCGCGACTCATCTAATACGTTATATAAGTGGTGTTAGGAATGATGCGCAGCATTTAAGCCTCAGGTGGTTGTCGGGACATAGGGATAGTATTCAAAGCGCAGTGTCATAAGCCGCTGCGGGAATTCAATAGCCGCGGCGATGATATTGGCATCGCGGGCACGATCAAACCCTTCGAGTTCGATCTGATACGAGACGTCTTGCATAATGTCCAGACGCCGCCAGGCTAGGAGTGTGTCGCCATCGAATTCCAAGGTCTTGCCTCCATCTGGAGCAACGGCGTATAGACGCAGCTTGGCGGTGGTTGCAGGGTCGACAACCGTGACCTTTTTAATTTCGTTTCGAGTATTCTTGGCGCCCAACAAGGTGAGCAGTGTTGGGGCCACGACCTCGCCCGATGGCAAAAAGACGACTTCGATGGATTCGGGAAATGCGATGATGGCCGACTTGCGGACGGGTTGATTGGCGGCGGCAACTTCGATGTTCGCAGCGTCGATGACCTCTGTGTGGTCGAGCGCGGCAAGCACGCAGCAGTTACCTTCATCGATCTCTTGAGGATCAGCAAGCCCCAGACTGTCCGCGAGTTCGGAATCGTTTGGATCGGTAGCGGGTTCATTCGGTGCTTCGAGAGAAGCTGGGACGCTGTTTGTCGGCGACGGCGTGTCGCCCGCACCTGCTTCTTTGTCCGCGCTCTCTTCTTGTATGGTTGCGTTGATGGGTTCGTCGTTTGGGGGGAGCGTCTTGGCGTCAAACGCGGAGGGGAGAATTCCGATAGCTCCGGATCCGTTCCACTCCATTTCGAGAAGCGCCGGGTCGGCAAGAATGCGTTGCCTGCTTTGCGCGTGGGAATCGATTTCAAAAGGACCTGCCTCTATCCCTCGTGTAAGGCTGAGTGATCCGGCTGGCTTCTCGAAATGAGCGTCTGTGTCTTTGGTACTGACGGCGTAGAACAGCAGGGACGCTTCTCCCGCCGCGATGGCATCGGTGCCGGCTTTGGTCAGCCGCAATGATGCCGTGAATGAGAGGGTGGGCTGCGCATCGTCTGCATTCGCGGCGGCGCAGCCCAGACATATACCGCCTCCTTTCTCAAAAAACGTACCGTCGAAGGCGACCTTCGCTCCGTTCGCCGAGTCATCGACCGAAGCGATGTCGATGCGCAGCTCTAAATTGCATGGATCGCCATCTGCATCGAGCACAGCCGAGCGCCACGTGCAGACGGCGCACCCCGCCTGGGAGCCGTTTGCCTTGTTCGAACGATCGATATCCACGACTATCGAGCCGTCCGTATTACGACGAAGACATCCCGAGGTCGAGATTGCGGCCTGTGCGATCGAAAAACGCTTGCACGCAATGGCGCTCGACGGATTTGGTGCGGAGCTTAGGGCCGCTGGTAAGGAGTCTGCCATGACAGGAGTCGCCCAAGCGGCGACAGGCGTTCCGGTTGCGAGCGCGCCGCAGAGTGCGACGACGGGCAAAAGGTTCTTCGATGCCATAGGGTCTCCTTAGCTAATTTGGTGCGGCCTGTCCGTGTTTTGTTTCTGGCTGCGTTTGATGTGCAGACCGAGGCCGGCGGTCCCCGCGCCTGCTGCTGTGGCGCCTGCTGCCAAGAGCCATCGTCTGTCGCCTGTCTGCGCCAACGGTTCCTCGCGGTCGCCGCGGTCGAGCTCCGAGAGGTCGACCGTCACTTGCGTGGCGGCCTGCGCCTGTTCTTGCTGGGCAAAGGCCATGGCTGGCCCAAACGCTAGGATGCTGACGGCGGCGGCCAGGGCGACGGCCTTATGCCGTGTGCGCACCGGGCTCGACCGTCCAGGTGATCGTTGCAACCTGATCGCCTTCGCCGGTTACGCGGAAGATGTCGCGCGTGACGCGGGCGACGTTTCCGCTTGTCTTGAGCTTAATTTTGTCCGTGCCACCGGCAATGCCCTGGTAGCCCATGTCGAAGGCTGCATTCTTGGAAAGATCGAGGCCCGTTCCCTGCATTGCGGCGCTGGCGTTCTGGAGCGCGCCGTCGGGGCCGACCTTAAAGTCGATGGAGTTCTGCGCGGTTCCGGCCTTGGCGTCGGCGGCAATGGTCCAGGTGTTCATGGCGTCGATCTTCATGTTGGTGACATGGATGCCGTAGGCCGAATGATTGTCGATGGTGGTCGCGTCTTCTGAGGGGCCCTGAAGCGTGCCGTCGGCCTTGGCGACGAAGGGAATAACCGTCGGAACTTTGAACTCAACGTTGTCGATCTCGGTCCTGACCATTACCTTCGTGGTTCCAACGCGCCCGGCTGCCATAGCTGGCGTCGGGGCGGCGCCCATTGCGAGCGCGAGCGCGAGCCCTGTGCCCACGACGAGCGCTCTGACTCCGTTCATGTTCCTGGTGATGTCCATGGTCGTTCCTTTCTATTCGCCGCGGGCCGTCCCCGCGATGATTGGACGAATGCTGGTGAATTGCATGCGGTGCCGTGTCGGCCGGAAGGCTAGTTCTCGGTTTGCTCAACCCGTACCTTGACACGTGTCGGATTGCCGTGGCTGTCGAGGGTCTTTGCATCGAGTGCCTGGATCTCGATGTACGCCTCGCCTTCTTTGATGTCGCCGGCGGGGCACGTCTCGATTGTCTTGCCGGTCTCGACCACACCGGATTCGTACATGGTCTCGTCGTTTTGGATGACGCGGAATCGCTGGGGAAATTTATTGTCTTGGACGTTTTGCACGTTGACGCGCAGTTTGCCGTCCTCCTGCAGCTGAGCGACCGGCGCGACCGAAATCGTCATCATGTTGTCGCGGACGATGGCGTCGAGCTCATCTTGGATTTCCTGGCGCGTTTTGCCCTCGGCCGTCGTAACCGAAGCGCCCGCCTCGGGTACGGGCTGCGACTGCCAAACGTATAGTCCTACGGCGACAAGGGCACAGACGATGGCCAAGCAGGCAACGATGAGCTTCTTGCGACGACCCAGGCCTGCAAAGTGGGGTGGCTTCTTCGCGCTCATGCGGCATCCTTGGCGGTATAGACGCGCGCAAAGGTGGACGGGTCCGCTCCAAAGAGCATGTGAAGCATCAGACGGCGCGAGTAGACGAGCTCGTCGAAGTCGGGAGGGAGCTCGATGTCGTGGATATGCGCGATGTGGTGGGCGAGCGCCGAGAACGACTCGGGGTCGCAGATCACATCGGTGGTAACGTGGTAGACCGTCGTATCGGGGAATGCCTCTTCGTCGAAAGGCAGGAGATGGGGATCGTCGTCGACTTCGATGGCGATGCCGTACTGGGGCCAGTAATATGCCATGGGAACCTCCCTGCTTCTGGGCCAAAACTTCTATCGGTTTTGGCTGTCGACGCCGACCTTATCAGCCGCTACTTGACCAATTTCTGACCAAATGCTTGACGGATTGGCGTCTCCGCAGGTAAAAGGCGGCAAAAAATACTCCAACTTTTTTCGAGCGACAATCGCGCGGTCGGCGACGGCGGGGCCATATGTGTCAAAAGCATCGTCTGCCGAGGAAATCAAGCCGCTCGCCGAATTGCACGAACGTAAAAAACGCCAATTATGGAGACGGTCTCGAACACGTCGACGAAACGATGCGGTAACATCTCCCTGCAAACACTGTAGTTAGCTAAAGGGGGAGTTCGCGTGTCTGCAACCATCAAACCCTTCACCGACGAGTTCGAAGAGTATGGCCGCGATGAATCTCGCGCATCGGGCGAGGCCTCGAGCATCTCGTTTCCGACAACGGAAAACGAGGTCCGTGCCATTTTGGAAAAGCTCCATGCCGAGCGTGTTCCGGTAACGGTTCAGGGCGCCCGAACCGGCCTTGCCGCCGGCGCCGTGCCCCACGGCGGGCATATCCTCAATACTTCCCGTATGAATCGCTATTTGGGCCTTCGCCGCGATGAACAAGGCCAATTTCTGCTGCGCGTGGAGCCGGGCGTTGTGCTCTCGGAGCTGCGCAAGCAGCTGAGCAAGAAGGTGCTGCCGACCGCTGGTTGGGACCAGGCATCGCTTGAGGCCTACGAGGAGTTCCAAGAGGCTCCCGAGCAGTTTTTTCCCACCGATCCCACCGAGGCGTCTGCCTGTCTGGGCGGCATGGCGGCATGTAACGCCTCCGGTGCCCGCAGCTACGCCTACGGCCCCATGCGCCCACATATCACGGGACTCCACGTCGTGCTGGCTGATGGCGATTTGCTTGAGCTTCGGCGCGGCGAGGCTTTTGCCCAGGGCCGCCACCTGTCGCTCGTGACGGCAGCGGGCCGTACACTCGAGCTCGATCTTCCCGGCTATACCATGCCCAAGACAAAAAATGCTTCGGGCTATTTCGTTGCTGACGATATGGATGCCATCGATCTGTTTATCGGTGCGTGTGGCACAATCGGTGTCATCACCGAACTCGAGATTGCCCTGCAGGTGGCACCCGCGGTCGTTTGGGGCGTGAGCTGCTTCTTCGACAGCGAAGACAAGGCCGTGTCCTTCACCGATTCTGTGCGTCCCGTCCTGTCCCATGCGGCTGCCATCGAGTACTTCGATGCTGGCGCCCTGGATATTCTACGTCGCCAGCGCGAGCAGTCGACGGCGTTTGCCTCGCTGCCTGCGCTCGACAAAGACGCCAAGGTCTGTGTCTACGTGGAGCTCGACTGCGACGACGAAGCCCAGGCGACTGAGGAGCTGTATCACTTGGGGTGGGTACTGGAGCTTGCGGGCGGCAGTGACGATGCGACATGGGTCGCGCGCACCGAGGTCGATCGCGAGTGTCAGCGATTCTTCCGCCATGCGGTGCCCGAGAGCGTCAACATGCTCATCGACGAGCGCCGCCGCATGGATCCCACCATCACCAAACTGGGTTCGGACATGTCGGTGCCCAACGCGCACTTGGCCGATGTTATCGCCCTCTATCGCCGCACGCTGGCGGAAAGTGGGCTTGAATCTGCCGCCTGGGGGCATATCGGTAACAACCATCTGCATGTGAACATTCTGCCGCGCGATGCACAGGATTATCGCCGCGGCGCAGAACTCTTTGCCCAGTGGGCTTCCGAGGTCACGGCCATGGGCGGTGCCGTCTCCGCAGAACACGGCGTCGGCAAGATCAAGGCGGGCTTCTTGGAGACGATGTACGGTCACGAGGCCATGGTCGAGTCGGCGCGGCTCAAGCTCCAGCTCGATCCTGCCGGGCAGCTGGGTCGCGGTAACCTGTTTTCGGAGAAGCTCTTGGATGAGCTCGTCCAGAAAGGGGGCGCGTGAAGATGAGCGATTTCCATATGGTGGTGTGCGTCAAGGCCGTGCCGGGCAGCACCGAGGTCAAGATGGA
The DNA here is from genome assembly GCF_040920445.1 of Collinsella aerofaciens. GTDB lineage: Bacteria > Actinomycetota > Coriobacteriia > Coriobacteriales > Coriobacteriaceae > Collinsella > Collinsella aerofaciens_BH. The sequence goes on along the minus strand of NZ_JBCOTQ010000021.1, from coordinate 20,912 downwards.
CCCCAAGACCAATACCATCGTGCGCGATGGCAAGCAGGCGGTCATTAATCCCTTTGATGCGAGCGCTTTGGAATGCGCGCTGGCGCTGAAGGACGACTTTATCGGCTTTGGCATGGATGTGCGCGTGACGGTGGTGTCGATGGGCATCCCCGCGACCGAGTCGCTGCTGCGCGACTGCATCGCTCGAGGCGCCGACGATGCGCTGCTGCTGACCGATCGCGCCTTTGCAGGTGCCGATACCCTGGCAACCACCTATGCCCTCAAGTGCGGCATCGAGGCGCTCGACGAGGACTTCGACCTGCTCATCTGCGGCAAGATGGCGGTGGATGGCGATACGGCCCAGATTGGTCCCGAGCTTGCCGGTGCCTTTGATATTCCCTGCGTGACCGACGTGAGCTGCGTGCAGAGCGCGGGCTTTACGACCTGTGGCTCGCTGGCGCTCGTTCACGGATGCGATGCCGGCGAGGAGACGGTGTACCTTGAGATGCCGTGCGCGATGACGACTGCCAAGGAGATTGGCCAGTTGCGTATGCCGAGTATTGCCGGTATTCGCGCGGCGGAGGAGGCGGACGTGCGCGTGGTCAGTGCCGCCGACGCGAACGCCGACCCCGCGCGTTGCGGTCTTGCCGGGTCGCCGACACAGGTCGTGCGCTCGTTTGTGCCCGACCGTGACCAAACGTGCGAGGCCGTTGAGGGGACGGCGTCCGAGCAGGCGGCAAAGCTTGCCAAGATTATCGAGGGGATGGCATAGATGAGCGGACTGATTATCGATAGCGAAGCCTGTATCGGCTGCGGTCGCTGCGTTCGCGCCTGTGCCTCGGGCGGCATCGTAGTGGAAGGCGAGCGACCCAGCCGATGCGCCCGCGTAACCGACGGCTGCATCCTATGCGGTGGGTGCGTCGACGCCTGCCCTGTCAACGCTATCTCGATCGAGCGTGACGAGGCCGCTGGTGCGGTGGACCTTGATGCATATCGAGACATTTGGGTATTCGCGCAGACCGACGAGCACGATACGGTGACTCCCGTTGCCTATGAGCTTATGGGCAAGGGCCGCGAGCTTGCCGATGCTCGCGACTGCCGTCTGGTGGCACTGATCGGTATGGGTCCCGAGGGTTCTCTCGGCGACCTGGAGCATCTGGTTTGCGCGGGCGCCGACGAAGTCCTGGCCTGTCGCGACGAGCGCCTGCGCCAAAACGATGCGGAGGTCTACGCCCGCTTGATCTGCGATTTGGTAGCCGAACGCAAACCCGAGGCCATCCTATACGGTGCGACCGCTTTTGGCCGCGAACTGGCACCCGGCGTTGCCGTGCGCTTGCAGACGGGCCTTACGGCTGACTGCACCGTACTTTCGATGGATACGGAGACGGGGCTGCTGCAACAGACGCGTCCGGCGTTTGGCGGCAACCTGATGGCCACCATCGTCTGCCCCAATCATCGTCCCCAGATGGCAACGGTTCGTCCCGGCATCTTTAAGGCGCCCGACTTTGACTACGACCGCTCCGGCACGATCACCCAGATATCGCTTGCGGATGATGCTAAGGCTCGTGTCGAGATCTCGATTCCCGCCGAGGAGTGGAGGCAGCAGGCCTCGATCGCCGATGCCGAGCGCTTGGTCGTGGTGGGCCGCGGCATTGGCTCCAAGAAGAATCTGCCCCTGATGCGAAGGCTCGCCGAGGCTCTGGGAGCCGAGCTTGGTTGCACGCGACCTGTCGTGGAGGCCGGCTGGTTGGAGTGTCGCCATCAGATTGGCCAGACCGGCGTATCGGTTTCGCCCAAGCTTCTCGTGAGTATCGGTGTTTCGGGCGCCATCCAGCATCTTGCCGGCATCGGTGGGGCAGAGTGCATTATCGCCATCAACGAGGACCCGGATGCCCCCATCTTTGGTGCTGCCCAGTACAAGGTTGTCGGCGATGCCGTCGAGGTCGTCGAGGAGCTGCTGGCCCAGCTTGAGCGCTAGGCGCGCGCCAGCCAGTCGCGCATCTCGTCCTTAAGGCGGCTCCAAGTCGCCTGCGTGGCGGGGTCGGTAAAGGGCCGCGTAATGCCAAAGGGCGCGTCGAGCAGGCGGTAGATATCGCCCTGCTCGCGCGCCAGCGTGCGGCTCGCTGGATAGACGAGCTCAAACATAAAGCAGATGAGTCCCACCAGGTAGTCCGCCGGCTCGTTGCGCTCGTCGCGCGCGACGCACCGATGCTCGTCAAAGGCGGCAAGCGTCGGTACCGAGAAGCGACTGGCTAGAAACGCGTCCTCATCCACCTTGAGGATGGTATCGACGGTGCTGTCGGCGATGGTGCGCATAATGTCGATCTTGTCGCCATCGCGCACGATATCGCAGAAGCACCGTGTACGCTCGTCGAGTTGTGCCGGCAGGCGAAAGTCGCTGTGATAGGCGATGCTCGCTCGGATGAGCTCGTCATGCGCACCGGTTTCGATAAAGTCACGGATGTTTGTCGTGGCGGGTGCATCGGCGGGATTCTCGCCAAAGAGGACCTCGATGCCCAGCGCCGCATGGCTCATGCTCTCGGCGTCCTTAAAGGTGTCCCAGCGTCGCAGCTGCTCAAAGCGGCCCATATCGTGTAGCAGGCCGCAAAGCCATGCCAGGTCAATATCTTCTGACGACCAGCCCTGCTCGCGCGCTACGGCATCGCATGCCTCGGCCACGTGGTACGTATGCTCGATTTTGAGCGCGATGCGTGGGTTGGTGGCGTTGTAGGCATCGGTGTAGCTTTTGAAGGCCGCGCGCGCCCGGTCTCGATCGATAGCTGTCATAATGACTTCCTAAAAAGTTGTGTCTTTCGATCCGGTGGCAATTGTAGGTGAACTCGGTTGCTGCCGGATGATGATTCTGCCGTGTCGCTACATGCGGCTCGGAGACCTTGTCAGGATGAGAAACGTATGGTGCTCAAAATCGTTAGAACCGTCTGGCCAGTGATGCTTACCTATGTTGCAATAGGCGCGCCGTGCGGAATGATCATGGGGCAGACGGGAATGGAGCCCTGGATGGTCTTTGCTCTAAGCAGTACGTTTGTGACGGGCAGCGGCCAGTTTATGATCTGCAACCTGTGGCTGGCGGGTGTGCCTGCAGCATCGATCGTCGCGAGCGTTGCCGCCATCTCCTCGCGTTTTGCGCTTTACTCGGCATCGATCGCACCGCATCTGAGGGGTGCCTCGAAGCGTCAGACGCTGGCTGTTGCCGCGACACTTACCGAGGAGGCATATGGCATCTCGCTTGCCAAGTTGGTTGAAGGGGAGGATTGGGGCCCGCGCGAGTCCTTTGTGCTCAACGTGATCCTCATCGCAACATGGGGCGTTTCGTGTACGATGGGCGCCATCGTCGGCGCCGTTGTCGATGTTCCCACCGCCATTGCAGCCTTTGTCTGCACCTCGCTCTTTATCTGCCTGCTCTTTTCGCAGCGGCTGTCGCGCGGTAACGTTGTCGCGGCGGTTTCGGGCGCGGTGTCCGTCGCCGTATGCAAGTTCTTGGGCCTCGCGAATATTGCCGTGCCGGCAAGCGTCGTGGTCGGCATTGCCATTGCGCTGGCGTGCGATGCTGTATTTGACGGAAGAGGTGCCCGCGATGCCCGCTAACGAGTTCTTGGTTCTGTGGCTGTCGTCGTGGGCTGCTATCGCGTTCTTTCGCATCGCGCCGGCGTTCGCCTTGCGCGGGCGGACCCTGTCGCCCCGCATTACCGAGGCCCTGGGCTATATCCCGCCCGCTGCCTTTGCCGCGCTGGTCGCCAACGACTTGGTGAACCCCGGCGCGTTCGACGCGGGACTCTGGCCTGCCTTGGTTCCCTGGATTGCGGCCACCGGCGTCGTGGCGGTGGCAATCAAGACAAAGTCGATGTTGTGGTGCTGCGTTTCGGGCATCGTGTTCTATATCGTTTTGAGCCTCGTATAGGAGCAGGACGCGTTATCGTCCCGGCCTAACGAATCGAATTTCTCACCGAGGCGGTCTGCTTCTTCTGGTACCATGGTCAAACTTTACTGTAGCAAAGCGTGACGTGGGCTTTTGTACCCCGTCAGCGGAAATGGGGGTTTCATGGCACAGGAAGCAACCGCCAACGAGCAAAAGAAATTCAAGGTCCCGCGTATCCCGGGCGACATCATGATCTACCCGATGATCGTCGGCCTTCTGCTCAATACCTTCTGCCCGCAGGTCTTTGAGATCGGTGGCTTCTTTACCGCCGCCTGCCGCGGCGGTTCCAACACCATCGTCGCTGCGATCCTGCTCTTCGTGGGTGCCGGCATCAGCTTTAAGTCCACGCCGGGCGCTATCAAGACCGGCATCGTCGTGCTGATTCCCAAGCTTGTTGTCGCGGCGGCCCTTGGCTTGGGTATGGCATATTTCTTTAACGACAACTTCCTGGGCCTGAGCTCCGTGTCTATCATCGGCGGCATCACGTTTTGCAACATGGCGCTCTATACGGGCATCATGGGCGAGTTCGGCGATGAGTCCGAGCAGGGCGCCGTCGGTATCCTGTTCTTTACGGCCGGCCCCGCCGTCACGATGATCATCCTTGGTGTTTCGGGTCTCGCCAACATCCCCGTCGGCACCATCATCGGATCCATCCTGCCGCTTGTTATCGGCATGGTCCTGGGCAACTTGTTCCCGTTTATCAAGAACCTGCTGGTTCCCGGCGCCAATCCCGCGATCGCTGTAATTGGTTTTCAGCTCGGTGCGTCCATGAGCCTTTCGAGCTTCATCGCCGGTGGCATTTCGGGCATCCTGCTGGGCCTCATCACGCTCTTTATCGTCGGTCCCATTACCTTTGCCTTCGAGCGCCTGTGTGGCGGCAATGGTAAGGCGGCTGTGGCATGTTCCACCATTGCCGGCACGGCCATGACCACGCCGGTCGCCCTCGCCGAGGTCGCTCCGCGCTATGCCGAGCTTGCGCCCACCGCGTATGCGCAGATCGCCACTGCCGTCATCATCACGGCAATCATGGCCCCGATTCTGACCGGCTGGGTCGATAAGAAGTTCTGCCAGAGCAAGGAAGACCTGTCGCCTGCCGGTGTCGAGGCCATCGAAGAGGCTGTCGCGACCGACATCGATGGCGAGTAGCAATCGATACCCATCAATGATTCCGGCGTGCAACTCGCGCCGTTTGAGCGCCCGAACGAGAGCTGTCTTGCAGTGACGTTCGGGCGCTCTGCTATTATTCCCCTTACCCCTGCGGAGTAGGGGGTGTTTGTTGCCCAGATTCGAATTGGGCGATTCTGGCCACTTGGATATTGAAGGGAGGGCGTCTAGTGGTAAAGGCACTCAAGATCGAGATATTCCTGCTGTGCATGATTATTCTTATCGGACTTGCCGTACGAAGCCGTCGCTCCCTGTTCTCGAGCACCCAGCAGCTTTTGTTTAGCATGCTGGGCTACACGTCTGCTGCCTACATTTTCTTCGATATGATCTGGACGCTCTCGGACGGCGTGAGCACTCCTGTAGGCATCACGGCCAACTGGATTTCCAACGCGGTTTCGTTTTCGCTGTTCGCCATCGCGTGCCTCATTTGGTTTTTCTATTCCGAGACGATGCAGGGCTCACGGCTCCTGACCACGCCCTATAGGGTGGTACTTTTAACGTTGCCAACCGCATTGGTGGTCGTTCTGGCATTTACCAGCTACTGGACGCACGCTATGTTCTATATCGATGCGCGGGGCGTATATCGTCGCGGAGCGCTTTATATGATTCAGCCTATCGTTAGCTACTGCTACGTCATATATACGTCCTTGCATGCCTTTATTCAGGCTCGAAAAGTCGAAAGCCTGCAAAAGAAGGCCATTTATCGCACCCTCGCCTTTTTTGCGGTTCCCGCTCTGGTGGGCGGTACCTTTCAGATCGTATACTCGGTGCCTGGCCTTTGTGTCGGCATAATGATTAGCATGTTGCTGCTCTATATCATCTGCCGGGAGCAGCTCATCTCGACCGACCCGTTGACTGGCCTCAACAATCGCAACCGTTTTGAGACCTATATGCTGTCGCTCTTCTCAAATGTGGATCAGGCCGAAGATGTATATCTGCTTATGATGGACGCTGACGGCTTTAAGCAGATTAACGATCGCTATGGACATGTGGAGGGTGACCATGCTCTTCAGGTAATATCCGCTGCGCTCAAAGAGGTCTGCTCGGCGTCTGGTGGCTTTATCGCGCGTTATGGTGGCGATGAGTTCGTGGTGCTCCAAAAGGCAGCGGCGGAACAGGACATCATACGTCTGTGCGCGGCAATCAACGACGAGCTCGCGCGCGCCGAGGTGCCGTATCTGTTGCGGATGTCCATCGGCTACGCACGGGTCGGTGACGGCGTCGATACCTGGCAAGACTTGCTTCGCGCTGCCGACGCGGAGCTCTACCGCGTCAAGGCCGAGAAAAAGAAGGCCGGCGTCCAGATACGCTAGGAAAAGGGTCGCACGCTTGCGTGCGTGGCGGCCCTCAGCTCATCGATGTATTCCATTAAGCTAAAGTGTGCGAACGCCCTCCCTAAAAAGGCGAGCTCGCTTGGCTTTTTTGGGTTTGTTGACGATGACGATGCCGCCGCAGACCAACAACAGGGCAACGATGACGGTAACGGGGCTCGTGCCAGCGCCCTCGCCGAGCAGCAGTGCGCTCAACAGCACGCCAAAGACCGGGTTCATAAAGCCAAAGACCGACACGCGGCTGACGGGGTTGACGGCGAGCAGGCGGGACCACAGCGAGTAGGCGACCGCGGAGATAAGCGCCATGTAGATGATGAGCGCGATGGCGGGGGCGATTTCGGTGGGGGACAACGTGCCGCCCATCAAAAACCCGATGGCGGTAAGGACCACGCCACCGACTAAAAACTGCCAGCCGGCGAGCAAGACGCCGTCATGCTCGCGCGAGAAGATGCCAATGAGGCAGGTCGACAGGGCGCCCGCAACAGTGGAGGCCAAGATAAATCCCTCGCCGTCGAGCGTAAAGCCAAAGGTGCCATCCGCGCCCGAAAGGTTGACGAGCGCGACACCGGCAAAGCCCAGTACGCAGCCGAGCACTTTGGCCGCATCGAGCTTTTCGGTGCGAAACGCCAGGGCGGCAAAGAGGATGGCTAGGAAGTTGGCGCTGGCCTCGATGATGGAGCTCGACATGGCGCTGGCGCGCGAGAGGCCCAGATAGAAAAAGAAGTACTGACCGATGGTCTGAAAGAGCGACAAGATAAAGATGGGCTTGATATCGCGTACCTGTGGGACGAGCGGGCGGCGCTGGGCCGCACTCATACCGGCGATAACCAGGATACCGGCAAGCGTGAAGCGCAAACCTGCAAAGAGCAGTTGCGAGGCGCTATCGTGCGCCGGGATACCAAAGAGTGCGTAGCCGATCTTGATGCAGGGAAAGGCCGATCCCCAGAGTGCACAGCAAACAAGACAGCCCAGGATGAGTCCGGGCAGGGTGGCGAGATACGGCTTGCGGCTTTCCATGATGTCCTTCCTACATGCGCGAAGTAAAAAAGAACCCGCCACCGGATGTGTCGGTGGCGGGTGTTGTTACCCGAAGGGATTGTACCCGATGGGAAAGGTTTAAGCGAAGTAGGCCACGCCGCTCTCAAAGATCGGCATGAACTTATCGCCGGGGACATGCTCGGGCACGTTACGGTACAGGTTGTCGCCGCGACGCTCGGCATGGCCCATCTTGCCCAGGACGCGGCCGTCGGGGCTCGTGATGCCCTCGATGGCGAGTGCGGAGCCGTTGGGGTTGACGGAGAGATCCATGCTGGGCTTGCCGTTCTCGCCCACGTACTGCGTGGCGACCTGGCCGTTGGCGATCAGCTGGGTGAGCACTTCGTCATTGGCGACAAAGCGGCCCTCGCCGTGGCTGATGGCGACGGTGTAGGGGTCGTCCAGGCTGCACTGCGACAGCCACGGGGACAGGTTGGACGAGATGCGGGTGCGCACCAGACGGCTCTGATGACGACCGATGGTGTTGAACGTCAACGTGGGCGCATCGGGCGTGGCGTCGACGATGTCGCCATAGGGCACCAGACCGAGCTTGACCAGGGCCTGGAAGCCGTTGCAGATGCCCAGCATCAGGCCGTCGCGGGCCTTGAGCAGGTCGCGAACTGCCTCGGTGACCTCGGGAGCGCGGAAGAACGCCGTGATGAACTTGGCGGAGCCATCGGGCTCGTCGCCGCCCGAGAAGCCGCCGGGGATCATGACGATCTGGCTTGCACGGATGCGGCGGGCAAGCTCGTGGGTGCTCTCGGCGACGGCCTCGGGCGTGAGGTTGTTGATCACGAAGGTGTCGGCTTCGGCACCGGCTGCGCGGAAGGCACGTGCGCTGTCGTACTCACAGTTGTTGCCGGGGAACACGGGGATGATCACGCGCGGACGGGCGATCTTGGCGCCGCTGTACACGTGGATATCCTTGGCGTGGAAGTCGATGGTCTCGACCTCGGGGGTCTCGCCGGCGCTGCGGTAGGCGAAGACGCCCTCGATGCCGCTCTCCCAGGCCTCCTGGAGCTTGGCGAGCTCGATGACCTCGGAGCCGGTGTCGATGACATAGCCCTCGACGGTGGTACCCAGGGGCTCGACGACAACGCCGTCGGCGACCTCGGGCAGCTCGGCGTCCTCGGCGAGCTCGACGATAAAGCTGCCGTAGAGCGGGGTGAAGAGGCTCTCCACGTCCACGTCCTCGGCAAGCTCGATACCGATCTGGTTGCCGACACACATCTTGAAGAGGCTCTCGGCGCCGCAGCCGTAGCCGGGCGTGGAGACGGCCAGGGCGTCGCCGGTAGCAGTGAGCGCCTCGACGGCGTCAAATGCGGCGAGCAGCTGCTGGGCGTCGGGGCGGTAGTCTTCGCCATAGGTGGCGGGGGCGATGCGGACGACGCGGTGCGTGAGGCCCTTGAACTCGGGTGAGACGGCGCGGGCGGCCTTGCCCACGGCGACGGCGAAGCTGATCAGGGTCGGCGGAACGTTGAGCTCGCCGGCCTCGTCCTCAAACGAGCCGCTCATGGAGTCCTTGCCACCGATGGCGCCGGCACCCAGGTCGACTTGGGCCATGAGGGCGCCCAAGACGGCTGCCGTGGGCTTGCCCCAGCGCTCGGCCTCGGTGCGCAGACGCTCGAAGTACTCCTGGAAGGAGAGATAGGCGCGCTTGTGCTCAAAGCCGGCAGCCACGAGCTTGGCGATGGACTCGACCACGGACAGGTAGGCGCCCGCAAACTGGTCGGCCTCCATCAGATAGGGGTTGAAGCCCCATGCCATGGCACTCGCCGTGGTGGTCTCGCCGTCCACGGGGAACTTGGCGACCATGGCCGAGCTGGGGGTGAGCTGCGTCTTGCCGCCAAAGGGCATGAGCACGGTCGCGGCGCCGATGGTGGAGTCGAAGCGCTCGGAAAGACCCTTGTTGGAAGCGACGTTGAGGTCGGTGACGAGCGAGGTCATGCGCTCGGCGAGCGTGGTGCCGGCCCAGCTGGGCTGCCACACGCTACGGGCGCACACGTGGGCGACCTGGTGCTTGGGTGCGCCGTTGGAGTTGAGGAACTCGCGGGACAGGTCGACGATGGCGACGCCGTTCCAGGCCATGCGCATGCGCGGCTCGGCGGTAACCTCGGCGATAACGGTCGCCTCCAGGTTCTCCTCGGCGGCGTAGCCCATGAACTCCTCGACGTCACCGTCGGCGACGGCGCAGGCCATACGCTCCTGGGACTCGGAGATGGCGAGCTCGGTGCCGTCCAGGCCGTCGTACTTCTTGGTCACGGTGTCCAGGTCGACATACAGGCCGTCGGCAAGCTCGCCCACAGCGACCGAGACGCCGCCGGCGCCAAAGTCGTTGCAGCGCTTGATCAGGCGGCAGGCGTCGCCGCGGCGGAAGAGGCGCTGCAGCTTGCGCTCGACCGGGGCGTTGCCCTTCTGGACCTCGGCGCCCGAGGTCTCGATGGACTCGGTGTTCTGGGTCTTGGAGGAGCCGGTGGCACCGCCGATGCCGTCACGGCCGGTGCGGCCGCCCAGCAGGATGATCTTGTCGGTGGGGGCGGGGCACTCGCGGCGCACGTGGTTTGCCGGGGTAGCGCCCACGACGGCGCCGACCTCCATGCGCTTGGCCACGTAGCCGGGGTGATAGAGCTCGTTGACCTGACCGGTGGCAAGGCCGATCTGGTTGCCGTAGCTGGAGTAGCCGGCGGCGGCAGTAGTCACGAGCTTGCGCTGCGGCAGCTTGCCCTCGAGCGTCTCGGAAACCGGGACGGTGGGGTCGCCGGCGCCGGTGACGCGCATGGCCTGGTACACATAGCTGCGGCCCGAGAGCGGGTCACGGATAGCGCCGCCCACGCAGGTGGCGGCACCGCCGAAGGGCTCGATCTCGGTCGGGTGGTTGTGGGTCTCGTTCTTAAAGAGGAATAGCCAGTCCTGGTCCTCGCCATCGACATCGACCTTCACCTTGACGGTGCAGGCGTTGATCTCCTCGGACTCATCGACATCGGTCATGACGCCGGTCTTCTTGAGGTACTTGGCGCCGATGGTGCCCATGTCCATGAGGCAGACGGGCTTGGCGTCGCGACCGAGCTCATGGCGCATCTCCATGTAGCGGTCGAAGGCCTGCTGCACCACGGCGTCGTCGATCGTCACGTCGTCCAGGACGGTGCCGAAAGTGGTGTGGCGGCAGTGGTCGGACCAATAGGTGTCGATTACGCGGATCTCGGTGATGGTGGGGTCGCGGTCCTCATCGCGGAAGTACTGCTGGCAGAAGGCGATGTCTGCCTCGTCCATGGCAAGGCCGCGATCGGCGATAAAGGCGGCAAGGCCGGCCTCGTCGAGCTTGCGGAAGCCGTCGAGCACCTCGACGGGCTGGGGCTCGGGAGTCTCCATGTACAGCGTCTCGGGCAGGTCGAGCGAGGCGATGCGGGCCTCGACGGGATTCACCACGTAGTGCTTGATGGCCTCGATGGCGGCCTCGTCCAGAGCGCCCGAGATCATATAGACCTTGGCGGAGCGCACGGCGGGGCGCTCACCCTGGCTGATGAGCTGCACGCACTCGCTGGCGGAGTCGGCGCGCTGGTCAAACTGGCCAGGCAGGAACTCGACGGCAAAGACGGCGCCATCGCTTGCGGGGAGTTCGTCGTAGGTCACATCGACCTGGGGCTCGCTAAAGACGGTCGGCACGCAGGAGCGGAAAAGCTCCTCGTCGATGCCCTCGACGTCGTAGCGGTTGATGATCCTCAGGGCCTCGATGCCCTTGATGCCGAGAATTTCGGTCAGCTCGCCCTTGAGCTGCTGAGCCTCGACGTCGAACCCGGGTTTCTTCTCCACGTAGATACGAGAGACCATTGGTTCCTGCCTTCCTGATCGGTTGGGCGTACGGTACGGTATGCGGCAGCGGTCGGTTTGCGGGGTCTGCCCTGCGGTCGCCTTGAGCCACATGTTTGTAAACCTCACTATGATACGACAGCTCGCGGCGCGTTGAGGACGGCGAGGGTGCTACAGTGAAGCGCAAACAAGAGAAAGGCATCACATGGCATTCGTTTCGCTCGCCATCATCGCACTCGTGGCCTTTGCGAGTCCTTTTATCGCCTCGGCGATTCCCGGAAAACCCGTTCCCGAGACGGTCTTTTTGCTCGTGCTCGGCGCGGTGCTGGGACCCCATATGCTCGGCGTCATCCATGTAGATGCCGAGGTCTCGCTTGTGTCCGAGCTGGGCCTGGCCTTCTTGTTCCTGCTTGCCGGCTTTGAGATCGACCCCAAGAGCATCACGGGCGTCGAGGGGCGCTACGGCTTGGCGACGTGGGTCGTCACGTTTGGTATCGCCTGGCTTGCCGTACGCTTTACCCCGTGGTTCTCGGTCAGTCATTTCGACGGTATCGCCGTGACGCTTGCCCTCACTTCGACGGCGCTCGGTACGCTCGTGCCCATCATGCGTGAGCGCTCGCTCACCGGCACGCGCGTGGGCGACTCGATTCTCGCGTATGGCACCTGGGGTGAGCTCGGCCCTGTGCTTGCCATGTCGGTGCTGCTGTCTGCCCGCACCGGCATCCAAACGCTTGTAATCCTTGGCTTGTTTGCGGTGGTCTGCGTGTTGCTGGCCGTGGTCCCGAGCCGCTCCAAGCGCGTCGGCAGCCGCTTCTTTGCGTTTGTCGAGGAACGCGCCGATACCACGTCGCAGACCTTCGTGCGCCTGACGGTGCTCATCCTGGTCACGCTCGTGGCGTTCTCGGCTGTCTTTGATCTCGACATCGTGTTGGGTTCTTTTGCCGCCGGCTTTGTCTTGCGCTACATCATCCCCGAGGGCAACCATACGCTCGAGACCAAGCTCGATGGCCTGGCCTACGGCTTTTTGATTCCGGTATTCTTTACCGTATCGGGCGCAAAGATCGATCTGACGGCCGTGGCGTCGCGCCCGGGTCTGCTCGTGGGCTTTATCGTGGCGTTGTTGATTATTCGTGCCGTGCCCATTCTTATTTCCATGAGCATTTGTCCTGCGACGCGCGATGTGTCGGCGTATGGCCGCATTACCGTGGCCCTGTACTGCACCACGGCCCTGCCGATCATCGTTGCCGTTACGAGCGTTGCCGTCAACGCGGGCGCGCTGTCGCAAGATATTGCGTCGGTCATGGTTGCCGCCGGTGCCATCACGGTGTTCTTGATGCCGTTGCTCGCGCAGCTCTTCTACCGCGTGGTCGACGCCGCGCCGGTCGCCGCCGTGGCAGAAGTTGCCGAGCATCCATCCGATGCGCTCGACATCCTGCGCGCCCATCACGATTTGGCGAGCCTGCTCGCACGTGAGCACGAGCTGCTGACTTCGCATGGCCATGGTCGCGTATTCGAGGGCCTGCCTACGCTCGATACGATTGCCGAGCGTCTTTCCGCCGAGGCAGCGAGCGGCCACATCGATGCCCGCATCGTGGACGCGGCGCATCTTCTTGCCGATAAGACCTATGGTGATGAGGTTGACCCGTCCGAGCTGACTCCGCGTGAGCGCCGCCGCTTGGAGCGCGCCAAGCTCGCCGTGCGCGAATATCGCCGCCGCATGCTAGAGCTCTACGCGCGCGATGAAGCCCAGGACGACGACGGCAGGTAGTCGATACCCTCTCGGGGAAGCCGCGTCCCGCTTTGAAGGCTCGGAACGGGATGCGGTTTCCGCATCGGCCCCCATCGGGAAGCCACATCCCAGAATGGACACTCAGAGTGGGATGCAGTTTCCGCTTTGGACCCCTGCCGGAAAGCGCGTCCCAGTCTGAAGGTTCAAAATGGGATGTGGTTTCCGAAACAGGGACCGTTGGGAAGCTGTGTCCCGGAATGGGCGCCTGGAGTGGGATGCCGTTTCCGCAGGAGGCCCATTGCGGAAACGGTGTCCCAGAATCGACGTTCAAAACGGGGTGCAGTTTCCGCAAGGAGGTCCTGGGGAAACCGTGCCCCGTTCTGAGCTGAAATACCGGGACGCAACTTCCCTTACAAATAGAACAAGGCGCGCTGCCTGCGGTTGATGCAGGCAGCGCGCCTTTTGCGTTGGGCCTCGTTGAGGTTCGAAGTCGTGGCTTGCGACCTTTAGGAACGGGCGGCTCCGTCGACGGGGAGCACGGCGCCCGTGACATAGGAGGACATGTCGCTCGCCAGGAAAACGAAGGCGTTGGCGACATCCTCGGGCTCGCCCATGCGGCCGAGCGGAATAGTGGCGATGATGGGCTTGATGACCTCTTCGGGCAGGTTGGCGACCATGTCAGTCTTAGTCACGCCAGGGGCAACGGCGTTGACGCGAATACCCATAGGGGCGAGCTCGCGCGAGAGCGACTGGACCATGCCGTTGACGGCAAACTTGGACGTTGGATAGCCGACGCCAGAGGGCTGGCCGTACTTGGCGACCATCGAGCTCGTGGTAGTGATGGTGCCGCCGTGGCCGGCCTCGGTCATAATCTTGGCGGCCGCCTGGTGACCGTTAAAGACAGCGACGACGTTGAGGTCCATGACTTTGGCGAACTCCTCGGCCGTGTAGTTGAGCAGCGGCGAGCGCTGGGAGATTCCGGCGTTGTTGACGACCGTGTCCAAGCCGCCCATGTCGGCTGCAGCCTGGGTAAAGGCCTCGGTCACGGCCTCGAGCGAGGTGAGGTCGCAGGAGCGGCCCCAGACCTTGGCGTCGGGATAGGCGGCTGTCAGCTTCTCAACGGCCGCACCGGCGGTCTCCTGACGCGAGCCAAAGACGGTGACGGCGGCGCCCTCCTCGATAAAACGGCAGGCGATGGCATAGCCGATACCGCGCGTGCCTCCGGTGATGATCGCTTTCTTGCCCTCGAGCAACATGGTGCTTCCTCTCATCGCGGGCGGACATTCGCAGCACAGCGTAGCGGTAGCCGGAATCGGTCGCGTCTGCATATCGGTGAACGGTAGCCCGCGTTACTGATGAGCGGTTCGCGCAAATGTACTCTGCCGTTGTGCTTGGGGCAGGAGACAAAAGGGCTCCCGTCCCACATCGGACGGGAGCCCTCAAAGCGTGTATTGCTGCTAGGCAAGCGTTGGATTAGTTGGCCATAACACCTTCGGTCCAGGCCTCGACGTCCTCGATGCGCAGGACGTTGGCGACCTCGGCCACGCAGTCGACGCTGGCAAGCTCGGCGGCGGCAGCCTGGACGTCCTTCTCGAGTGCGCGGTGCGTCAGGAAGATGACCGAGCAGGCATCGCTGACGCCCGACTTGCCGTCCTCGACCTGGTTGATGAGCGAGATCGAGATGTTGTGCTTGGCAAAGATGTCGACCGTCTCGGACAGGGCGCCCACGCGGTCGGCGACCTTCAGGCGCACATAGTACTTGGTCTGGAGCTCGTCCATAGGCTTAAAGGCGAGGTTGTGACCATAGGGCTCAATCTCGGGCAGCGGAGCCACGCCGCGGCTGATCTGCTCGGAGAGCGACAGGATATCGCCCACGACGGCGCTCGCGGTGGGGAAGGAGCCTGCGCCGGCACCGTAGAACATGGTCTCGCCCACGGCGTCGCCTACCACGTAGACAGCGTTCATGGCACCGTTGACCTTGGCAAGCATGTGGTCGGCGGGGATCAGCGTGGGATGCACGCGGACGTCGACGCCGGCTTCGGTGTTGCGTGCGATGCCCAGCAGCTTGATGGTGTAGCCGAGCTCGCGGGCCTGGGCAATGTCCTCGGCGCCGATGGTACGGATACCCTGCTGGTAGACATCGTCGGTGGTCACGCGGGTGCCAAAGCCGATGGAAGCGAGGATTGCCGTCTTGCTGGCGGCGTCGAAGCCGTCGACGTCGGCGGACGGGTCGGCCTCGGCATAGCCCTTTGCCTGGGCGTCGGCGAGCACGTCAGCGTAATCGGCGCCCTCGGCGTCCATGCGCGACAGGATGTAGTTGGTGGTGCCGTTGAGAATGCCAGCGATGGTCAGGATCTTGTTGCCCACCAGGTCGTGCTCGAGCGTGCTGACAATGGGGATGCCACCGCCGCAGCTGGCCTCGCACTTAATCTGCACGCCGCACGCGCGCGCCTTCTCGGCGAGCGTCTCGACATGACGGCCCAGCAGGGCCTTGTTGGCAGAGACGACGTGCTTGCCGTTCTCGAAGGCGGTGGTGAAGATTTCGGTTGCGGGGTGCTCGCCGCCGATCAGCTCGACGACGATGTCGACGGCGGGGTCGGTGACGACGTCGTGCCAGTCACTCGTAAAGGCCTCGCGCTCAATGCCTGCCGCCTCGGCCTGCTCCCAAGCAAGCGCGCAGGCGCGGGTCAGCTTAAGGTCGATGCCGTAGGCTGCCAGATACTCATCGTGGTGGCTCTTGATCAGACGGGCCACGCCGCCGCCGACGGTTCCCAGACCGATCAGACCGACGTTCACGGTGCGCAGGGGTTCGCTCATAGATAGCTCCTTCGTGCATCTTATGGATGGATTAACCGCTTAAAGGTTGAGTGCATTCTAGCGTGAACCGAGGGCGCGTGCTCGCCAGGCAACAGGAGTCGCACAAAACGGCACCCCCGAAACGCTGCGGAAACATTGGAAACATGCTCGCTACAAACGGAACTCCGTAACAAACTGTCAACGTTTGCACCATAAGGTTTGCTTTACCGACCCCACCATGGGCACGAGCGCCGCTAAGTATTTGGCCGAGAAGTACGCGGATGCCAAGACCGCCCTGTTCTACAACTCCGGCGATACGTATGGCTCGGGCGTTGCCGATGCCTTTGCCAGGCAGGCCAAGGCATCCAAGCTCGACATCGTCGATACCGAGACCTTTAAGGACGATTCCGTCACGTGCTTTACCAATCAGCTCACCAGGGCTATGCGAAAGATCAAGATCGAGGGCCTGACTGGCGAGCTCACGTGGAACGACGAGGGCCAGGTCGAAAAGCCCGCTACGGCCTATGTGATCCAGGACGGCAAGTACATCGCCGCCTAGGTGCGCGCAAAACGCGACCGGCGAGGCCGTTTTAATCAGGGCAGGGACGCTTGTAACAGAACGGAAACAATACTTTCACACAATAAAGTGGCTAAACTGCATAAACTGATAGAAATACGCACAAATATGGATAAATGGACAAAACAAAAGAAAAGTTGGAATAATCGCCACTTTTCTCAACTAAAGCGTCTACTATTTTGCGAACGCCGAACACGGCGAAGGATGGCCTGTCGGGTAACCGAAACCCGACGAGATTTGAGAGGAGAGCCGCATGTCGAGCCTCACCGGTAAGTCATTGAACCCTGTTATGAATCGCAGGAGCGTTATCGCGAGCGCAGCAGGTCTGGGGGCGATGTCCATTCTAGCTGGCTGCTCCTCCAACGGCGGCGACAGCGGTTCCGCGTCGGCCGACGGTTCCTTTAAGATCGGCACCATCGGACCGCTGACCGGCGCCAACGCGTCCTACGGCAAGTCCGTTACCCAGGGCGTCGAGCTTGGCTGCAAGGATTTCTCGACCAAGGAGCTGCCGCTTGCCAGCAAGGCCGAAGATGACCAGGCCGATGGCGAGAAGGCCGTCAACGCCTTCAACACCCTGCTCGACTGGGGCATGCAGGCCCTCGTCGGCCCGACCACCACGGGTGCGTCGGTTGCCGTTGCCGCAGAGTGCGGTAACGACCCCAAGACGTTCATGATCACCCCGTCCGCGTCCTCCGAGGACGTCACCGACGGCAAGGATTGCGTCTTCCAGGTTTGCTTCACCGACCCCAACCAGGGCGTCAACGCTGCCAAGTTCCTGGCGCAGAAGTATGCGGACGAGAAGTTCGTGCTGTTCTATAACTCCGGCGACGCCTATTCTTCGGGCATCGCAGATTCTTTTAAGGCCCAGGCCGCTGAGTCCAAGCTCGAGATTGTTGACGAGGAGACCTTTAAGGACGACTCCGCCACGAGCTTTACCAACCAGCTGACCAAGGCCAAGCAGGCCGGCGCCACCATGATCTTTGCGCCGATCTACTACACGCCGGCGTCCGTCCTGCTCAAGAACGCCAAGGACATGGGCTACGACGTCAAGATGATGGGCTGCGACGGCATGGACGGCATCCTGGGCGTTGAGGGCTTCGACACCTCTCTTGCTGAGGGTCTGCTGCTCATGACTCCGTTCTCCGCCGACGACGAGAAGAACGCCGACTTCGTCAACGCTTACAAGGATAAGTACGGCGATACCCCCGACCAGTTTGCCGCCGACGCCTACGACGGCGTGCACGCGGTGGCCGAGGCCCTCAAGGAGGCCGGTCTTGGTGTCGACGCCGACCCGACCGAGGCCGCCGAGAAGCTGTCCAAGGCTATGCTCAAGATTACCGTTGACGGTCTGACCGGCAAGCTCACCTGGAACGATAAGGGCCAGGTCCAGAAGGAGCCCACGGCGTACGTCATCACCGACGGCAAGTACGTACAGGCCTAATTGGCCGCCTTACATAGAGCGGTTTTGATCCCAAGCAGGGGAGGTTTTGGCCTTCCCTGCTTGCTTGGTATCTAGGGACAGTGTAACGTCCCTGTTTCATACATTAACTGGAAACCTATTCGAAAGGGGGATGTGGAACATGACGGTCTTTATCCAATACCTGGTCAACGGCCTGTCCATGGGCAGCGTCTACGCCATCATCGCGTTGGGCTACACCATGGTCTACGGTATCGCCAAGATGCTGAACTTCGCTCACGGCGACGTTATCATGGTCGGTGCCTATGTCTCGTTCTGTGCCACGTCGTATCTCGGCCTCCCGGGCTGGGCATCTGTAATTCTTTCTTGTGTGGTCTGCACGGTCCTCGGTGTTCTCATCGAGGGTCTGGCCTATAACCCGCTGCGCCAAGCAGGCCCGCTGGCCGTTCTGATCACGGCTATCGGCGTGTCTTACTTCCTGCAGAACGCCGCGCAGCTTCTGTGGGGCGCCACGCCCAAGAACTTCACTTCGCTCGTCACCTTCCAGGTGCCGGAGTTCTTGGCCAAGTTCAACGTAAGCGCCGTCTCGCTCGTCACCATCGTCGCCTGCCTGGTTATCATGGCCGGCCTGATGTTCTTTACAGGTAAGACCAAGATGGGCAAGGCCATGCGCGCCGTGTCCGAGGACAAGGCCGCCGCTCAGCTCATGGGCATCAACGTCAACCGCACCATCTCGATGACGTTTGCCATCGGCTCGGCGCTTGCCGCCATCGCCGGCGTGCTCCTGTGCTCCTACTCGCCGGTGCTGCAGCCCACGACGGGTGCCATGCCTGGCATCAAGGCCTTCGACGCCGCCGTCTTCGGCGGCATCGGCTCCATCCCCGGTGCCTTTGTCGGTGGCATTCTCATCGGCATCATCGAGGCGATGGCGCAGGCTTACATTTCCACGAGCCTTGCCAACTCCATCGTCTTTGGTGTTCTGATCATCGTCCTGCTCGTCAAGCCTGCCGGCCTCTTGGGCAAGTACGTCCCCGAGAAGGTGTAGGTGAGCGTTATGAAGTTTCTTAAAGACAAGCAGACGCGTCACGACTTTGTTACGTACGCCATGTGCCTTGTGGCGTTCGCCATCGTGTTCTTTATGCAGTCTAACCACATGATTCCGCGCATGATCGCCGGTCAGCTGGTTCCCATTACGGCCTACATCGTCATGGCTATCTCCCTTAACCTCGTCGTCGGCATCGCGGGCGACTTGTCGCTGGGTCATGCGGGCTTTATGAGTGTCGGTGCCTACACGGGCATCGTCACCGCCGTCGCGCTGGAGAGCGCCGTTCCCTCCGATCCGGTGCGCCTTATCATCAGCATCGTGGTCGGTGCTATCGCCGCCGCCATCCTGGGCTTCTTGATCGGCATTCCGGTCCTGCGCCTGAGCGGCGACTACCTGGCTATCGTGACGCTGGCCTTTGGCGAGATCATCAAAGAGATCGTCACCTGCCTTATCGTGGGCGTCGACTCCCGCGGCCTGCATGTGATCTTTAACATCACGGGCAACTCCACGATCGACGACCTGCATCTGCTCGAGGACGGCACCGCCATCATCAAGGGCGCGCAGGGCGCATCAGGCGTGTCGACCTACTCGACCTTCCTCGCCGGCGCAATCCTGGTTATGGTCGCGCTCGTGATTGTGCTCAACCTGGTTCGCAGCCGTACCGGCCGTGCCATTATGGCCGTGCGCGACAACAAGATTGCAGCCGAGTCCGTGGGTATCTCCGTCACCCAGTACCGCATGATCGCCTTCGTGGTTTCCGCTGCCCTCGCCGGTGCTGCCGGAGCTCTCTTCGGCGGTAACTTCTCGCAGCTTTCCGCCACTAAGTTCGACTTCAATACGTCCATCCTTATCCTGGTGTTCGTGGTCCTGGGCGGCCTGGGCAATATGCGCGGCTCCGTTATCGCGGCGGCGTTGCTCACGGTACTTCCCGAGCTGCTCCGTCAGTTCTCGGACTACCGCATGCTCATCTACGCTATCGTGCTGATCCTGGTCATGATCTTTACCAACAACCCGCAGCTCAAGGCGTTCTTCGGTCGCGTCAAGGACCGCTTTGCTCCCAAGAAGGAGGTGGCAGCCGATGCCCAGTAAATTTGAGTTCAAGAAGGGCAAGATGGTCCCGTATCCTTCTGGCGCCATCGTTCCCGACCGCGACTTGGGCCAACGCCCTGCACTCGAGTGCATCCACCTGGGCATTGAGTTCGGTGGCCTTAAGGCAGTCGACGACTTTAGCCTGACTATCGGCAAGACCGAGATCGCCGGTCTGATCGGTCCCAACGGCGCCGGCAAGACCACGGTCTTCAACCTGCTCACCAAGGTGTACCAGCCCACGCATGGCACCATCCTGCTCGACGGCGAGGACACCTCGGGCAAGTCGGTCTACCAGGTCAACCGCATGGGTATTGCCCGTACCTTCCAGAACATTCGCCTATTCAACACCATGACGGTGGAGGATAACGTCAAGGTCGGTCTGCATAACCAGGAGCGTTACTCCGGCTTTGAGGGCGTGCTGCGCCTGCCGACGTATTGGAAGCACGAGAAGGCTGCTCACGAGCGCGCCATGGAGCTGCTGTCCATCTTTGATATGGAGCATCTGGCAAACGAGCAGGCCGGATCGCTGCCTTACGGCGCTCAGCGTCGTCTGGAGATCGTCCGCGCGCTTGCCACCAACCCCAAGCTACTGCTGCTCGACGAGCCTGCTGCCGGCATGAACCCGTCCGAGACCGCGGAGCTCATGGAGAACATCGTCAAGATTCGCGACACCTTTGGCATTGCCATCATGCTTATCGAGCATGATATGTCGCTCGTTATGAACATCTGCGAGGGCATCTGCGTGCTCAACTTTGGTAAGGTCATCGCCAAGGGCACGGCAGAGGAAATCCAGAACAACGACGCTGTTATCGAGGCATATCTGGGCAAGCAGGATAAGGGGGAGAACTAAATGGCAGAGCCGATGCTTTCCGTCTACAACATCAACGTCTGGTACGGCGCCATCCACGCCATCAAGGACATCTCCTTTAACGTTAACGAGGGCGAGATCGTGGCCTTGATTGGTGCCAACGGTGCCGGCAAGTCCACAACGCTCAAGACCGTCTCG
>NZ_JBCOTQ010000020.1:0-35258 GCF_040920445.1 Collinsella aerofaciens | reverse complement strand
GTGCTGAGCGACCTTGCGCGTGACCACGAAATCGTGCGTCTGATCTTGGACTGGCGTGAGAAGTCCAAGATCAAGTCAACCTATCTGGACACGTTGGGCCCGCTACGCCGCGGTGACGGCCGCGTGCACACCACGTACAACCAAACCATTACCGCAACGGGGCGTCTGTCCTCGAGCGACCCGAACCTGCAGAACATCCCGACGCGCTCTGAGCTGGGGCGTACCGTCAAGACGGCGTTCTCGGCGGGCGAGGGCAGCGTCTTTTTGGCGGTGGACTACTCGCAGATCGAGCTGCGCCTGCTCGCGCATCTTTCGGGCGACGAGCACCTGGTGCGCGCCTTTAACGAGGGCGAGGACTTCCACGCCGAGACGGCCGCGCGCGTGTTTGGTGTTCCCGTGTCCGAGGTAACGCCCGACCTGCGCAGCCGCGCCAAGGCCGTGAACTTTGGCATCGTGTACGGTCAGCAGGCCTACGGTCTCTCGCAGTCGCTGCACATCTCGATGGCCGAGGCGCGCGATATGATCGATCGCTACTACGAGGCCTACCCGGGCGTGCGCACGTTCCTCGACAACGTGGTGGCACGCGCCAAGCAGACGGGCTACGCCGAGACCATGTACGGCCGCCGCCGCCATATTCCCGAGCTCAAGGCCAAAAACCCGCAACTCCGCGGCTTTGGCGAGCGCACGGCCATGAACCACCCCATGCAGGGCACCGCGGCCGACATCATCAAGATCGCGATGGCCCGCGTAAGCCGCCGCCTGGAAGAAGAGGGCTTTGCCGCCCACATGATCCTGCAAGTGCACGACGAACTGGACTTTGAGTGCCCCATCGACGAAGTCGAGCGCCTAACCACCATGGTCCGCGACGTCATGGAACACGTAGTAGACCTCCGCGTCCCCCTAATCGCCGAAGCCAGCACCGGCATAACCTGGGCCGACGCCAAATAAAGACGTATTGACAACTCCAAAGTAACCAAAACCAGAAGGGGGCTCCTTACCAACAAGGAGCCCCCTTCATCCAAATATATTCAGCTAAGTATCTAGACACTCAAGACGCCATCTAGGCGACATGAACGAATATGTAGCCATGCCCGGCGCCGGCCGTTTGATTTTTGTAGATTCCGCACGAGCCGGAAAGCACTTAATGTGCTTTCCGAGCGAGCCCAGGACCTGACCGAACGAAAAACTAATCCGCTCCGCCCGGCCAGGTCCGACGAGCCACGTTACCGAGCCGCCAAGATGGCGTCGATGAGCGTCAGTACGCCCCCGTCGTTGTTGCTCGGAATACGCCACTTGGCATGCGCGTTCATGTGCTCCTCAGCATTGTCCACGATAAAGCTGTGACCGACGCGCTCCAGCATGGGGATGTCGTTGTACGTATCGCCCACGGCGGCGGCGTCGGCAATATCGATGCCCAGGTGCTCGCACAGATGCGCGACGCCGGCGCCCTTGTCGACACCCAGGTTCATAAAGTCGATCCACTCGCGCCCGGCGTTGGTGACGTAGAGCTTGTCCGAGAACTCGGGGCTATAGGTCTCGCGGAAAGCGGGCTCGGCGTCGTAGCCGGGGAAGAAAACCGAAATCTTGTTGGACTCGAAATCAATGCCCTCAAAGCTGTCGACGTAGTTGATTGTGTTGTAGTAGACGCTGATCTCGTCGTGGTACTGATGGTCGCGGGCAAGCACGTAGAACTCGTCGAAGCAGCACAGGACGGGAACGGCGCGCGGGTCCTCCGAGGCACGGCTCAAGACCTGCTGATACAGCGCCACATCGATGTTGCTCTTATAGATATAGTTGCCGCGATAGATGACGCAGGCTCCGTTGTCGGGACAAAAGGCGAGGCGGTTCTTGATGCCCTCGAACATCTCCTCAAGCTTGGGGGCCGGACGTCCGCTAGCGGGGCAGAACACGATGCCAGCCTCGGCGAGCTTGTCCAGGCGCTCATCAAGACCCTGAGGTAGCACGCGCTCGTCGGTGAGAAGCGTCTTGTCCATATCAACGGCGAGAATCTTAATGTTTCCAATATTGGCGTCCGATTCGTAAGTTTGCATAAAAGCGAGCCTTTCGTTTCGAAATTGTTTCAGATGTTATAACCATCAACTCGTAGTCAGGCGTATTTTCGCAGGAACGCAGCGTATTTGCACTGCATTTCACAAACTAATGAAAAAACTTTTCAGAAATTTGAATTTGTCGCTTGTGCAGCGGGCACTTTATCGTAATATAGCGACCATCGAAAACGGAGACGGAAAAACAACCGCTTACCGAGGAAAAGGTACCGTTTACGATATTAGAATTGCGCCCGGCGATAGGTGAAAGGAGA
This sequence comes from Collinsella aerofaciens, assembly GCF_040920445.1. Lineage (GTDB taxonomy): Bacteria > Actinomycetota > Coriobacteriia > Coriobacteriales > Coriobacteriaceae > Collinsella > Collinsella aerofaciens_BH. Next base: position 32,938 of record NZ_JBCOTQ010000020.1, on the reverse strand, counting down.
GGCAGATGCAGTTCGTAAAGATCATCACCACTGCAGACAATGCCATCCGACGCCAGCGCGCAATTTCCCGACGACGATAACAATCGTCTCTGTCCGCATGGGGCGAATTGCCTCAACAGAGTCATTTTGAGGTCGTTGGGTTTTAGCACGACATTGCTGCATGTTTCTAGGGCATGTATGTGCTGATTTTTGCTATTTAACCTGATATTGCACGGTATATGACCTTGAAATGACTTGCAACTGACCGATGTTCTAACTAGCTACCAAGGGCGAAAGGAAACAGCCATGAGCAAGGAAAAAGTCGTTCTCGCATATTCCGGTGGTCTTGATACATCCGTATGTGTCAAGTGGCTCCAGGACGAGAAGAATCTCGATGTCGTTTGTGTCTGCGGCAACGTGGGCCAGGAGGAGACCGGCCTGGACGCCAAGAAGCAGAAGGCCCTCGACCTGGGCGTTCTGGATTGTCAGGTGCTCGACCTGCGCGACGAGTTCTCCGATGAGTTCCTGACTAAGGCCATCGCTGCAAACTCCATGTACGAGAACAAGTACCCGCTGCTCTCCGCCCTGTCTCGTCCGCTGCTCGCCAAGAAGCTTGTCGAGGTCGCCCACGAGTTTGGCGCGACCTACGTCGCCCACGGCTGCACCGGCAAGGGTAACGACCAGGTTCGTTTTGAGGCTGCCGTCAAGGCCCTCGACCCTGAGCTCAAGGTTATCGCCCCGGTGCGCGAGTGGGATCTGAAGTGCCGTCCCGACGAGGTCGCCTATGCCCACGCCCACAACGTGCCGGTTCCCGAGGGTGCCAACGATAACCCCTACTCCATCGACGACAACCTGTGGGGTCGCGCCATCGAGTGCGGTCACCTGGAGGACCCTTGGAATGAGCCGCTCGATGACGCTTGGGTTATGACCAAGAACCCCGAGGACACGCCTGACGCCCCGACCTATACCGAGATCGAGTTTGAGGCCGGCAAGCCTGTCGCCGTCGACGGCAAGAAGATGAAGCTCTCCGAGATCGTCATCGCCCTCAACAAGATTTCGGGCGACAACGGCTTTGGCCGTCTTGACCTGGTCGAGGATCGTCTGGTGGGCCTCAAGAGCCGCGAGTGCTATGAGGTTCCCGGCGCCCTGACGCTCATCACCGCCCACAAGGCGCTCGAGGACATCTGCGTCGAGGGCGACCTGCTCAAGACCAAGATCAAGCTCGAGCAGGATTGGGCCACCGCCGTGTACAACGGCCAGTGGTACAGCCCGCTCAAAAACGCGCTCGATGCCTTTATGGCCGACACGCAAAAGTTCGTGACCGGTACCGTCCGTCTGAAGTTCTTTAAGGGCAACTGCCATGTCGTCGGCCGCAAGAGCCCCTTCAGCCTCTACGACTACGGCCTGGCCACCTACGACCGCGACACCACATTTGACGAGAAGGCCAGCGCCGGCTTCATCGAGATCGACACGCTGTCGCTCAAGACGTGGGCCAAGGTCCAGGGTCCCAGCTCTGCTGCCGCTCAGGCTTAAGTCTTCCTTCCCTTGGTATCCGCGCGGCCCATCCGCGTGATACATAACGGGCGCATGGGGTCCCTATCTTTCGTTATGCTTGCTGACACTTCTTAACATCGGTGGCCCCTACGTTCCGCCCGCATATATGATGCCGCGACTGCGGCTGAGTCCGAGCCCCGCCGGGGTTGTCCGGCGGGGCTCCTTCTATCAATTTGGCGGCTCTGCACCTATATATATGAGGAGTATCCATTATGTTCAATGCTATCGCGCATGCTTTACTTGCTCTCGCGCCCGAGCTCGATGCTGCAAAGGTCGAGGACGTCCCTATGGGCCTGAAGGCCTGGATCGACGGTTCGCAGGGCAACATCCGGAGGGAGACGTTGGGCGCCAAGTGCATGGTGCGTCACTTCTTTGCAAATTAGCTACATGGCCCCGCGCACGGTGGGGAATATGCAAAACTAGCGGTTGAAAAATCGCTTTAGCGACAGGGTGCATTGCTTTGGGCGCTTGTTTTGGTATTTGGAGAAAGGAGACGGTTCCATGGCTCTTTGGGGCGGTCGTTTTGAGGCGGGCGTGGCCGAGGTCACGCAGGAGTTTGGCGCGTCGCTGCCGGTCGACAAACATCTCTATAAGCAGGATATCGCCGGCTCTAAGGCGCATGCCAAGATGCTGGCGGCCCAGGGCATCATCAGTGCCGAGGACGAGCAAGCGATAGCCGAGGGCCTGACCGGAATCGAACAGGATATCGATGCCGGCAACTTCACCTTCGACATCAACGACGAGGACATTCATATGTCCATCGAGAGCGAGCTGACGCGTCGCATCGGCGAGGCTGGCAAGCGCTTGCATACCGGACGTTCGCGCAACGACCAGGTGGCGACCGATACGCGCCTGGGCGTCAAGGCGCTGGCCAAGGAGCTCATGGAGGCCAATCTTGAGCTGCGCCATGTGCTGGTGGATGCGGCCAAGAAGTACGACAAGGTGATCCTGCCGGGCTACACGCACATGCAGCATGCTCAGCCCGTGCTTCTGTCGCATCATCTGCTGGCGTATTCCTGGATGTTCGCGCGCGACTTTACACGCCTGAAGGCCGCCTTTGATGCCGCCGACAGCTGCCCGCTGGGTGCTGCCGCGCTTGCCGGTACGAGCTATCCGCTCGATCGTCAGATGACGGCTGCCGAACTTGGCTTTGCGGGTGTGATTCCCAACTCGCTCGATGCGGTTTCCGACCGTGATTTCCTGCTCGATCTGCATTACGCCGGTTCCGTCATGGCCATGCACCTGTCGCGTCTTTCCGAGGAGATTGTGCTGTGGTCGAGCTCCGAATTTGGCTTTATCACGCTTTCCGACTCGTACTCCACCGGCTCGTCCATCATGCCGCAGAAGAAGAACCCCGACTTTGCCGAGCTTATTCGCGGCAAGAGCGGCCGTGTGTATGGCAACCTGGTGCAGCTGCTCGTGACCATGAAGGGCCTGCCGCTTGCTTATAACAAGGACTTGCAGGAGGACAAGGAGGGCGCGCTCGATACCGCTCATACGCTCATGCAGTGCCTGTCGGTTATGGCCGGTATGATTTCGACTTGGACCGTCAACGAGGATGCCATGGCGCGCGAGTGCGGCGTGGGTCACCTTGCCGCCACCGATGTTGCCGATTACCTGGCTAAGCGTGGTCTGCCGTTCCGCGAGGCACATGCCGTGGTGGGGCATCTGGTACTGATGTGTGAGAAGCGCGGCTGCAATCTTGAGGACCTGCCGTTTGAGGTGTTCCAGGAGGCAAGCCCGCTCTTTGAGCACGACATTACCGAGGCGCTCGACATCCCGTCGATTGTCGCCGCGCGCACGACCGAGGGCGGCACCGCCCCTGCCGCCGTTGCCGTGCAGCTGCAGCGTGCCGAGGCGCAGCTCGTGGCCGACGAGGGCGTGTTTGGATCGCTGACTAAGGTCGTCGAGATGGGCCACGGGGTAAAGTAGGGATTTGGCTGAAGCCGTTTTGGCCATGTATTGATAAATCGTTTTCAGTTTACGGGCGCCTGCTGATGTGGGCGCCCGTATTTTGTTGCTATGGGGGAGGGGCTTGTCGAGAACTTCTGTAGGACCTTTGGGCAGGTTGTGAAGGGGTTACGTTCGCGGGCGGCAACCGACCGCCTGCTCTGTTTGATGCGGTTGATGGGCGGTCGGATGGTACTCTAATCAGGCTTCGAAACAGAAGTGACACATATGGAGCGCTTTAATAAATTACAGCGTTTCAATAAACAGCTTTTTGTTTAACTGCAGCTAAAACTCTGTTACGATGCACTCCAGGCGGGTGCCGGAATGGGACTTGGGCACGCGCGAACCTACTTGAAAGGCTACCTTATGGCTATCGAGAAGACCTTCATCATGATTAAGCCCGACGCCGTGCGCGACCGCAAGATCGGCGAGATCGTTGCTCGCATTGAGCGCAGCGGTCTTGTCATCGAGCGCATGGAGATGACCACGCTCGAGCGCGCTACCGTCGAGGAACACTACGCCCATCTGGCCGACAAGCCCTTCTTTGGCGGTCTCTGCGACTTTATGACGAGCGGTCCGGTCGTCAAGATGGTCGTTTCCGGTCTTTCCGCTGTCTCCAAGATGCGCACCCTTATGGGCGCTACCAACCCGCTTGATGCTGCCCCCGGCACCATCCGCGGCGACTTCGCTGTCGATGTCAACGCTAACGTGATTCACGGCTCCGACTGCTTGGAGAACGCCGAGATTGAGATCAAGCGCTTCTTTGGCTAAACCAGCTTTGACTCCTTAAAGCTGTTAGCGTGTGGCTTTGGCGCCGCGGAATTCCATCCGCGGCGCCCTTTTTATTCCAGTAGATTTTTGGTAAACGCCTAGAAATCTACTAAAGAGCCCCCGTCCGGATGTTTCTTCCGGGCGGGGGCTGGCGTTAGCGTGTGGCTTTGTAGGTCTTTAAGCCTCGTCGACGACCTTGAGCCCACGGGTCTGGTCGATCTCGTTGAGGAGATTGACGCGACGCTCGTGGCGGCCGCCCTCAAACTCGGCGTCGAGCCACTCGTCGACGATCATCTTGGCGAGCTCGGAGCCCACGACGCGGGCACCAAAGGCGAGCACGTTGGTGTTGTTGTGCATGCGGGAGAGCTTGGCGCTGAAGGGCTCGGAGCACACAACGGCGCGTACGCCCTCGACCTTGTTGGCAGCCAGGCTAATCCCGACACCGGTGCCGCAGATCAGGATGCCCAGGTCAACATCGCCGTTGGCAACGGCCTTACCCACCTTGTAGCCGGCGATGGGGTAGTCGAAGCTCTCGGAGGTGTCGGTGCCAAAGTTCACGACCTCGCAGCCGCGCTCCTTCAGGTGCTCGGAGATGATGTTCTTGAGCTCGACGGCGGCGTGGTCGTTACCGATACCGATCTTCATGGATGGTTCCTCTCTGGTCTGTGCGGCGCAAATGCTAAAGGTTTTACCGCGTTCGACTGCATGATAGCGCGACTTTTGTGTAAACGCTCGGGCGTTTTTTGGTCAAACGCTTTAGCATGCGACAAGACTGGCTTCTCGTGAATGAATGTTGTCAGTTTGCGCTTGAGCGCCGTCTGCCGGAACCATGGTTGCGGTTTTTGATGCATTGTTATCAAATAAAGGAGCTAACTTTTTTGAGAGCCCAGCCCGTTATGCAAGCAGGAGATACCTATGCCCACCGATTCCATCCGTGATGCCGCGTTTTGTGATGTTTTGAACCGCGAACTTGTCTGCGCGCTCGGCTGCACCGAGCCCATTGCCGTTGCCTATGCAGCGGCGCTGGCGAGTCAGACGCTCGGTTGCGAACCCGATCATATGGATGTTGCCTGCTCGGGCAACATCATCAAGAACGTTAAGAGCGTGACCGTGCCCAACTCGGGCGGTATGCACGGTATTGAGGCCGCGGCCGTGCTGGGTGCCGTGGGCGGCGACGCTAAGAGCGCTCTCGAGGTGCTCGAGAGCGTTGACGATGAAGACCGTGCTCGCGTGGCCGAGCTCCTCGCCGACGCCGGCTACTGCGATGTGTCGCTTGTCGAGGGTGTGCCCAACCTCTACATCAAGGTGACTGCGACGGCCGGGGGCCATACCGCGGTCGTCGAGATTACCGACCACCACACCAATGTCACGTGCCATACCCTCGACGGTATTCCGGTGTGCGGCAAGTCGGCGGGGGAGTGTGCCGCCTGCGCCGAGCGCGTGGTGGCCGAGCGTGCGGCAGATAACGCCGACACGCCCATGTCGATCGAGTCCATTATCGACTTTATCGAGGACGGCGACATCGATGACGCCCGCGCTGCCGTTGAGCGTCAGATTGAGTTGAACGGTGCGATCAGTGCCGAGGGCCTTGCGCACGCTTGGGGTGCCGAGGTGGGCCGCACGCTGCTGGGCGCTCGTGCCGATGACGTCGCCTGCCGTGCCCGTGCCCGTGCAGCCGCCGGGTCCGATGCCCGCATGAACGGCTGCGCGCTGCCGGTCGCCATCGTGTGCGGCTCGGGCAATCAGGGTATTACGTGTGCACTGCCCGTTATGGAGTATGCCGAGTACCTGCGTTGCGACCACGATCGCCTGGTGCGCGCCGTGATGCTGTCCGATCTTATCGCCGTGCATATCAAGAGCTATATTGGTGCGCTTTCGGCGTTTTGCGGTGCTATTTGCGCCGCATGCGGTGCCGGTGCCGCGATTACCTGGCTGTGTGGTGGCACGCGCGAGCAGATTGGCGCGACAGTCTCGAACACGCTCGGCAACGTTGGCGGCATCGTGTGCGATGGCGCCAAGGCGAGCTGCGCCGCCAAGATTTCCGCCGCCGTCGATGCGGCGATTCTGGGCCATGATATGGCCATGCAAGGCCGCGGCTTCCGCGCCGGCGAGGGCCTGATCCAAGATACCGTTGAGCAGACAATCGCTAGCATGGGCTACGTAGGCCGCGTGGGTATGAAGGACACCGACGTCGAGATCCTCAACATCATGATCGGCAAAACCCAGGTGTGCTAGTTACGCGGTTTTACCAAACCGCGTAACCAGTCGACGCTGCAAACGCCCCTAAGCGGCAATCTGCCTTTCAATCGTCGGGCATGGCCAGAAGGCCTATGCCCTCCTCTTTCAAGGCACATTGCTCGCTTAGGGGCATTTTCGCTGACTTGTGCTCAACCTGCGGCGCCATTTTGTTTGGAGCGAGGGGTCCTATGACAGTACGTCGGCTATTTGGTGTTCGTAGAAGGCTTCTACTACGGCGTTGAAGTCGCGGGCGAAGTCTTCCATGGTTCCGCGCCAGGTGGTTCGGCTGGGCTTGCCTTGGCCCACAAAGGCGGTTTGGATGCCGCAATCGGGGGACGGGAAGTCGCGTTTGGGATCGTTGCCCACCATAAGGACCTCGTGCGGCTCGAGCCCCATCACCTGAAGCTGCTCTAGATAGTAGGTGGCATCAGGCTTGCAGCGGGTGGCGTTTCCCATGTGCGTGACGAGCTCAAAGGAAGCGTCAGCCAGGTCGCCCCAACCCATGCGGCACTCGATGGCCCCCTGGGGAAAGCTGGGGTTGGTAAAGAGCGCGCAACGCAGCCCTGCGTCCTGTACGGCCTGGAGCGCGGCGTGTGCGCCCGGCATGGCGTGGGCGTTAATGATATCGTCGTTCTTGTACGGAAGAACTTCGCGCTCGTAGTAGGTAAACGCCTCGTAGATGATGGGATCGGAGAGGCAGATGCCGCATCGGCGCTCGACCTCGGTGCGGTAAAACTCAAGATTGGTGCGATTGTCCGTGCCGCTGCGGCGATTGGCGTTGAGGTCGACCAGGATGGTGCCGAGGCGTGCCATCGTGCCACCGCGACTGCGGCGCCCGATATCCGCGAGCATCGAAGAGACATCCTTAAAATAGCGAAGGATGAACGCGTTGAGGTTGATGCTAAGAAGCGTTTCGTCCATATCGAAAACGACTGCTTTGAGCACGCGGGCACCTTTCTCGTAAATTAGATCTAGAGTCGTTGGCTCCGGATACTTTACCCCAAAGCCAAATGCCTGGCTGGTTATCGTCAAGTTGTGGAGACGTGTGTTCATAAGATTACGAAAAAGTCTCCACACGAGTAAAAAATCGCAGTTCACGCTTGAAATCGAACTCATTTCCCCGTAACCTATACGAACGTGATTGCATAAGCGTCACATTAGTATCTGTCGGCTCCCGAGTGTTCCTAAACGTTGTGTGCTTGTCGCACCCTTCTGTAGGTCCTAGCAATCGGGGCCCCGTAGTTCGAAAGGGGTCCACCTTTGAGTGAGATTCAGAACTCGTCCATTTTCTCTCTTGACGATGTCAATGAGGAGGAGATGAACAACCTCATCGACGGTACGATTACCGACTTTGATGAGGGCGATCTCGTTAACGGCACTGTCGTTAAGATCGAGCATGACGAGGTGCTCGTTGACATCGGATTCAAGTCCGAGGGCGTTATCCCGGTCCGCGAGCTGTCCATCCGCAAGGACGCTAACCCTGCAGACATCGTTGCACTCGGTGATCCCATCGAGGCTCTGGTTCTCCAGAAGGAGGACAAGGACGGTCGTCTGGTCCTGTCCAAGAAGCGTGCCGAGTACGAGCGTGCTTGGAACCGCATCGAGGAGAAGTTCAACTCCGGCGAGAACGTCGAGGGCGAGGTTATCGAGGTTGTCAAGGGCGGCCTGATCCTCGACATCGGCCTGCGTGGCTTCCTGCCCGCTTCCCTCGTCGACCTCCGTCGCGTCAAGGACCTCACCTCCTACATGGGCACCCGCATCGAGGCTCGCGTCATCGAGATGGACCGTAACCGCAACAACGTCGTCCTCTCCCGTCGCGTCGTGCTCGAGGAGTCCCGTAAGGCCGAGCGCTCCGAGATTCTGTCCAAGCTCAAGTCTGGCATGCGTCTCCAGGGCACCGTTTCCTCCATCGTCGACTTCGGCGCCTTCGTCGACCTCGGCGGTATCGACGGCCTCATCCACATCTCCGAGCTCTCCTGGAACCACGTCAACCATCCTTCCGAGGTTGTCAAGGTCGGCCAGGAGGTCGAGGTCGAGGTTCTCGACGTCGATCTCAACCGCGAGCGCATCTCCCTGGGTCTCAAGCAGACTACCGAGGATCCGTGGCGTGCACTGGTCAAGAAGTACCCCGTCGGCGCTATCGTCGAGGGCACTGTGACCAAGCTTGTCCCGTTCGGCGCTTTCGTCGACCTGGGCGAGGGCATCGAGGGCCTGGTGCACATCTCCGAGATGGCCAACAAGCACGTCGATCAGCCTTCTCAGGTCACCCACGTGGGCGACAAGGTTCAGGTCAAGGTCATGGAGATCGACCTCGACCGTCGTCGTATCTCCCTGTCCATGAAGTCTGCTGCTGAGACTCTGGGCGTCGAGATCGAGGTTACCCCGCTTCCTTCCGAGAAGAAGGACGAGGAGACCGACGCCGAGTAAATCGGTTTGACGATCACTTGTTTTAAGGGACCCGTCCGTAATGGACGGGCCCCTTTTTGCATTTGGTGCCGAGATGCACGATGCTGCCCATGCCATCCACAGGCTATTTGGTTGTCGGTGCATGAAAAAAATGCCGACATCCCGCCTCGGGGAGGAGGCGGGAACGCACCGAGTAGACGGAGGGGTGCGGAGCGCGGTCGCGTCTCGACTGACGACGTTGCCCATCGACAACCCTATTGTACTGCATGGCGTGGTTCTTGGTTTATCGTGTCGAACGCTTGTGTTGTGCCATTGCCTGCGGCAACGGTGTGCTACACTCTTGCACTGCTGAGTGGGCCAGACGGTCGCGCGATGTGCTGCTTGCAGCACGCGTGAGGAAAGTCCGGGCTCCAGAGGGCGGGATGCCGGCTAACGGCCGGGCGGAGTGATCCGACGGAAAGCGCCGCAGAAAAGAAGACTCCCACCTGCGCCGCAAGGCGTAAAGGGAAAAGCTGAAACGGTGGTGTAAGAGACCACCAGCGTCGTGGCAACACGGCGGCTTGGCAAGCCCCATCCGGAGCAAGCGCGAATAGGAACGCTATGGGCCGGCCCGGTCCGCGTTCGGGTAGCGTGCGTGGAGCTGCATGGTAACGTGCAGACAAGATAAATGACCGTTCACGACAGAACCCGGCTTATAGGCCCACTCAGCAACTATGTTGACGCTGCGACGGCATCAGCTGGCCGATTTGGCGCTCATTCGTCGGTCGCCGCCATAAGGCGTGCTCCCTCCTCTTTCGGGCCAAATCGACTCAGCTGACGCCGTCTCGCTGTTTTTGCCTGGTCATCGGCAGCCTCATTTCTGTTGCAATCTCGTCTTTCAAGGCACCTTGCTCGCGCTGACGGGTTCTCGCTTTCGTTTACGGAATCATCGGTGTTGCCGTTCTATTTACCGGGGTTACCGGTACGGCCTTTGCCGTATTATTGAGGCTGTTTGTTGCTTTGCTTGTTGTTGAGGGGCTTTGTTGGACAGCTATTTTACTCTGCAATCGAATATTGAGGCTTTGGGCGAGTTTTTGGACCGCAAGAGTCGGTTTATTGCCCAGCTGGTCCATATTGAGTCCGAGGACGAGGCGAATGCCTTTATCGAGACCGTTCGCAAACGTCATTACGACGCTCGGCACAATGTTCCCGCGTGGATTTTAGTCGATGGACGCGAGCGCCAGAGCGATGATGGTGAGCCGAGCCGCACGAGCGGTATGCCGACGCTTGAGGTGTTGCGCGGCGCGGGGCTCAAAAATGTTTGCTGCGTAGTGACGCGCTATTTTGGTGGCACGCTGTTGGGGCCTGGTGGCTTGGTGCGCGCCTATACCGCGGCGACGCAGACGGCGGTGGCAGCTGCTCGGGAGGCTGGGCAGATCGTCGAGATGACGAGCGTCGTGCCAGTTGATGTGCATGTGGCCTATCCACAGTATGAGCAGGTGCTTCGCTTGGCCCAGGATTCGGGTGCCAAGGTTTCGGATACCGATTACGCGGATACCGTGACACTTCACTTGGTGTTTAAGGCAGGGGAGCAGGAGTCGTTTTGCGCCAAGATGCGCGAGCTTATGGCGGGGCGCGAGGAGATTGAGGTCGGCGCTCCCGAGTTTGCCGAGTTCTAACGGCGACGGCCGGCGTGCTTTTGGATGGATTCCAAGTGCGCCGGCCGTCGTTTTATGTTGCTGCCGTTTACTCGGCGAGCTGCTTTAGCACATCGCAGGCGATCTCGATGGCATCGTCGATGCAGCCGGGGCAGCTGCGGAGCGGACCCTTATCCGATCCGATGCCCTTGAGCGTGCCGCAGACGGTCGTCGTGTTCTTCTCGCCAAATCGCTTGGCAATCTCGCGCGACAGCTTGTAGGTCTGGCCTTTGGTCTTGGGGTTCTCCATGCCGTCGCTCATTACAAAGCCCATGATGGCAACAGCGCCCGAGATGGCGCCGCAGGTCTCGGTCATGCCACCCATGCCGGCGCCAAAGCCCTCGGTGAGGGTAAAGGCGGTCTGGGGGTCGAGCCCGACGGCAGGTGCGAGCGTGCAGGCAACGGCTTGGGCGCAGTTAAAGCCACGGGCGTGGTATTCGGCAGCTTGAGCCTGACAGGCGGTGATGTCGAGCTGGGCCGTATCGATTTGCTTCATCGTTGTCTCCTTGGTTACGGTGTACCCGCCTATGGTACTCGTGACGGGGTATGTAATCATCGAGAGCTTCATGGATGCCTCATTTTTATCTATCGAGCAAATGCCCAAGGCTTGAGATAAATACCCCTGAACTATTTGTCCCATAACCTACCTTGGGGATGGGTTGAGAGGGGTGCAGGGTAGCGGTATCGTGAACCGAATAAAACGTAACCCAGGCAAGGGAGCTAGATATGAGCGAGCAGACCATCGGAACTGCATGTGTTCAGGGCGGCTATCACCCGGGAGATGCCGAGCCGCGCCAGGTGCCCATCTACCAGTCCACCACGTGGAAGTACGACACGTCCGAGCACATGGGCAAGCTGTTTGACCTAGAGGAGTCGGGCTACTTCTACAGCCGTTTGCAGAACCCCACGTGCGATCTCGTTGCCGCCAAGATCTGCGAGATGGAGGGCGGCACCGCTGCGATGCTCACGAGCTCGGGCATGGCTGCGAATTTCCTCGCGATCTTTAACGTGGCCGGTGCTGGCGATCATGTGGTCGCGAGCTCTGCCATTTACGGCGGTACGTATAACCTTCTCGCCCACACCATGGGCCGCATGGGCCTGACCTGCACGTTCGTTGCCCCCGACTGCACCGATGAGGAGCTCGAGGCAGCCTTTCAGCCCAATACCAAGCTCGTCTTTGGCGAGACGATCGCAAACCCCGCCCTTGCCGTGCTCGATATTGAGCGCTTTGCCAAGGTCGCGCATGACCACGGCGTGCCGCTGATGGTCGACAACACCTTCCCGACGCCCGTGATGTGTCGTCCCTTTGAGTGGGGCGCCGACATCGTTACGCACTCCACCACCAAGTACATGGATGGACATGCTGCCTACCTGGGCGGTGTGATCGTTGACCACGGCCAATTTGACTGGATGGCCCATGCGGATAAATTCCCGGGTCTCACCACGCCCGACGAGAGCTACCACGGCGTGACGTATGCCGAGAAGTTCGGTCGCGAGGGTGCCTTCATTACCAAGGCCACCGCGCAGCTCATGCGCGACCTCGGCCCCATGCAGAACCCGCAGGCGGCCTTCTTCCTGAACAGCTCGCTCGAGAGCCTGCATGTACGCATGCCGCGTCATTGTGAGAATGGCCTGGCCGTTGCCAAGTTCCTGCAGAGCCATCCCAAGGTACGCTTCGTGAGCTATCCGGGCCTGGAGGGCGATAAGTACTATGACCTGGCTCAGAAGTACATGCCCAACGGTACCTGCGGCGTTGTGAGCTTTGGCTTTAACGGTGGTCGCGCGGCGGCCGAAACCTTTATGAAGAGCCTCAAGCTCGCCCAGATCGCCACGCACGTGGCCGACGCCCGCACTTGCTGCCTGCATCCCGCTAATGCCACGCATCGTCAGATGAACGATGAGGAGCTCATCGCCTGTGGCATCTCCGCCGACATGGTGCGCCTGTCGTGCGGCCTCGAGGACACGGCCGATCTGATTGCCGACCTTGAGCAGGCGCTCGAGCAGTGCTAGGCTAGCGTTCGCATAAGGCGCCGAGGCTGGCAGAAAGCTTCGGTGACCATTAGTTCCGATTCCGTAGGCGGGACCCCAATCGCGACTGTTTGCAGGCGATTGGGGCCCCGTTTTTTGCGTTGGGCCACTCGAAAGGATGGATATGGAGAAAACTGCAGAGCAGCTGCGCCGCGAGCACATTGCCCTAGAGGGCGACACCCATGGCAAGAACAAGTGGGCGATTCTGTTTACCGTGCTCATCATGACGTTTATGGTGTGTCTGGATTCGACCGTCGTGACCGTGGCGCTGCCCGTGATGCAAAAGGAGCTGGGCGTGGGCCTCGACCGCATTCAACTGGTGAGCTCGGTGTACCTGCTTGCGACATGCGTGGCTATGTTGCCGTTTGGCCGTCTGGGCGACGTGCGCGGCAAGGTGAATGTGTTCCAGTTGGGCGTCATCGTCTTTTCGGTCGGTTCGCTGCTGTGCGGCCTTTCGGCTTCGCTCGAGGTTCTTATCCTGGCACGCATTGTTCAGGGCATCGGTTGCGCGGCGGCCATGGCTAACAACATGGGTATCATCACCGAGTCGTTTCCGGCGCGCGAACGAGGCCGTGCCATGGGTATTCTCGCGACCTTTGTGGCCCTCGGCATGATGTGTGGCCCCGTGCTCGGCGGCATGCTGGTGGCAAGCTTTCCCTGGGAGAGTATCTTCCTCATCAACCTGCCTATTGGCGTAATCTCGTTTATCGTGGGGCTCTACACGCTGCCGCATGTTAAGCCGGAGGCCGGCGAGCGCCCCATGTCCCTGATCGAGGCCGCTCGTCGCTGCTTTGCAAATTCGGCCTTCACTATCAACCTTGCCTGCATGCTCATCGTGTTCGTTGGTATTGGTGCATCCGAGTTTATCCTGCCGTTCTATTTTCAGGACGCGCATGGGTTTGGTTCCGACATTTCCGGATTGCTCTTTTTGGCGCTGCCGATGGTGAATGCCTTTATCGGTCCGCTATCGGGTACGGTTTCGGACCGTGTTGGCTGCGAGGGCCCCACGGCGGTCGGCCTGGGCGTGTACGTGTGCGGTCTTTTTGCGGTAAGCACGCTCGACGAGCACTCTTCTATCCCCGTGATCGTGTGCTGCGTCGCGTTTATGTCGTGCGGTACGTCGATTTTCCAGAGCCCCAACAACTCGTTGTATATGGGCTCGGCCCCGCGCGAAGCACTCGGCTTTGCGGGCAGCTTGGGCAGTTTGGCACGCTATGCCGGCATGGCACTCGGCATTACGGTGGCGTCGAATATCCTGTATGGGCAGATGAGCGTGGCGATGGGCGAGGCCGTGACCAGTTTTGTTGCAGGCCGTCCGGAAGTATTCCTATTCGGCTTTCGCTCGGTGTTCTACGTGCTTATGGTTGTGGCCGCCGTGGGCTTTGCGCTTGCCATGGTGCGTTTGGTGAAGATGCGCGCCCGCCATTAGCGTGTTGGGGGGCTGCCTGCCACGATTCGCGCCGTCCCAAAAAGACTGGTTTGTGGTGCGATGCGGCTTGTGGGGCGGGCGGGGGTCGGTCCGTGGTAGACTATCGAACAACGTTTATTAATCGCGCGGTATCGTTGCCGCGAGAAGGGGTTGCGCCATGCAGGAGCTTGAGGATCGTATTCGCCATGACGGCATCGTAAAGGCCGGTAACGTCCTTAAGGTTGATGCCTTCCTCAACCACCAGTGCGACGTTGAGCTGTTCGACCACATGGGTGCCGAGTGGGCCCGTCTGTTCGAGGGCGTCGAGATCAACAAGATCCTGACGATCGAGGCTTCGGGCATTGGCATGGCCTGCATCGCGGCTCAGCATTTTGGTGGCGTGCCGGTGGTCTTTGCCAAGAAGGCACAGTCCATCAACCTCGACGGCGAGCAGTATGCCACGACCATCTACTCCTTTACCAAGCAGAAGGAGTACCCGGTCATCGTGGGCAAGCGCTTCCTGTCCGAGGGCGATAAGGTCCTGATTATCGACGACTTCCTGGCCAACGGCTGCGCGCTTGAGGGTCTTATTAAGATCTGCGAGGCTGCGGGCGCCGAGGTTGCCGGCATTGGCATCGCCGTCGAGAAGGGCTTCCAGGGCGGCGGCGACAAGCTCCGCAAACGCGGCTTCCGCGTTGAGAGTCTGGCCCGTATCGCCGATATGGACTGCGAGAACGGCGAGATCACCTTCGCCTAAGCGCGCAACACAAGCGATTGGTATGCGATGTGACAAAGGGACTGTCCCTTTGTCACATTTTTTGTATGAGGGGAGGTGTTGATATGGATGAGAACAAGATGGGATGGCGCGAGTATGCGCGCTATGCCGAGATGTCGGTCGAGGAGCTGGCGCGCGATTGCGAGGTACAGGTGTTTCGCGCGACGGGTCCGGGCGGACAGGGCGTGAACACGACGGACTCGGCGGTGCGCATGAAACATATCCCTTCGGGGATTGTCGTGACGGCGCGCGAGAGCCGCAGTCAGTTCCAGAACCGTGCGAGCTGTCTGCGTAAGCTGAGGGCAGAGCTTGAACGTCGTGGCCGTCCGCCGCGCCGACGCGTAAAGACCAAAGTGCCTCAGCGTTCTCGCCAGCGGAGGCTCAACGACAAGCACTTCAATGCGATTAAAAAGGCCAACCGTCGTAAGCCGGGCGGGGAGGAATGATCTTTTCAATAAGTTGCGGTGAAATAGGGACTGTTTTGCGGCTTTAGCTGCATAAACAGTCCCTATTTCACCGCAACTTAGGGATGGCTAGTGGGTGGGGTGCCAGACTTGGAGGGCACCGGGTAGGATGTCGACTTCGATGCGCGAGGCGACAACGGGCTCGCCGTCGGCCTGGATGGGGTAGTCGGGCTCCTCGAACGTGAGCTCGGCATGACGGCAGCGACGCATGCGAACCGGCGGCAGCTTGGTGTGGTGGCCGTCCTTGGCCGAAAGAAACATAGGCAGGGCAATCGCACGGGGGACGGGGCCGCAGGCGTAGCAGACGTCGAGTATACCGTCACAGGGGTCGGCATCGGGACAGATGCGATAGCCCGAACCATAGGTGGGCCCCAGCTGGATGGCCATGATAATCGCCCGCACGCGCTCGGCAGGCGCGCCATCTAAGCTCACCGTCATGGGATAGTTGCGATAGCGCAGGCCAAACTGCTCAAGTCCCGAAAGAGTGTAGAGCGGAGCGCCGGCGAGGCCCGTCTTTTTGCGCAGCTCGGTGGTGCCAAGGCCGATGGCGGCATCGATGCCGACCGAAAGCGTCTGGTCGTAGTGCTCAACGGCAGCCTCGCCGCTGCCGCTCGCAGGGCTCCACGAGCGAATGCGCCCGATGTCCTGACGCTGCAGCTCGCAGGTGAGCAGCGCGCCAAAATCCTTGCCAGAGAAATCGTCGATGCCGAGTGTTTGGGCAAAATCGTTGCCGGAGCCTACGGGCAGGACGGCAAGCGCCGGTCGAACCGCCTCTTCTTGCGCCATCAAGCCATTGACGACCTCGTGGATCACGCCGTCGCCGCCGAGTGCGATAACGGTGCGATAGCCCGTTGCCTGGGCGGCAAGCTCCTTGGCATGCCCCGCGCGTTCGGTCAGCACCAAGTCAAACTGGGATGCGCGCGCGGTCATGTCCAAAAAGCGCTGCAGACGCTCGGCAACTTCGCGCGCCGCACCCGACTGGGCGGCGGGGTTGGCGATGATGAGCGTGCGACCAAAATCAGTTGCGTGCATGGGGCGACTCCCGGCGTATGACGTGACGGTGCGGTCGCGCTCAGGTCGAATTGCCCCCGATTGTGGCTGCACGGCGAATACTTATGTCTACTCTATCAGGTCGTTGTGGCGCTCGATAGCATCCGCCACCGTACCGCCCTCGTCCACAATAAGCGAACGGCGCTTGGGCGAGATGATGCGCTGGGCGGGGTACACGCCGCGGTGTCCGCCGACGAGATAGCTGATAAACGCCACGATGACAAAGAAGCCCGCGGCCGTGCCGTGGAACAGGTCGATGGCCATCATGCAGGTGGTGATGGGCACGTTAAGGCCGGCGCAGAACACGCCGAGCATGCCCAGCGCCGCCAGAAAGCTGGGGTCGATTCCGACGAGGCAACCGATCCAGCCGCCGAGCGCCGCACCGATACCAAACAGGGGCGTGACCTCGCCGCCTTGGAAGCCGGCACCCAGGGTGAGCGCCGTCACCACGAGCTTGATGGCTGCGTCGGCAAGGGTCGTGTTACCGGCGAACCCGGCGCCCGAGAGCCAGGTGGCAAGGCTGGCATACTTCCAGGCGTCGAGCATCGCGTAGGCCGCGAGCACCACGAGCGCGCCCACGAGTGCGCGAGCAAGGTAGTTGGTGATAAAGCGACCGTACAGGCTCTTGACGGTTCGAACCGACCAGGCAAAGAGGCGTGCCGTCAAACCGAAGATAATGGCGCTGATAACAACGATGACAACCGTCCGTGGTGTCATGTCGGGGACGCTGGCGATAACATTCGCCTCGTACTCGGTTCCCAAGGCAAGCGACGTAAAGTAGCCGGTAAACGAGGCGACGAGGCAGTAGATGCCCGCGGTGTAGTCGATCTTGCCGATAAAGCACATCTCCATGCCAAAGAAAGCTCCGGCAAGGGGCGAACCGAATACGGCGCCAAAGGCCGACGAGATGCCGGCGAGCATGAGGTCGTGGTGGTCATGCTTTTTGAGATGGGCGAGGCTCGAGATGTTGCTGGCGATGGTGCCGCCAATCTGCACCGCGGCTCCCTCGCGACCGGCCGATCCGCCCGTGAGGTGCGTGAGCGTGGAGCAGACGAAGGTGAGGACGGCCATGCGCATATGGATGAGGCGTGTGCCCAGGGCGGAATCGATGACCAGGTTGTTGCCGCGCTTGGCGGCAAGGCCGTGGTTCTTGTACACCCATGTGGTAGCCACGCCCACGACGGGGAGCATGGCGTAGATCCACGCGTGGTGCTCGCGATAATCGGTCGCGATATTCAGCGAGGCCAAAAACGCCCAAGCGGCAACGCCCATGGCGAGAGAGACGATGACGACGAGTACGAGCAACTTGGCGCTCGCGAGTAGGTTGCGGACGTTGCGGCGCGTGTCGGCAGCCAAGAGATACTCGGAGCGGGTGAGCTGTTGCCTACCGGCCATGATAACGTCGTTCAGGGAGAAAAAGCCGCCGTCGTCGAGCGGCTGGGAATGATCCTGCGCTTCGTTTGCGCTTTCGGGTTTGTTGGTAAAAGCCATACGTTCCTCTTTTAGGTTGCAACGCAAGCATTATAAAACGCGGTAAACGCGACGAGCCGGTGGGTTGGTTTCCATTCTGTTTCGCGGCCTGCAACCGACAGGTGTATTTGCGGGTTCAGGCCGAGTCGCGGTCGTGAGTCGGGGGATTATACTGAGACAAGCATAAAGAATCGGCGCCCCTGTTGTGCGCCGTGGCATTAAGAGGTGCATATGGCAGATAAACTCATTCCGTTGGAGGACGCGCAGTCGATTGTCCTGTCGCACGTTGCTCCGACCGATCTCGTCGAGATTCCCGTGTGGCAGGCGGCTGGTTTTCCCTTGGCCGAGGACGCGGTGGCCGATATCGACATCTCGCCGTTTGCCAACAGCGCTATGGACGGATATGCCGTGCGCTCGGCGGACTTGGCGCAGGCATCTGGCGAGGCGCCGGTGACGCTCGATGTTATCGGACACGAGGCCGCGGGCCATGTGT
The DNA here is from genome assembly GCF_040920445.1 of Collinsella aerofaciens. GTDB lineage: Bacteria > Actinomycetota > Coriobacteriia > Coriobacteriales > Coriobacteriaceae > Collinsella > Collinsella aerofaciens_BH. Next base: position 14,676 of record NZ_JBCOTQ010000020.1, on the reverse strand, counting down.
TTGAGGGCGCTATCGGCGCGTGCGAGGCGGTCCGCATCATGACGGGCGCGCTGGTGCCCGAGGGCGCCGATGCTGTGGTGAAATACGAGATTGTCGATGTGCTCGACGGTGACGGCAACGAGGGCTCGCACGTTCGCTTCTCGGCGCCTGCCAAGGTAGGGGAGAACGTTCGCTCTGCCGCCGAGGAGGCCCATGCCGGCGATGTTGTGATGCACGCCGGCGAGGTCGTGGCTCCGGCCGGCGCCGGCTTGCTGGCAAGCGCTGGATACGCGAGCGTGAAGGTGCACGCTGCCCCACGTGTGGGCATCATCTCGCTGGGCACGGAACTGGTCGCACCGAGTAAGGTGCCGGCGCGCGGTCAGATTCGCGATTCCAACTCCTCGGCGTTGATGGCCGAGGCACTCGATGCAGGAGCCGAGCCCGTGTTCTACGGCATTGCGCCCGACGATGAGCAGGCGATTGCCGAACTGGTGCATCGCGCCGTGCAGGAGTGCGATTTTGTCATTACGAGCGGTGGCGCCTCGGCGGGCGATTACGACTACGTGACGGCGCTCGTCCGGCGCGAGGGCGAGGTGCTGTTTGACCGCATTTCGATGCGTCCGGGCAAGGCCATCACGTTTGGCTTGCTCGGGGGTAAGCCCTACCTGGGGCTTTCAGGCAATCCGGCCGCGGCGTATGTGGGCTTTGAGATGCTCGCGCGCCCGGCGATTCGCAAGATGCGTGGTTTTGCCGAGGGGGCGCGCCCCGTGCAGCGAGCGGTTCTTACCCACGGTGTGAAAAAGCGCCAGGACCGACGCTTCTTCGATCGCGCCACGGTTTCGCGCGACCCCGAGACCGGTGAGCTGTTGGTGACCGAGGCCAAGACGCAGAATTCGGCGCTGCTCGGCACGATGCAGCGGGCCAACTGCCTGCTGCGTATTGACGAAGGACCGTGCGACCTCAAGGCGGGCGACGTCGTGGATGTCGTGCGTGTCGACCTGCCCGAGGGAACGGTGTTGTAGGAGGAAGACTATGGAGTTGAAGATATCGATCGTGACGTGCTCGGACACGCGCGATCTTGCGCAGGACGAGGCCGGAGCCGCACTCGAGGAGCTTATCGAAGCGCAGGGCTGGACGGTCGCCTCACATGTGGTCGTGCGCGACGACGTCAGCGAGATTGGTGATGCCATTGTGGAAGCCGCCGATGAGTGCCACGCCAATGTCGTGCTCACCTGCGGCGGCACGGGGCTTTCGATGCGCGATGTGACGCCCGAGGCGACGCGTGCCGTCTGCGACCGCGATGTGCCGGGTATTGCAGAGGCGATTCGCGCGTACTCGATGACCAAGACGCGCCGCGCCATGCTCTCGCGCGCTATTTGCATGCAACGAGGTCATACACTTGTCGTAAACTTTCCCGGTTCTACGAAGGCCGCCCGCGAAAGCTGGGAGGCCATAGCAGACCAGCTGGAGCATGCGGCTCAGATGACAGCGGGCGGCGGACATACCAACTAAGCGGTTTACCTGCGGCGGGGCGACCTTATCGGTCGCTCCGCCTTTGTTTTCCGCCGAAGCGACGCCGAGGGGTACGGTACCTCGAAACTATATTCTCTAGCGAGAATAATTTCTCACTACCATTATTCGCACGGAAGTATAATCTGATTGCAGATTAAAGCCTGCGGCGGGGTGCCCGGGCATAGCGTTCGAAAGGGTTGAACATGTTCGATATGGTTTCTCGCCGCGGATTCGTCTCGCTCTCTGCTGCCGTCGCTGCCGGCCTTGGTCTTGCCGGCTGCTCGGGCGGCAAGACGTCCGAGCCGGCCGGATCCGATGCTGGTTCTGCTAAGGCATCTTCCAAGAAAGCTGTCGAGCTGCAGGTCTTTGCCGCCAACTCGCTCGAGAAGGCGCTCCCCGAGGTCCAGGAACTCTATACCGAGCAGACCGGCACCACCTTTGCCGACACGCAGTTTAAGGCCTCCGGCGACCTTGTCGAGCAGATGCGCGCCGGTGCCGCCGTCGACGTGCTCATCACCGCTTCCAAGGGCACCATGGATGACTCTGAGACCGCCGAGCTCGTCGACGTCGATACGCGTGAGGACATGTTCGTCAACGACCTCGTGATCATTCGCGCCGAGGGCTCCGACACCAAGGTCGAGGCCATCGCCGACGTCGCGAATCTGGACGGCAAGATCGCCATTGGCGACGCTAAGACTGTTCCCGCTGGCAAGTATGCCAACCAGGCGCTGGCTTCCGTGGGCCTTTATACCGGCACCGAGGGCGACGATGGCGAGTATGCTCCCGAAATCGCCGACAAGGTCGCGCTGGCCGATAAGGTGGGCACCGCCGCCGCTTATGTGTCCACAGGCGACTGCGTGGCCGGTTTTGTCTACAGTTCTGACATCTACCGCTACGACGGCATCGAGGAGGCCTTCGTGTGCCCCGAGGATTCGCACAAGCCCATCGTGTATCCGGGTGCCGTTGCCGAGAGCTCCGAGCACGCCGACGAAGCCAAGGCGTTCATCGACTTCTGTCTGACCAACAAGAAGGCTCAGAAGATTTGGGCCAAGTACGGCTTTGAGCTTTCCGCGTAGTGCGGCTTGGCGCGATAATTCCATCGTTTTGTGTTTCACTCCGTCCTTGTATTCGCTTGGAGCTTTTCGTGCTTAATAGATTCCGCATGCTTGTCGCTTGTGCTTTGACTTTCGCGCTTTGCTGGGTGCCGGGATTTGCGTTTGCTGGGGACGCTGAGGACGGGGCCCAGGCTGCTGCGACCGCTCATGGGCTTTCCTATGGGATCGAGGGTTTTGAGCGGTTGGCCAAGGGGACCGCTCGTGCCATGGAGGGCCAGCCTGAGGGCTACCGGTTTCCCGTTGACGAGGACGTGGACCTTGTAGTGGCGCCTGCTGCCGATCGCGTTGTGGTGTGGATATCGCCCAAGGCGGTCGAGAAGTATGGATTGGATCCGCAGGACAACGAGTGCGTATCGGGTCTCAAGGCCCTCGTCTGTAAGCTCGACAGCGCAAACTGCATGGGAGGTGCGCAGCTAGGGGACGTGGATCTTCCTTGGTATGTCACGGCGGAAACAACGTTTGAATCCGGCGGGTATACCTATGGCTTTGACGAGCGCGGTGCGGATGGGGACCGCTATGTGGTGATTGCATCAGCCTCGGGTGATGCCAAGGGCGGCGCGCGTTGGCTTGATAGCGCTCAAATGGTAGAGGCGTCGTCTGTCATGTTGCGGGATGAGCAAGGGCCCTTGACCTCTCTGGTCTCCTTTTTGGGCGACATCGACTATCGCCCGTTTTGGGTGTCCATTAAAACGAGCGGCCTTGCCCTGGTGATCTCCCTTGCGCTGGGCCTGTTCGCCGCGTGGAAGACTATGGGTACCTCGAGTCGCATCAAGGGCCTGCTCGACTCGGTCTTTACCATCCCCATGGTGTTGCCGCCCACGGTCTGCGGCTTTTTGCTGCTTATGCTGTTTGGTCGCTCGACCGGGGTGGGCCAGTGGCTGATTGCGCACGGCGTCTCGATTGTCTTTACGTGGCCGGCGGCGGTGATCTCTGCCGTGGTGGTATCGTTCCCCCTGGTCTACCGTACGGCGCTCGGCGCCTTTGAGAGCCTCGACACGCAGATGCTTGACGCCGCGCGTACCCTGGGATGGTCCGAGCGTCGCATCTTTGCCAAGCTTATGATGCCGCTTGGGTGGCCTTCTATTGCCGCTGGTACGGTCCTCGCCTTTGCCCGCGCGATGGGAGAGTTTGGCTGCACGCTGTTCTTTGCGGGCAACTACGCCGGCATTACGCAGACCATCCCCATTGCGATTTACTTTGAGTGGATGGGCGGCAACACCTCGGTGGCCCTCTTTTGGGTCGCCGTTGTGATTGCGTTCAGTTTCCTGGTCATCCTATTCATCAACATGTACACGGCGCATTCGCAAAAGTATCGCGAGCGGGGCCTTTCCCGTGCGGAGCGCAAGCGGATCAAAGATCTTGCCGGACAGGGCGATTCGCTCGACCCGGCGGGCGGCGATGCCTTGCGTATCGCTCGCGAGGCGCTGGCCGAGCTCATGCGCGATGATGCCGCTTTGCAGGGAGGTCGATAGGCCATGTCGCTCGTTCTGGATATCAAAAAGCGCTATCCCGGGTTTATGCTCGACATGCAGCTTGAGGCCGGCGAGGATCGTGTGGCGCTGCTCGGTGCCTCGGGTTGCGGCAAGAGCTGTACGCTGCGCTGCATCGCCGGCGTGGAGACGCCCGACGAGGGCAAGATCGTCGTCAACGGCGTGACCTTTTTTGACTCGGCGGCGGGCATCAACCTGTCGCCCCAGGAGCGAAAATGCGCCCTGCTGTTCCAAAACTATCAGCTGTTCCCTAATATGACAGTGGCCGATAACGTATGTGCCGGCGTAAAGGATGCGGGCGACGCCGCGGCGCGCAAGCAGCTTGCCGAGCGCTACCTGGGTATCTTTGGACTGGCCGATTTTGCCGACCGCTATCCCGTGCGACTCTCGGGCGGTCAGCAGCAACGTGTGGCGCTTGCGCGCATGGTGGCGGCGCATCCGGGCATCTTTATGTTCGACGAGCCCATGAGCGCGCTCGATTCCTATCTTAAGAGCGCGCTCGAGCAGAACATGCTCGACCTGTTCGATGTGTGCAACCGCACCGTGCTCTACGTGAGCCACGACATCGACGAAGCGTGTCGCCTGTGCCAGCGTATCTGCGTGATGCACGACGGGCATGTTGAGGAGATCGGCTCCGTCGAGGACGTGGTCCGCCGTCCGCAGACGCTGGCGGCGCTGCGCCTGACGGGCTGCAAGAACACAAGCCGGGCGCGCAAGATCGGCGACGAAGAAGTTGAGGCCCTCGACTGGGGCATGACCTTTAACGTGGGTCGCGCGGTTCCCGATAATGTGGCGTACCTGGGCGTTCGCGCAAGCTATTTCCATGTTGACAATCGCGTTGAGCGGGGCCGTAACAGCTACGACCTGCATGTGGCCCGTGTGAGCGATTCGCGCTTTGAGCGGCTGGTATTACTGGACGTGCCGCGCGCTGATGCGCCCACGCGTCTGCAGTGGAAGGTCAACAAGGTGGGCGTACCTGTCGACGAGCTGCCGCAAGCAGGCGAGACGCTGCGCATGCATTTCGATGCGAGTAGGATCCATTTGGTTTGTCGGTAGCGTCGGGTAATGCCGTCGGGGATATAAGCCTCGGCGGCCTCGTCTTGCCGTTCGCCGAATGAAGGATGACAAACTCTTATCAATCAAGATAATTATTTATTAAACGACGGCACACGAGGCTGTCGTACGAATGTCAACGGTGTTCGCATGGTCGACGACCGTTGATATAGTTGACCTCAACTTGTAGAGGAGGGTGCGCACATGCCGCAGACGACATACATTTGCCGCGTTGCCGCGCGTGCCCTATATATCGCTCGGAGCCGCATATGAGCAGGTATGTTCACGGCTCCGGGAGAGACGACGCACAACTAAATAATCGACCGCAAAGCAGGTTCCCTAAAATTCCGGGTTTGAGCACGGTCGGGCAATCGCCGTCCGTCGTGCATCGATACCGTTGTTATCCGATTTTGGTTCGAGAGGGGAACCGTCATGGCTGAAGAATTTGATTTCCATCCGATGTGGGAGAGCCTCGGCATGAATCTTGCCGACCATGATATGCTGCTGGGCGCCGTGGGCCAGATGTACGGGGACATGTTCCTGACGCAGAACAATCGCCCCAAGTCTACGTCCTACCTGGACTTTGTGGCCACCAACATCCACAGCGGCCGCATTAAGGAGATGCTCGACAAGAAGGAGGCCGGCGAGGCCACCAAGATCGTCGGTTCGTTCTGCGTGTATGTGCCCGAGGAGATTGTGCTCGCCTGCGACGGTATTCCCGTGGGCCTGTGCTCGGGTGCCGACTGGGCAACGGACAAGGTCGAGGAGCACCTGCCGCGCAACACCTGTCCGCTCATCAAGAGCTTTGCCGGCTTTAAGCTGGGCGAGGTCTGCCCCTACATTGAGTCGAGTGACCTGGTGGTAGGCGAGAACACCTGCGATGGCAAGAAGAAGGCCTACGAGTTCTTTGCAACGCAAAAGAACATGTACGTCATGGATATTCCCAACGTGCACGACGAGTCTACGCTCGTGACCTGGAAGGCCGAGGTCAAGAAGCTCGCCGCCAAGATCGAGGAAGAGTGCGGCGTCAAGATTACGCCTGAGCGTCTGAAGGCCGCCATCCACGCCGTCAATGAGAAGCGTCGCGCCCTGCAGCGCCTCGCTGCCACGCGCGCTGCAGACCCTGCGCCCATCAGCGGTCTCGACAGCCTGCTGACCGTTCAGGCCGCCTTTATGGACGACACGCCGCGTCTGACCGGAGCCATCAACGATATGGCGGCTGAGTGCGAGCAGCGTGTCGAGGCCGGCGAGGGCGTGGCGCCCAAGGGGACCAAGCGCATCCTGTACACCGGCACGCCCATGGCCGTGCCCAACTGGAAACTATTCAACCTCATCGAGAAGGCCGGCGGCGTTGTGGTAGGCGAGGAGTCCTGCACAGGCTCGCGCTACTACAAGGACCTGGTCGACGAGTCCGGCGAGACGGTCGACGAGATGCTCGATGCCATCGCCGAGCGCTACTTTAAGATCAACTGTGCCGTCTTTACGCCCAACGACCAGCGTATGAAGGATATTGTCCAGATGGCCAAGGACCTGCATGCCGACGGCATCGTGGACGTGGCCCTGCAGTTCTGCACGCTTTACGAGATGGAGTCCTTTGCCGTGGAGAAGGCCGCCGAGGAAGCCGGCATTCCGTTTTTGCACATCACGACCGACTACGCCGGCGAGGATGCAGGCCAACTGCAAACCAGGATTGAGGCTTTCTTGGAAACCATTTAGGGCTACCCGTCCCGGCGACTTTCCCGGACACCCGATCTTGCCGTTCAAACCATCGCTTGCGTACCAAAGTATGCGGCGCTCCTCTTTCACGGCAACCTCGGGCACCTTGGAAAGTTGTTTTCCTGGTTGGTTAAAAGGTTTAGGAGTTATATGTCGAAAAATATTGAGCAGCCGTTGCCGTCCACGTTTGAGGAGTTCAACGAGCAGCGCAAGGCGGCGTTTATTCGCGTCAAGGATTATAAGCAGGCGGGTAATCGCCTGGTCGGCTTTTTGTGCAGCTATACGCCACTCGAGATTATCGATGCCGCGGGGGCCGCAAGTGTCGCTCTGTGCGGTACGTCCGATGAGGTGATTCCCGAGGCCGAGAAGGTGCTGCCGGCAAACCTCTGCCCGCTCATCAAGTCGACGTACGGTTTTGCCTATTCGCAAAAGTGCCCGTTTACGTACTTTAGCGACATGATCATCGGTGAGACCACCTGCGACGGCAAGAAGAAGATGTACGAGCTGCTGGGGGAGCTTAAGCGCACGCACATCCTGCATCTTCCGCAGGGTCGCGATCGTGCCTATGAGCGCGATGGCTGGTATGAGGAGTGCCGCCTGCTCAAGGAAGAGCTCGAGAACTTCTACGGTATTACGATCACCGATGACGACCTGCGCGCCGCTGTCCGTCGTCGCAATCGCTTGCGTGCGGCCCAGCTCGAGATGTTCGCGCTGCAGGCCAACCAGCCGGCGGCCATGAGCGGTGTCGACCTGATGAGCACCATGTTCGCCGGTACGTTCAGCTTTGATATCGAGGCCTATACGCAGCAGCTGGAGCAAAAGGTCGCCAAGCTGCGTGAGTCCTACGAGGCTGGCGAGCGCCCGATTGCGGCGGATGCCAAGCGCATTCTGATCACTGGCTGCCCGGTGGGCGGCGTGATCAACAAGATCGGCCGCACCATCGAGTCCAACGGTGGTGTGGTCGTGTGCATGGACGACTGCTCGGGCGAGCGCGCGGCGGCCATGATGATCGACCCGGATGCTCCCGACATCCTGCGCGCCATCGCCGACCGCTACCTGGACATCAACTGCTCGGTCATGACGCCTAACGAAGGCCGCATGGGAAACACGCTGGCTATGTGCGAGAAGTACCATGTCGATGGCGTGGTAGAGAGCGTGCTGCAGGCCTGCCACACCTTCAACGTTGAGAGCGCGCGCATGCAGGAGGCTGTCGAGGGTGCGGGCATTCCGTACATGAAGATTGAGACCGATTACAGCAATGGCGACATGGGTCAGATCGAGACTCGCATCGCTGCCTTCATCGAAACCCTCTAGCTTCCTCAGGCACCGGATCTTGCCCCTCAAACCGTCGCTTGCGTACCAAAGTACGCTGCGCTCCTCTTTCGGGGCAACCTCCGGCACCTGAGAAACCAAGAGTTAAGGCGCCTGAACGCGCCGCTACCTTTGATGTTTAGATTGGGAGAGAGCCATGATAGGGATCGGGATCGATATCGGGTCTACGGCGGCTAAGGCTGCTGTGGTCGACGGGGAGGGTTCGGTGGCGTGGACGTGCGTGCAGCCAACCGGGTTTTCCTCGGTCGATGCTTCCGAGCGGCTGCGCGAGGCACTGGCAGCGGCTGGCTATGACGTGACGGGCGACGATGTTCGCGTGGTCGCGACTGGCTACGGTCGTGTCGCCGTGTCCTATGCGCACAAGGTCGTGACCGAGATTACCTGCCACGGCACCGGTGCCGTGCGCCTGTTCGGCGATCACGGCACGGTGATCGACGTGGGCGGTCAGGACACTAAGGTCATTCAGCTTAAAAGTGGCCGCGTGGCCAAGTTTGCCATGAACGACAAGTGCGCCGCCGGCACGGGGCGCTTTTTGGAGATCATGGCCGACCGCCTAGGCATTTCCCAGCAGCAGATGGCCGACCTTGCGCGTTCCGGTGAGCCCACCAAGATATCCAGCATGTGCACGGTCTTTGCCGAAAGCGAGGTCATCAGCCTGATCGGTCGTGGCGAGCCGCGCGAGAACATTGCGCGCGGCGTGATCGAGAGTGTCGTGTCGCGCGTGGCCACTATGGCCGGGCAGGCAGCGGGCGCCCCGTACTATCTGACCGGTGGCCTGTGCGAGAACGCCTATGTGGTGGAGCGTCTGGGCGAACTTTTGGGCGCACCCGTGACCACCTCGCCCCAGGCTCGCTTTGCCGGAGCGATCGGCGCGGCCATTCGAGTCCAGGCGCTCATGTAAGGGGCGGTGTCATTCGCCGTCCGCTCTCGGCGCCGCCATGCGTATACTGGGAGGAACTGATTGACCTATGAGAGGAGGAATCGATGGCTGACGATGTTATTAAGCTCACGCAGATGACCGCTGCCTCTGGTTGAGCTGCTAAGTTGGCTCCTGGAGCCCTCGCCCAGGTCCTGGGCGACTTGCCCAATGTGCATAACGACAACCTGCTCGTGGGGTTCGATACCTCCGACGATGCGAGCGTCTTTCGCGTAGGGGAGAACCTGGGGCTCGTGCAGTCCATCGACTTCTTTCCGCCGATGGTCGACGACCCGTTTCTGTTTGGCCAGATTGCCGCAGCCAACTCGCTGTCGGACATCTACGCCATGGGCGGGCGGCCGAGCCATGCCATGAACCTGCTCTGCATACCCAGTTGTCTGGGCGTTGAAGTTGCCGGTCAGATTCTGGCGGGCGGCGCCGACAAGTGCGTCGAGGCGGGTTGCTCCATCGCGGGCGGCCACACCATCAACGACGACGAGCCCAAGTACGGGCTGTCCGTGAGCGGTTTTGTCGCGCTCGACCGCATGCTCGCCAACAGCGGCGCACGCGCAGGCGATGTTCTGCTGCTGACCAAGGCGATCGGCTCGGGCATCATCACCACGGCCATTAAGGGCGAGCTCATCGAGCAGGACGAGGCCGCAGCCATGTTTGACTCGATGCGCACCCTCAACGAGGCGCCGATTCGTCTGGCCGAGGGGCTTGAGCTTCACGGCTGCACCGACATTACGGGCTTTGGCCTGATCGGGCACGCGTGCGAGATGGCCGAGGGCTCGGGCGTGCAGGTTGAGCTTGCGTCGGGGGCGGTGCCGCTCTTTGACCAGGTGCTCGACATGGCGCGTCTGGGCATTATCCCCGCGGGCTCCTACCGCAACCAGGACTTCTTTGGCCCGCGCGTGACGGCTGACGATGACCTGGAGCCGGGCATGCTCGACGCGCTGTACGATCCGCAGACGTCTGGCGGCCTGCTTATCGCGGCACCTGCTGCCGATGTGGATGAGCTTGCGCGCCGCCTACATGCCGAAGGACGTATCGCCGCCGTCGTCGGTCGCGTGTGCGAGCCGGTGCCAGGCGGTCCTGCCGTCCACGTTGTGCATTAAGGAAAACCGTTTATGCGACCGCCTACTGTTCTGGGCGGTCCCTTTTGAAAGGATGTAACTATGTCTACCAGAATTGAAGTCAATGCCATGGGCGATGCCTGCCCGCTGCCCGTCGTCAAGACGCTCAAAGCCCTGAAGCAGCTCGATGGCGAGGGCGCCGTCGTGACCTCGGTCGATAACGAGACCGCCGTCAAGAACATCTCCAAGATGGCGCAGGAGAAGGGCTGCACGGCCTCGGTCGAGAAGGTTTCTGACGCCGAGTGGCACGTGACCGTCGCGACCGCCGGTGCCGTGGCCGTTGCGGACCCCGAGCAGGACGGTGCCGTTTTCTGCGACGCCAGCGCCGGCAAGGGCAAGCTCGTCATTTCCGTCTACACCGACTGCATGGGCCGCGGCGACGACGAACTGGGCCACAAGCTCATGAAGGCGTTTATCTTTGCCGTGACGCAGCAGGAGGAGCTGCCCGCGACCATGTTGTTCTACAACGGCGGCGCCAAGCTCACCGTCGAGGGCTCGCCGGTGCTCGACGACCTGAAGGGACTGGCCGAGCAGGGCGTCGAGATTCTCACCTGCGGTACCTGCCTCGATCACTATGGCATTAAAGACCAGCTTGCGGTGGGCGAGGTCACCAACATGTACGTGATCGTGGAGAAGATGGAGCAGGCCGTGCGCGTCGTGCGCCCGTAGCGTTTGGGCGGGATTGCCATGAGAGAAAAGCGCCCGGCGCTTGTCATCACGTTTCCTACCACGGCGGCCGCCATGGGGTGCGAGACCCTATGCGTCGAGCGCGGCCTTCCCGGGCGCACGATTCCCGTGCCCGGGGAGGTCGCTGCCGGCTGCGGCTTGGCGTGGAAGGCGCTGCCTTCGGATGAGGACCTGCTGCGCGGCGAGCTTGCCGCGGCGGGCGTCCCCACCGAGGGCTTTACGGTAATCGACATGTGGGAGGTCGTGCGATGATCTACCTGGATAACGCGGCGACGACCATGCATAAGCCGCAGACGGTGATCGATGCCGTGACGCAGGCGATGTGTTCGCTCGGTAATGCCGGGCGCGGGGCCACGTCGGGTGCCCTCGATGCCGCTCGTACGATTCATGCTTGCCGTGCCAAGCTTGCGCGCTTGCTGGGCTGCCCGAGGGCGGACCATGTTTGTTTTACGCCCAACTCCACCGCGGCGCTCAACACCGTCATCAATGGCGTGGTGCGTCCCGGCGATCGTGTGGTCACGACGGTGCTCGAGCATAACTCCGTGCTGCGTCCGCTCAACCGCCTGACGGCAGAGCGGGGCGTGACCGTTGAGCGTGCGGGCTGCGACGCGAACGGCGTGCTCGACTACGACGAGCTCGAGCAGCTGGTCACGCCGGGCACGCGTGCCGTGGTGGTAACGCATGCCTCCAACGTGACCGGCAACGCCGTTGATGTTGCGCGTGTGGCGGCTGTGGCTCATGCGGCCGGCGCACTTGTGATTGTCGATGCCTCGCAGTCTGCCGGCACGGAGCATATCGATATGCAGGCCATGGGGCTCGACGTGGTGTGCTTTACCGGCCACAAGGGACTGATGGGCCCGCAGGGCACCGGCGGTCTGGCCGTGGCGGAGGGCGTCGACGTGGCGCCCTGGGCCATGGGCGGCACCGGTGTACACAGCTTCGATGAGCTGCAGCCACTGGAGTGGCCCACGCGCCTGGAGGCCGGTACGCTCAACGGCCATGGCATCGCGGGCCTTTCCGCTGGTCTCGACTTTATCGAGGCCCAGGGTGGGGTCGAGGCGATTGCTGCCCACGAGCGTGCGCTCGCTGATCGCTTCCTTGCCGGTGTGCGCGAGATTCCGGGGATTAAGCTCTACGGTGCCTTTGACCAGCCGACGCGCTCTGCGATTGTGTCGCTCAACGTGGGCGATATCGACTCTGCCGAGATCTCGGATGCGCTCATGCAAGGGTGGGGGATTGCGACGCGCCCCGGCGCCCATTGCGCCCCGCTCATGCACCGTGCGCTGGGAACCGAGCGCCAGGGCGTCGTCCGCTTCTCATTTGGGTATTTCAACACGACCGAAGAAGTTGACACGGCTATCGATGCTCTGTGCGATTTAGCCTGCTAAAGCTGCTAGAGCGTATATACTTGCGGGACGGGTGTTTTTGCCCGTCCCGTTTTTGTTTCGACCCGAAAGGTGTGTCCATGGCCTCATCCGCGCCGCGCGGTCTGCGCTCCGACCATGTCGTCACCGTCGGCATCGCCCTATTCTCGATGCTCTTTGGCGCCGGCAACCTCATTATTCCGCCACTGCTGGCGCTGCAGGCAGGTTCTGCCACGCCGGTCGCCATGCTCGGCTTTCTCATCGCCGCCATCGGCCTGCCCGTCATTGGCTTTATCGCTGTGGCGCTTGCCGGAACGGCGCGCGAGCTTGCCGGCCGCGTGCACCCCAAGTTCGGTGAGTTCTTTGTCGCGGCAGTGTATCTGGCCATCGGCCCGTGCCTGGCTATTCCGCGCACGAGTTCCACGGCCTTCGAGATGCTGGTGCCGCTGCTGCCCGAGGGCGTCTCGCTCGGCACGGCTCGCCTGGTGTTTGCCGTTGGCTTCTTTGTCGTCGCGTTTGCGCTCACGCTGCGTCCGGGCGTCATCACGCGCGTGCTCGGGCGCATTACGGGCCCCGCGCTCATTGCGCTCATCGTGCTGGTCGTGGGTGCTGCCGTGATCTCGCCGTTGGGCCCCGCTGCCGCGCCGCAGACTCCCTACAATGCCGGTGCTGCCGTGCAGGGCTTTTTGACCGGCTACCAGACCATGGACCTGCTCGCGTCGCTCGCCTTTGGCATCATCATCGCCGAGACCATCCATGAGCTTGGTGTTACCGACGATAAGCGCGTGGCCTTCGAGATCTCGCGCTCCGGTGTGATCGCCGGCGTGCTCATGGCCATCATCTACTGCGGCCTGGCGCTTGCCGGCATGCAGCTCGGCACGGTTATGCCCGACGCCACCAATGGCGCCGCCATCCTTGCCCGCTCTGCCTCCATGCACTTTGGCCTTGTCGGCACGGTCGTGGTCTTTGCGATCTTTTTCCTCGCCTGCATGAACGTGTGCATCGGTCTTATTAGCTGCTGCTCGCGGTACTTCTGTGAGACGTATGTGGTTGAAGGGGGAGCGGAGGCTTCCGAGGAGGCCATGCGCCGCCCCTTTGCGATGCTTGCCTTTGTGTTCGCGGCGTTTTCGTGCGTGCTCTCCAACGTGGGCCTCGACGTGATCCTTATGTTCTCGGTGCCTATGCTCAATGCCCTGTATCCCGTTGCCATTGTGCTGGTGCTTATGGGCCTGATGCACGGCTTTTGCGACGCGCATCCGCAGGTTTGGGTTTGGGTCGGCGGCGTGGTCGCGGTGCAGAGCGTGATCACCTCGGTCCGCGACGCGTTCTTTACTGGTGCGTGGCTGCCGTTCGATGCGTTGCCGCTGGCAGATATCGGTGCTGCGTGGGCACCGGTTGCTGTGGCGGCGTTTGTGATCGGTCTGGTTCATAGCCAGTTTGTCACACATTCGAGGAGCTAGGGTATCGTCGCTTGCACAGGCGGGAAGTCTCCCCTATAATTTCCTTCGCTTTGGGACACGCAAGGTTTATGCCTTAGCTGCTCAACACCTTCGGGACGTGGCGCAGTTTGGTAGCGCGCCTGCTTTGGGAGCAGGATGTCGCAGGTTCAAATCCTGTCGTCCCGACCATATCTTGCGGGCGTAGTTCAATGGTAGAACCCCAGCCTTCCAAGCTGATGACGCGGGTTCGATTCCCGTCGCCCGCTCCATAAGATAGATGAATGGCTCTAGTTCCTTTTGGGACCAGAGCCATTTTCATATACATGCCGGGACCCCACATCCCCTCCTAAGTTGCGGTGAAATAGTTCCTGGATTAGCCACAAAAGCTGTTATCCATGAACTATTTCACCGCAACTTATTGAGACCGAGCGGGCTGGGTCGATGATGGGTTCTGTTGTCGAGAAGATGAGGGCAGCCGGTCAGGAGTCTGCGTAGGGTTTTGTGGTTGGTATACCGTAGCCGCGCATCATGGAGCCGAACGTTTTGACATCGTAGGTGTCTGAGAGCTTGAAATGAATGACGTTGTGGCCCATGGCACGCAGGTTCGCATCGCGCATAAGGGCAGCTCGATAGGTTTTTGCCGCAGTATGTTCCGGATCATTTTGGGCATCGTCCTCAAACTTGCCTAGTCCATGCAGCTCAGCCAGCATCCAAGAGCCGTTTGGCATCTGCCAGCCGTAATCTGCCAAATAATAGCCGGCGTTTCCCGGTCGAGTGATTTCAACCTGAAGTTCGGGAGCGGCAACTCCCGCCAGAATCATTGCCGCCCGTGCCTCGGATTCTCCACCGTTATCCGATCTGCCATCCATGTGTTCAAAAACGTTAAATGCGCGCGCAATGCCGTGCAGTCCGCGGCAGTTCGCTTGTGCATATGCAC
>NZ_JBCOTQ010000019.1:2785-35355 GCF_040920445.1 Collinsella aerofaciens | reverse complement strand
AGGTCGCCGCGGACGGGCTGATATAGGGAGGGGGCCTGACCCCATATCGTTGGGGCCAGGCCCGATTTTGCCTCTTGACAATGTCCTGCTCATATTAAAAGGAACGTCCCCAAGTGCCAAGTGCCCAATGACTACTCAACAACCACGGCAACACCGATGTTATGGCAGAGTCAGCGAGCGGGTCGCATTTGAGACAAGGTGACGTGAAACGAAAGGGCGCTGACCTTCTGGTCGCGCCCTTGAAGTTGAACGTCAGATTGTCCAAATGTGGCCCGCGCAGCGTCGAGCCGTTACGCGGTTCGTAGAACCGCGTAACTAACAAATGAGCATGGCGTCGCCAAAGCTGAAGAAGCGGTAGCGCTCCTCGATGGCGGCGGCGTAGGCATCCATGATCTGGTCGCGGGTGGCAAGCGCGCTCACGAGCATCATGAGCGTGGAGCGCGGCACGTGGAAGTTCGTGATCAGCGCGTCGACCACGTGATAGGTCGAGCCGGGCATGAGGTAGAGCTGCGTTGTCGCGTTCTCGCGCACCACGATGTCGCCGCGGCCGAGCGTGTCGGCCCCGTCCTCGCGGCCCTCAAAATAGCGCGCCGTCACAGCCGGATCGGACACCGGCGCGTCCGCGTCAAACGCGCTCTCGAGCGAGCGCACCGCGGTGGTGCCGACGGCGATCACACGATGACCCTCGGCCTTGGCCTTGTGCACGGCGTCGACAACTTCCTGCGACACGTGGTAGCGCTCGGTGTGCATGACGTGCTGCGTGGGGTCGTCCTCCTCCACCAAGCGGAAGGTATCGATGCCCACCTCGAGCTCGACGGCGGCAAACTTCGCACCCTTGGCCTCGATAGCGGCCATGAGCTCGGGAGTAAAGTGCAGACCCGCCGTGGGAGCTGCAGCCGAGTGCTCCTCCTTCATGGCGTAGACGGTCTGGTACTTCTCGGGATCGCCCTCGTAATCGGTAATGTAGGGCGGCAGCGGCACGTGGCCGGCAGCATGGATGGCCTCGTCGAGCGTGCGCGGCTCGCCGGCGGCATTGCAACCGGCCGGCTCAAAACGCACCAGGCGGCCGCCGCGGCTATCGGTGACAAAGTCGATGACCTCGGCCGTCAGCACCACGGGAGCCCCCTCGGGCGCATGGGCGCCACCGGCGCGATACTCAATCTGAGCACCGGGCTTCAGGCGCTTACCCGGCTTGACCAGGCACTCCCAAACGTGGCCCAGCGGGTCAACATCTTCGCGGCGCTTGAGCAGCAGCGTCTCGACCACGCCGCCCGAGCCCTCCTTGCGACCGATCAGGCGGGCCGGCATCACGCGCGTCTTGTTGATGACGAGCACATCGCCAGGCTCGATATAGTCGATGATGTCGCGGAAGATGCGGTGCTCAACGGTACCGCCGTGCTCCAGCGGCGTTCCCGCCTGGGAGCCCTTGCGATCCACCACCAGCAGGCGGCAGGAGTCGCGCGGCTCGGCAGGAGCCTGGGCAATCAGTTCCTCAGGAAGGTTGTAGTCAAAATCATCGGTACGCATAGACACGTCGGATACTCCTTATATAGCCAAAGTCCGTTCTACATCCTAGCAGGCTGCCAGCTCAAAAGAACTACTTTTTGGACGCTTTGCGCTCGTCGCGGATGCGAGCGCGGTCCATGGCCGCCTCGACGGCCGAGAATCGGCAGCCGCAGTAATTCTGCCGATACATACCCAGCTCGCGCGAGCGACGCGTCGCCTCGGGGTAATACGGGCGAAAATCGCGAATCACCGGGGTGAGCCCATGTGCCGCCGCCAAGCGCTCGAGCACGTCATTGCAGGTGTCGAACAGCTGATACGGCGAGACGGCGAGCGTCGTGCCCACAAACTCAAACCCGCGCTCCTGGGCCACACGGCACGCCTCGGCCAGACGCAGGGCATAGCATGCGCGACAGCGACGGGCTCGATCGGCGCCCAGCGGGGCCACGCCGGCCTCCCAGCGCTCCCGGTCCTCCCCCGCTTCGATAAGCTCGATGTCGCCATCGGCACACCACCGGCGCAGCTCGTCCAAACGCCGCTGCCATTCATCGTGCGGCTGAATATTGGGGTTTGTCCAGCAGATTGTGGGCTCAAACCCTTCCTCGCGCAGCAGGCGGACCGGCTCAAGCGAGCACGGCGCACAGCAGGCGTGCAACAACAACGGCTTCATCGACATCTCCTCACCCGAAAAAGCGCACGCCGAAGGACGTGTCCTCGCAGGCGACAATGCGGCGGTCGCGCAAAATGGTCCGCACGTAATACCAGTCGCCCACACAGCCCGACAAATGCAAGCCGGTCGCCAGGTAGCACAGCAGCGGATAGCCCGAGAACGCAAACCCCAGGGCAAACGCTGTCGTCACAACAACCGTCGGTGCCAGGCAAACTGCCACGTACCGCCGGCGCGAATACACCACGCCCTCGGCGCAGGCATAGATCATCGCCGTCTCGCGATTCGCCCCAAAGGTCACCTTCGCGCCCACAGGCGCCAGCAGCTTAAAAAACACACCGTGCACCAGCTCGTGCACGGCGAACGACGCCATTGAGATCGCAGCCAAGCCGACTATCCAGCCCACGACCGTGGTCCAGCCGCCCGCGTCAGCCGCATCCAGGTCCGCGGGTCCGCCCAGCAGCATAAACACCGGCGCTAGGCACACGGCAAATGCGCCAAGCACGGCCATCCCCCACACAAAGCAGGCGTGCAGAAAATCCTCGTCTTCAAACGCATGTATGTTGGAAATCTCATTCATAGCATCTTAGGATAGCGCCCCTGCCACGTACCCGTCCGCATGTGCGATAATGTCGAACGATATGCACGAATTGACCACCGCGCCGCCGAGCCCCACGCCCGGCTGCGCTCTCACCATATGCGAAGGAGTCCCATGGCATCCAAATACTCCATGAACGACCGTCCCAACTGGCCTCGCCGCGCCATCGTTACCGCCGGCGAGCCCTACGGCAACAAGGGCCTTCACTTTGGCCATGTTGGCGGCGTCTTTGTCCCTGCCGACTTCTTCGCCCGCTTCCTGCGCGACCGCCTGGGCCGCGAGAACGTCATCTTCACCTCGGGCACCGACTGCTATGGCTCGCCCATCATGGAGAGCTACCGCAAGCTCAAGGAGAACGAGGGCTACGACAAGTCCATCGCCGAGTATGTCGAGTCCAATCACTCCCGCCAGGCCGCGACCCTCAACAACTACAACATCAGCTGCGATATCTACGGCGGCTCGGGCCTTGAGCCGGCTGCGCAGATTCACAACGAGGTGACCGCCGAGATTATCGAGCGTCTGCACGAACAGGGCACCATCTCCAAGCGCTCCACGCTGCAGTTCTACGACGCCAAGGCCGGCACGTTCCTCAACGGCCGCCAGGTGATCGGCCGCTGCCCCATCCAGGGCTGCAAGTCCGAGAAGGCTTATGCCGACGAGTGCGACCTGGGTCACCAGTTTGAGCCCGAGGAGCTCATCGCGCCCAAAAGCCAGCTCACCGGCGAGGTGCCCGAGCTGCGCCCGGTCGACAACCTCTACTTCGACCTGCCGGCCTACCTCGACTTTATGAAAACCTATACCGCCAAGCTCGCCCAGAACCCGCAGGTTCGCTCCGTGGTCTCCAAGACCATGGAAGAGTGGCTGCTGCCGGCCCAGCTCTACATCCAGAACAAGTTCCGCGAGGCCTTCGATGCCGTCGAGGATCAGCTTCCCGAGCACACCGTGCTGGAGCCCGAGGGCAACAAGAGCAGCTTTACCGTCACCTTCCCCAGCTGGAAGGAGCGCGACGATGCCCACGCGGTGCTCGCCAACGGCGGCGTGCGCTTCCGCAGCGGCAAGGCGCTCGTACCCTTCCGCATCACCGGCAACATCGACTGGGGCGTTCCGGTGCCCGAGGTCGATGGCGTCTCCGACGTCACCTGCTGGTGCTGGCCCGAGAGCCTGTGGGCTCCCATCAGCTATACGCGCACCGTGCTCGCACGCGATGCCAAGGCCGCCGGCGTGACCGAGGGCGTCGCCGCCCAGGATGCCGCCCTCATGGGCGAGCCCGCCGCCGATTCCACGCAGGTCCCCGCGCCCACCTACCAGCACAGCTCGCTCGACTGGCGCGACTGGTGGTGCTCGGATGACGCACAGATCTACCAGTTCATTGGCCAGGACAACATCTACTTCTATTGCATCGCGCAGACCGCCATGTGGGAGGCCCTGGGTTGGAACCTCACGCAGAGCACCGTCAGCGCCTGCTACCACCTGCTCTACATGGGCAAAAAGGCAAGCTCGTCCTCGCAGACTCCTCCCCCGCCGGCAGACGACCTGCTCAACCACTACACCTGCGAGCAGATGCGCGCGCATTGGCTGTCGCTCGGCCTGTCCGAGAAGCCGGTGAGCTTTAGCCCCAAGGCATACGACACCCGCGTGACCGGCAAGGACAAGGACGGCAACGAGGTACACGCCTGCGACGACAAGCGCGTCATCGATCCGGCCCTTAAGGAAAGCGCCCTTTTGACCGGCGTCTTCAACCGCCTGGCCCGCAGCTGCTTCTACGGCGTCGCCGTCAAGGAAGGCGACGAGAGCCCGTACCGCAACGGTTGCATTCCCGCTGGCGCCGCCTCGGCCACCGTGGTCGAGGCCGCCGAGCAAGCCGCCCTCGCGTTTGAGCAGGCCATGTACAAGTTCGAGACGCACCACGCGCTCGCTGTGTGCGACGACTACCTGCGCGCCGCCAACAAGCGCTGGAGCGATGCCTCCAAGGCCGCCAACAAGCTCGAGGGCGAGCCGGCCAACGCCGCCATGACGCAGGCCCTCGTCGACGCCTTTACCGAGCTGCGCGTAGCGACCGTGCTCATGCACGGCATCGTGCCGGCCGGCTGCGAGCTCATCTGCGAGTACTTCGACGTTGACCCGGTCGCCTTCTTTAGCTGGGATAACATCTTTGCCTCCACGGATGAGTTTGTGGAGAGCCTGGGCGAGAAGCCCGGCGAGCACCGCGTGAAGCCGCTGCCCCCGCGCTTCGACTTCTTTAGCAAGCACGAGAGCCAGTACTAAAGCACGCCAGCAGCGGCGTGCCCGGAAAGTAGTCAATTTGGGACGGGAAGGAAAGACGGATGTCCAAGCCGCGTCGTCGTAAGCAGAAAAAGCAGGTCAAGGCCGAGCTCAAGCTCAGGCAGTTTGCTGCTACCGAGCTTTCCGACCAGCTTGCCGCCCTTCCCTGCGCCGCCGACCTGCCGCGCTTTATGGTCGACACGGTCGCCGGCGCCTATGCGCCCGCCGATGCCAAGCTCATGATCGAGGGCTTCGGCGCCGCGGCCACACGCCCGGTCACGCTGCGCGCCAACACGCTCAAGGCGACCGCCGAGGACATCGCTGCGGCGCTCGATGCCGCCTGCATCGCCCACCAAACCGTTACCTGGTATCCGGACGCCTTTATCCTGCCCGAGGCCCAGGTTTCAGATCTGTGGGATCTCGACATCTACCGCGACGGCAAAATCTACCTGCAGAGCCTGTCATCCATGATGCCGCCGTTGGTCCTGGGCGCTCAGGCCGGCGAGGACATCCTGGACATGTGCGCAGCCCCTGGCGGCAAGACGACGCAGATCGCCGCCCTCACCCAGGGCCAGGCGCACCTCACAGCCTGCGAGATGAGCATTCCCCGCGCCGAAAAGCTCGAGTCAAACCTCCATCGCCAGGGTGCCAAAAACGTGCCCGTCATGCGCATCGACGCACGCGAGCTCGACGAGTTCTTCCGCTTCGACCGCATCCTGCTCGACGCCCCCTGCACCGGCACGGGCACCGTCATCAGCGGCAACGAGAAAAGCCTGCGCGGCCTGACCGAGCAGCTGCTTGGCAAGTGTGCCCGCTCGCAGCGCGCGCTTCTGGACCGCGCCATGGGGGCCCTCAAACCTGGCGG
Organism: Collinsella aerofaciens; assembly: GCF_040920445.1. Classification (GTDB taxonomy): domain Bacteria; phylum Actinomycetota; class Coriobacteriia; order Coriobacteriales; family Coriobacteriaceae; genus Collinsella; species Collinsella aerofaciens_BH. The sequence continues at coordinate 29,460 of NZ_JBCOTQ010000019.1, read as the reverse complement.
CACGCTCGTCTATTCGACTTGTTCGATCATGCCGCAGGAAAACGAGGACGCCCTGCAAGAGGCCCTCGACAAGCATATGGATTGCGAGCTCATCCCCCTTGACGGCACGCCGAGCGAAAGCGAAGCACGCCGCGCCCAGGAAGCCGGCGAGGAGCCGCGTATCGAGTGCAACGCTCTCACCGAGGCCATCGCCGCCGGCCACGTCTCGTCCGTCGCCAACGGTATGCCCGGCACGCTGACCATTCCGCCTAGCCGCGACTTTGAGGGCTTCTACATTGCCCTGATCCGAAAACGCAGCTAGCGCACGGGTCCAAAACTCAACAAGTTATCTCTGTGCGCGTTTGCCCTGCTGGTCGCGATGCTGTTTAAGCATCGTGCGCTCCTTGCGTTCGGCCCTTTTGCCCTTAATGGCCGTGACCACAAAGTAGATGACCGCGGCGACAACGATTGCGCCCACACACAGGCCAATCGAGCCAAACATTGCTGTCAATTCCATACCGCGTCACCTCTCTTTTAAACGGGACTTTCAAGATAGCACCTCGATCCCCGCCACCACAGCTCCTTCACGTTCGCCGGCCCTTCGGTCTAACGGATGGCGCAGCGGGGAAAAATCAACTCGTCAATCGATTTAGCATTCGCTATTCCGGCTGCATCGCGCCGGCCGTCATCACATAGAATCGAGCCTCCATGGATACCCTCAACGATCTAAATGAGCGCGTCGACGCCTTCGTCGGCACCAGCTCCTTCGACACGCCTGCCGCGGCAAACGACCAAGCTCCCATCGATGTGCCCGCCGAGGTACACGAGGACATCGTCGCCTCGGTCGATTTCTCCGAGGTCGAGCTCGCAGACGAGTTCACCGAGCCCCAGGTAGCCGTGACCCCCAACGGACTGCTCCCCATGGAGCCCCTGCCCATCGACGGACGTCTGCGCAAGGCTGCCCTTCGCATGCCCGACGAGATCGAGGAGGCCAGCGGCTTCACGCTCTTCGGCCGCCGCATCAAGTCGCTCATTTACACCACCGATGTCGCGGTTATCCGCAACTCCAACGCCGATGCCGTCTTTGCGGTCTACCCCTTCACGCCGCAGCCCGCCATTACGCAAGCGCTGCTGACCGTCGCCGAGTGCCCGGTCTTTGTAGGCGTGGGCGGTGGCACCACCACCGGTAAGCGCTCCGTGCAGATGGCAGCCGTCTCCGAGATGCAGGGCGCGGCGGGCTGTGTGGTCAACTCCCCCGCCACTGCCGAGATGGTCGAGCACATCACCAACATCGCCGACATCCCCGTCATCGCCACGGTCGTTCGCTGCGACGACGATGCTCACGCCAAGGTGCGCGCCGGAGCCAAGATTCTCAACATCGCCGCCGGCAAGAACACGCCCCAGGTCCTACGCGAGCTGCGCGAGCACTATCCCAACCTGCCGCTCATCGCGCCGGGCGGCAAGACGCCCGAGAGCATCCGTGAGACCATCGCCGCCGGCGCCAACGCCATCATCTGGACGCCGCCTTCGGCCCAGCAGTTACAGACCGACATGATGCAGCGTTATCGCAAGATGAAGGAAGACGCCACACCTGTCATCTCGCGCGACGATGTGCCCATTATCGACCAGGTCGCCGCCGCCGAGGTCAGCCAGGTCGAGAACATGAATCCCGATGTGCCGATTCCCGACGAAGTCATCGAGCGCGTCGCTTCGATCCACGAGCGCGTCGAGGAGCATCGCGCCAACCGCGGCCTCAAGCCGTCACTGCACGGCTTCTTCTTCCGCGGAAAGAAACGCTAGCCGCAACAGCAAGGCCCGCCCCACAAACGTGAGGCGGGCCGTTTTCGTTTGAGCAATCACGCAGCGACGTGATGAGCCAAGTTAATCCACGCGCTTGTCGCCCATAAAGAAGAGCGCCACCGTACCAGGTCCGGTATGCGAGCCAATCAGAGTACCGATGTCATTGATCTCAATCTTGCCTTTAAGCTGCGGAACCTGTTCCTCAATCAGCGCCGCAACTGCCTCGGCATCCTCACGGCACGCCGAGTGCGACATGATGCACTTACCCGAATAATCCACACCGTCCCGCACGTGTGCCATCATGGTCTTGGCCATCTCGGAAATCGCGCGCTTCTTAGTGCGAATCTTCTCACGTGGCGACAGCTTGCCATCGCAATCGACCGTCATAAGCGGGCAAATCTTAAGCGCCGTGCCGATGATCGCACTCGCAGCCGAAATGCGACCGCCTCGTAGGTAGCTCGACAGATCGGTCGAGAAGAACCAGTGGTGCAGGTTGAGTTTGTGCTCCTCGATCCAGGCAGCCGTCTCGTCGAGTGAAGCCCCGCTATCGCGCACGTCGGCGGCATATTCCAGCAACAGGCCAAAGCCCGAAGACGCCGCCAGCGAATCGATGACGCGCACCTTGCCGCCCTCGGGATAGCGATCCGCAAGCATCTGCGCCGCGACGCAGGCCGATCCATACGTGCCCGAAATACCCGACGACAACGTCAGGTGCAGCACGTCTTTACCCTCGGCAACAAACGGCTCCCAAAACTCCTCGTACTCACCCACGCTCACCTGAGACGTCTTGGGCATGGCGCCCGCGGCAATCTGGGCAAAAAACTTGTCCGGCGTAATCGACTGATACAGATCGTCCGTATAGACAACATCGTCGATCTCGTAATGAAAATACGCGACAGGAATATTGCGCGAGTCAAAGAACTCCCGAGTTCGGTCGGCGGCAGATTCACAGGTCAGGACAAAATCACTCATATGAGGCTCCTTACGTATTGCTGCGCAAATTATCGCACAGTGAGCCTACATACGGTACATATGTCCACTATTTACCAAATCGAACCAAAAATAGCGAACATCTTTACCACCATCGTCTCCACCGACCCCACGCATAAATATCTGAGAAAACACCCTCTGTCGTCTCCACTCAACCGCCATATCTACCTCAACTAAATCGATTTACCAAACCGTTCAGCCGACAATTCAGCCGCTGGCGCAAAATCGAAACAAAAGCGGCGCATACTGATAAACGTTTGACGCTGTTTATCAGTTTTACCAGCCCCATCGGAAGGTGTTTCATGGTCGCATTCGATCGCAACCCGCAAGACTTCAAGTATCTGCGCCTGCTGTCGAGACAGTTCCCCACCGAACAATCCGCATTTACCGAGATTATCAACCTCTCAGCCATCCTCAACCTACCCAAGGGCACCGAGCATTTTATGAGCGACGTGCACGGCGAGTACGAAGCCTTTATGCACATCCTCAACAACTGCTCGGGCGTCGTGCGCGAACATGTCGACGAGATCTTTGGCGACACGCTCTCCTTTGACGAAAAGGGCGAGCTGTGCACGCTCATCTACTACCCGCGCGAGAAGATCGAGCTGGTTCGCAGCCAGCGCGAGGACTCGCCAACCTGGTACAAGACGATGCTTGACCAGCTCATCATGGTCGCACGCTCGCTTTCAAGCCGCTACACGCGCTCCAAGGTGCGTAAGGCCATCCCGCGCGATTACGCCTACATCATCGACGAGTTGTTGCACACGCACCCGGACGAGAACAACTATCGCGTGCGCTATCACGAGCGCATCGTGGAGTCCATCCTGGAGACCGCCAGTGCCGACGACTTTATCGAGTCGCTCGCTTCGCTCATTAAGCGCCTGGCCGTCGACCACCTGCACCTGGTGGGCGACATCTTCGACCGCGGCGGCGGCGCGGCCAAGATTATGGACCGTCTGCTCACCTACCATTCACTGGACATCCAGTGGGGCAACCACGACCTGCTGTGGATGGGTGCTGCGGCCGGTGAGCCCGCCTGCATCGCCACGGTGTTGCGCAACAACCTACGCTACGACAACTACGAGATCCTGGAGAATGACTACGGTATCTCGCTGCGTGAACTTGTCGCCTTTGCCGATGCCACCTACACCGCCGGTGAGTCCATCACCCCGCTGATCAAGGCCATCAACGTGCTGCTCTTTAAGCTCGAGGGCCAGATTATCCAGCGCCACCCCGAGTTCGATATGACCGACCGCCTGTTACTCGACAAGATCAATCACGACACCGGCACGGTCACGCTCGCCGACGGCAGCGTGTGGCCGCTCACGACCAGCGACTTCCCCACCGTCGACCCGGCGGACCCCTATACGCTCACGCCCCAGGAGCAGCACATCATCGACAAGCTCGTGTCCGAGTTTGTCACCGCCGATCACCTGCATCGCCATATCGATTTCCTCTATTCCCACGGCTCGATGTACAAGGTCACCAACGGCAACCTGCTGTTCCATGGCTGCGTGCCGCTCAACGAAGACGGCACCTTTAGCAGCATGAACTGCTTGGGCACCTGGCACGCTGGCCGCGATTATCTCGATTTTTGCGACCACATCGCCCGCCGCGCCTGGCGCGTGGGCGACCGCGACGCCCTCGACTGGATGTGGTACCTGTGGATTGGCTTTAACTCGCCCGCCAGTGGACGCCTGGTGCGTACCTTTGAGCGCGCCTATATCGCCGATAAGAGTACCTGGGTCGAGCCGATGGATCCGTACTTTACGCTTACCAAGTCGCCCTCGGTCTGCGATGACATCATGCGCGAGTTTGGCGTCGCGCCCATGGCATGTTCACCGACCGGTCACATCATCAACGGCCATACGCCCGTCAAGACGACCAAAGGCGAGCAGCCTATCCGAGCCGAGGGCAAGCTGCTGGTCATCGATGGTGGCTTCTGCCGCGCTTACCATCCCAAGACGGGTATCGCCGGCTATACGCTCATCTCGAGCTCGCGCGGCTGCCGCCTCAAGTCGCACCGGGCCTTTACGACGGTTGCCGAGGCACTCACGCGCAACGTGGACATCGAAAGCGAGACCAATCGTTTTGACCAAGCAGACCGTCGCCGCATGGTGAGCGACACCGATACTGGCGCCAAGATCCGCAGCCAAATCCAGGACCTGCGTCAACTGCTCGATGCATATAGAAACGGTGCTATCGAGGAGCGCGCCTAGCACCACCCGCGGGGATTGGCTAAACTGTGCCAAGTTTGTCATCCCCGCGGCGCTTCGGCGCCAGCTTAAGGCAGGTACCATGCAAAAGCTCCTTGCGCAGATCATGAAATTTGGTGTCGTCGGTGTCATTGCCACGGTTATCGACTTTGGCATTATGAATCTGCTCCACTACGGTCTGGGCCTCAACATCCTAATCGCCAACACCAGCGGCTTTATCATCTCACTCATCTTTAACTACCTCGCAAGCATGAAGTACGTGTTTGCGCACAAGGAAGGCATGAGCCGCCGCCGCGAGTTCATCATCTTTGTCGTGCTGTCCGTAATCGGCTTGGCACTCAACGACGGTATCGTGCTGACACTCAACGCCGGCCTGGGACTCGAGGCCAATATCGCCAAGATCTGCGCCACCGCGCTTGTCATGGTCTACAACTTTGTGACCCGAAAGATCTTCCTGGAGGGCGACGAGACCAAGTAACTCGCAACCTTACAGCTTTACGATGCCCACGGATGACGCGCGTCGAGCGCTGCGTTGTTCGTGGGCTTTGCTCGTTTACGGGAAGATTTGCAACGTTTGCGGATTACCTCTTGAATATTTGGCGAGTTCGTATAGTTCTTTCCAAAGACCTTACGTTTCCCATGCAAAAGCTCTAAAGTAACTCGTTGCTCGATTCATCAACGCATTGGATGTGATTACGTGCGCAAGGCGCTGGCACAACCTCATACCAAGCAGTTCCTCAAGTTCGCTGTCGTGGGTCTTATCTCCTTTGGCATCGACTGGGGCATGCTTATTGCGCTCGTCGAGCTGTTCCACCTCGACTTTTTGATGAGCACCACGGTCTCGTTTACCACGTCCGTCGTGGTCAACTACTGGCTCAGCATGAAGTACGTGTTCGACCATCGCGAAGGCATGAGCCGCAAGCGCGAGTTCACGATCTTCACCATCCTGTCGGTGATCGGTCTGGGCCTCAACGACCTGTACATGTTTGTGGGTGTCACGTTTTTGAGCATCGGCTACCAAGCCATGAAGGCCATCGCCACGTTCTTGGTCACCTGGTACAACTACTTCAGCCGCCGCTTCTTCCTCGAGGGCGCACGATCGTAGTCGATTCACTATTTGCTTGAATGTATAACCGGTTGGAATTCCCGTTCCAACCGGTTTTTTGTTTGCCGAGAGACCCGGCGGCCCAGTCCCATTCGCATGAAAAACGGGCGGCCCGGATGTTTGTCCGAACCGCCCGTCTGGCGCGCTATGTCGAGGCCTCTAGCCTGTCACGTAATACCAAACCACGTTGTCGCCGTTGGAGAGAACATAGTTGCTGCACGCCGTCATGGGCGATGTGCCGTTGACGGAGTACATCCAGCCGCTCGTGCCGCCGTGCTGTTTCTCGGCCAAACCGCCAATCGCGGAAACGTACGTGCCGTACGACGAGCCATGCGCGTTGACAGAAAGGCCCAGCGCACACAGGGCATCGTAGACAGTAGCGCCTTCGTTAAAGGTAAAGGTGCCACCAGAGGACACAGGATTGCCCACAGCGCTCGATGTGACCGAAACCGTTACCGTGACGTAGCTAGGCTGCTGCGAGCTGCCCTGGTCGCCAGTAGAGACGTTGCCGCTATCGGGGGCAGAAGATGCCCCGCTGGATGAGGAGGAAGCGCCAGGCGTAGAGCCGGCCCCGTCAGAAGAAGTCGAGTTCTGAGAAGTCGACTGATTGCCGTCGGTCTTTTTATTGCTGCTCTTCTCTCCAGACTTCTTGCCATCCTTGTCTTCGGACTTTTTGCTATCCGAGCCCTTGTTTGATTCCTTGTCCGAAGACTCGGACTCCTTCTTAGAGTCAGATTTATCCGAACCCTTAGACTCGTCGTTCGCACCATCCGAAGATTTGGAATCCTTGGAGCCAGCTTTACCCGAAGCGACGGTCGAGTCAGACCCCTTGGCGTCCTTCGCGACGACGCTCTCCCCCGTCACGGTCTGAACGATCCAGTCAATGGACCAGGCGCCGCTCTCGGAAGGATGGACGAAGCCCAGCGATATGACAATTAGCGCAACGCACGCGGCGGTCAGGACGCCAGTAAGCGCCCTCCGTCGAGGGACGGACGCCGCCGAAGCGGCGCCCTGTTGCTTTGCATCGTCGAACTGAATGAACGAGGAATTTGGTTGCTTGGGGTCAGCGTCCTTGGATTTATTGGACACAGCCCTCACCTACCGACGTTTGGTGAACACGAACACGCCGACGATGGCGAGACCGATGACGCCGGCGGCAACGCCAACAATGGCGAGCGGGTTGGCGCCAGTCTCCTGCTCGGAAGCACTAGAGGGCTTCTTAGCAGTGGTCGTGGAAGCAGCACCCGTATCAGACTTGGAATCGGACTTCTTGTCGGACTTGCTGTCCTTCTTGTCAGACTTCTTGTCAGACTTCTTCTCGTCCTTCTTATCGGACTTATCAGAGTCCTTCTTGTTGGACTTGTTGTCCTTGGTCTCGGTCTTGGTCGACACCGTCGTCTTGGTCATCGGCTTATGACCCGGAGCGACAGCGCCGCCAGTCTGCTGGCCCTTCGTGCCGGAGCCGGAACCCGTGCCCGTGCCAGCGCCAGCACCGGAACCGTTGCCAGCGCCACCATTGCCGCCATTGGAGCCAGAACCGCCATTGCCGCCAGGGTTAACAGCATTCTTGGTCCACTTGGCATACAGCGTCAGATCGGCCGTCACCGGCGTACTGAAGTCATACGCCTGCGTGCAAGCCTCATCGGTGAACCAACCGCCGAAAGTGTAGCCATCGCGCGTCGGATCGGCCGGCTTGACCAGCTTGCCGTCGGCCGTAGCAACAAACTTAGTGTCGCAAGCAGACCCGCCGTTGGAATTAAAGGCAACCGTCCAAGACTCAACGGTCCCGAGCTTAAACAGCGTACCCGAATCATTGATGTAGTACAGGTTGCCAGATGCATCGGCAATGACCGGAGAGTCACAGTACTGGTAATGGCCAGCCGCATCATAAATCTGCGTCGCCTCTGCATCGCCGAGCGTATAGCGATACACGCCACCACCAGCAGAGTAGTTGACGTAATCCTTGCTATCCGCGCTGTTAACGGTGAAGTACACATAGGTCTTGCCGCCCTGAACACTCACCAGCGGAGTAGCAGCAATACCGTTGAGGCCAGCCGGCAGCGCCTTGCCGTCGGCAGCAGCGACCATCGTGGTCTTACCCGTCTTCAGGTTATAGAGAACCAGAGCAGAGCCCGTAGCCGTCTGTCCGCCGACAATTAGATTGTCACCAGACACCGCAGGGGCGCTCAGATTATTCGTAAGGCCCAGATCAACCGTCTTCTGTGCACTCAGCACACCCTTCGCCGAAAGCGAAATCACATGGAGCTTTCCGTCGTGCGTCATCTGATAGAAGGTCGAACCATTGGACGGATCGGCAATGCAATCGGCATTTGCGACAGCGCCGAGCTCCATGGTCGAAACGACATCGCCCGTCGTCTTATCAATGCACTTAAGCGTACCCGCGCTCGTAGGAACGATGGCATACTTATCCGTCAAAGCCGCACCAGTCCAGTAATAGCCCTCGGAAGCGTCAATGTTCTGCCAAGAAACTTCGCCCGTGGCAATCTTAATGCGCATAAAGGAGCCGTTGCCGTAGGTCGCGTTGTAATTCTCGTCATACGAAATATCGACCGAGCCTACATAGACGTACTCGCCGTCCGAAACGACGGTGCAGGAGCTCTGCGTCAAGTCCGTCAAACCAGGCGACAGCCACTTGCAGATCAGCTTGTCTGCAGTAATCGCCTGGACCGCACCGCCGTTGAGCGGAACGATGATAAGGCCATTGGTATAGATCGGGCGAGAGGTATAGCTCACCTTAGAGGCAAGCGGCGCAGAGGCAACCTTTTTGCCCGTGGACGAATCGATCTTAATGAGCTCGTTCTCGGTCGCGATGTACACAAAGCCGTTAGCGATGACAGGCTCGCTGCAGTTGGCATACTGCTGGCCAGACTCGGCCTTCCAATCGAAGGCCCACTTAAGACCGGCGGCCTGCGCAGGCGTCTTGGCACCCGTTACGGTCGAACCGTTGCCACTGTTGCCGTAGCCGGCCCACTCGGCATCCCAATTAGGAGTCGTCGCACTCGGGTCCACGACAATCTTGTCGGGATCGGGCATGGGCGATTTTTCGGTGGTGTAGGCAAATGTAACCTTGTCGCCGCTCTTGAGCGTGACCTGGTTGGCACAGAGGGATGAGGACTCTCCGTTGATATACAGATGCCAGTATTTACCGGTCGCACCATCATAGCCGTAAGACTTGTCTTCGAACGGCGAAGTAATGGACCAGTATGCACCACTCTGGGAGGCCTTGTAATCAATGCCCTTCGCCTTCAGAACCGTCTCAATAAGGTCCTGAGCCGTAGAGCCTTCGGGCAGGGAAACATTGCTTGCCGAGCCCCAGCGAGTATTGTTGCCGTTGACATCGGGGCCGATGATATCGGCGGATCCAAGCACCTGACCAGGGAGGGCATCGCTGTCGCCAGCATACATAAAGGTGACGGCGTCACCCTCATGGAGCTCGTAGGCACCAGCGCCAACGTCGGCGAACTTGTACTTTGCGTCGGACTTGCCCTTTACGTAGAAGCGCCAATAGCTATTGGTCGCAGCATCAGAGCCACAATAGGTCTTACCGTCAAGCGGCGAGGTAATGCCTCTAAGGTACCAACCCCAAGACTCTTCTGTAGCTTTGAGTTTAAGACCAGTCTGCTCCAACAGGTCCTTGGCAGTAGAGCCCGCCTTGAGACTCGTCTGGCCCGTCGAAGCCCAAACCTGCTGCTTGCCATCCTTGTCCTTACCGAGGACCTGAACGGAAGCATGGACAGAATCGGAGGGCAGCTGGTCGCCCCAGCCACCGTAGAACCACGTGACGGTATCGCCGGCATGGATGGTGACATTGTCTGCCGTATAGTCGCTCGACTTGCCGTTGATGAACAGCTGCCAATAGGTCGAATAATCTTGGGGCGTACCCAGCTCAACACCGTTGTACTTAAGGCTCAGAATGAAGGAGCCGGCAGCAACGGCGTCGATGTCATTCGCCTCAAGCGCGACCTTCGTAAGGTCAAGTGCGCTCGAGCCGGACGTCACCACATACTGCGCGTTATCGACCCAAGCCTGAGTCTTGCCCTGGGCATCGCGACCAATGACGGTCACATTTGCGGCAACCTGGTCCTTAACGACAGGGGACGAGCTACCAGCCGTATAGGCAAACTCAATCTTCTGCCCCTGGGTGAGCTTGACGCTGCTCGCGCCAACCGAGGAAGACGCGCCGTCGACGAACAGCTGCCAGAAGGCATAAGTCGTCGGATCGTAGGCTAGCGTGCGGCCATCGTTCGGGGATGTGATGCTTTTGAGGTAGAAACCGTATGCCGTGTTCGGATCGTAATCCGCCTTAAAGCCCGTCTTCTGCTGCAGCTTAACGAAGGCGTCCGCAGCCGTCGAGCCCTCGTCGAGCTTGAGTTGCGTAGGTGCCACCCAGGTCTGAGCCTTGCCGTCGGCATCGGTGCCGATAATCGAGAACGAGACCTCGACTTGCTTCTTGGCGACATCGCCAGTTTCTGTCGGGTTCCCTGTCTGAACGGCAGCCGCGGCGGCAGATCCTGCTTGGCCAGCGGATGCCGTCGAAGACTGCTCACTCGTGGCAGGGCTCTCCCCCGTCGCCGAGCCTTCGTCGCCAGTTGCCGCCTCTGTTGTGGCGGCACTAGCTGCAGGCGCGCTCCCGGAATCCGAAACCTCGGCGCCGCTCTGCTCAGCGGCACCGCCCGCAAGCGCTGCGTCCTCACTCGACGTCGCAGCCTGAGCCACGGCCTCGGCAATGCCCTCGGCGCCCTCGGCCCACAGCTGAGCAGGTGTGGTGCCAAAGGCCATCGCGAAGGCCAGGAATGCCACCAGGCAGCGCTTGGCTACACCGCGTGCAATCGCGCCACGGCGATGCAACGAGGCGCGCTCGCGCTCGTCCTCAAACATATCCATTTGTCCCCCATTGTCTGTACTTGGAGCGTTGCCTTGAGGCTGCCCCACGTCATCGCGCATGTTGCGCTCGAGTTCCCCCATCGGGGTCCCCCTTCCCTCCAGAGCCCTATGCACGCCGGCGGCATACGCCGCAGCCGCATGCAAGATGGGAGGCGATCCGACTTAACCTTAACGGCTCAGGCGCGCCGTCCGATCTGCGACGCGAACATCCCGAGCCAAGAGGAATTACGGTTACTGGTACAGCCGGGGACTTGCACCCCGATTCTCCCAAACGCGCAGGAAAACCGCGCATTCGTGCGTCTCCGCACCACCATCTAGGCCATCGATTAAAACCGCCAATATGCTATCACGCAAAAGGGCCTCGCACGCAGGCGAAGCCCAAGGTAAAAGCTATTGTTTGCGATAGGAAAATGCGGTGACGGTCGCAGCCTCTAGTGCTTGCTGCCGTGGCTGTTGCGCCAGATCTCGCGGCCCAGCATCAGCGCCAGCACCAGCGCGCTCACGTAGCCCATAAAGCCAATGACTGGGATACCAAACACAACCGGCTCGATGCGTGCGTAGTACACCACCGACGAACCGATAAACAGGCCGGCGATAACGATAGCCATCGACATGCGGTCGATAATTCCGCCCAGCTGTCGCAGCGCCTTATCGCTGCTCATGATCTGCGTGTTCACCTTAAGCTGCCCGCGTGTGAGCATACGCGAAGCCAGCCCCAGGTACTCAGCCGCCTCGAGTGAGCCCTTCGCTGCGCGATAGCTGCTCGCGGCAAGATCGCGCCCCATGTCGCGCACGCGCGCATAGGTGCTTTTCTCGTTTTTGATGTGCGTCTGGATGATCTGGATCATGTTGACGTTGGGCATGTACTCGGTCAGCAGGCCCTCGAGCGTCACCATGCCGCGCGCGAACATCGTTACCACGCTCGGCAGCTCAACATCGTTTTTGCGCGCCAGGTTTAGCAGCGAGGTCAAAAACTCGCCGATATCCAGATCTTTCAGGTCAAGGCCCGCAAAGTCAGCCACGATAAAGTCCAAGTCGGACAAAAAGGCCGAATGGTCAAGCTCGGCCGAATCGCCGCGCGTCACGGCAAAGCGCATGAGCGAATCCTTGAGCTTGGGCACGTCGCCCTCGGCCACGGCGAAAATCATGTCCTTGACGATACCACGGTCGTGGCTCGACATGCGTCCGACCATGCCCAAGTCGATAAAGTAAACGATGCCGTCCTTGAGGATGATGTTTCCCGCATGCGGGTCGGCATGGAAAAAGCCGTCATTGAGCACCTGCGTCGAGTAGTCCTCGACAATCGCGGCACCGATCTTTTCCAAGTCATAGCCCTCGGCCACCAAGCGTTCAGGATCGGCGATCGAAATGCCGTCGACGTAGTCCATGACCACCACGTGCTCGGTGCACAGGTCCAGATAGGATTTAGGGCACGTCACGCCATGAACGCTCTTATGGAACTCGTAGAAGTCGTTGAGGTTTTTGGCCTCGGCCAAAAAGTTGGTCTCCTCGCGAAACGAGGTCCACAACTCCTCGACTACGCCGTGCAGGTCAACGAATTGATCGGTGTTGACGAACTTGGAAACGATACGCACCACCGAGCGGATGATATCGATGTCCTGTGCCATAACCTGCTGCGCACCGGGGCGCTGCACCTTGACGGCCACGTCCTCGCCCGTCACCAGACGTGCGCGGTGCACCTGCGCAAGCGATGCGCTACCAAGCGGATTGGGGTCGATCGCATCAAACATCTCCCCCAGGCGCAGGCCGTATTCTTCTTCCAGACAACTGAGTACGACCTCGTACGGCACCGGCTCCACGTCGGAGCGCAGACGACGCAGCTCGTCGCAAAAGCGTTGCGGCAGAATCTCGGACCGGTTGGCCAGAATCTGCCCCATCTTGACGAACATGGGGCCGAGTTCCTCGAGCAGGCGGCGCAAACGAACCGGCGTGAGGTTATCCCACACGCGGTACTTTTTGACCAGGCGTACAATCTGCCCAATGCGTTCGCGACGACCCGCCGGCGTGAGCTGGTATTCCTCGTCCGGCGCCATCGCGTCGGGCTCCTCGGGCACCATATCGACGGCGCGCGGCTTCTTGCGAGCGCCCGAGACGGCGGCGTCGACCTCATCGACAACCGCCGCCTCGTCACCCAAGGGGTCTAGATTGTTGTAATCGGTGGTGGAATCTGCCATCTGCGCTGCTACTCGGCCTCTTCGGTATCCTTCGCATCGTCGGGCTCAACGGACTCGACGGGCACCGAGGTCACGTTGTCCTCGACCGAATCGACGATGTCGCGCACATGGGCCAGGAAGGCCGTGCGCTCGGGGGCGGTCATAACGCGGACGCGGGCAAGGATGAGCTCGTCGAGCACGCGCTGGGCCGCGGTCTCGCCCTGCGTGCCCAAGCGCTCGGTCAGATCGGAGATGGTACCGCCGGCCTGCTCGAACATATCGGACACGCTGCGGGCGATATCGGGAGCGCCTGCGTCCTTGCGCACCTGCTCACCCTTGGTATTGAGGTCGTCGAGAACCTTCTTGCTGCCCTCGACGGCAACGGCGGCAGCGCCAAAGCCAACGTTGATGGCGCCGTTAACAAGCTGATCGAGTTTCATAACCATGGTTGTCTCCAATCACAAACAACTGCATTGGCGTTCTTGTACCCAAGATTGAGTGAAAGCGACAAAGCGTTTTAGCGCTATTCGATCGACGGGAAATCCCTACCTCACGTTGTCGTTCATCGCGAAAGAGTTCTTCATGGCGCAGCTCGTGGTGTAGAGCACCTTGCTCAGTAGAGCATCGGTCTCCACGCGGACACGCTCGGCAAAGGCCTCGTTGGCGCGTGCAAGCTCGGCAGGCACCTCGGCCTCGGGCAAAACGGCTACGGCAGCGTCGACGTCATGGATCTGCTTGTGGCCCATGCCACCGACCTTCTCCTGATAATCCTCGACCGCGCGACCGCACTCATGGAAGCGGACGTCAGCTAGCGCGCCGATCAGGCGGTTGGCCCAGTAGAAGTTTTCGGACGTCACGCGAGCCTGCGTGTCGGCATAGTACTCGGGCATGGTCTCGACGTTGGCGTACAGCGGAACCAGCGCGTTAAACGAGTTGGAGCCAAACGCCATCCACTGCACGGCGCGATAGGCCGGCTGCGCATAGGGACGCAGCTGCAGCACGGCGAGCTGGCTGTTGCGGTTGATGCCGATGGGGCGATATGCGCCACGCGTAGCGGGCGTGCCCTTGCTACCGTAGCAATCGTACTCCGTGCCCTGGTAGTGGCTCGAGAGTACGTACTTGATGTCCTCGATGGTCACCTTGCGCTCGGGCACGCGGCTCCAGGGGATATCGTCGCTCTCGGGCGTGTAGTCGGCGTCGGGGCCATCCCACACGTCGCTGGGGTTGAGACAGCGCTGCATGTACCACGCGCGCGGCGTGTTGTAGACGTGGTCGCTGTCGCTGTGCGAGCCAAAGGCCTCGCGCGGGTTAAAGACCGCAGCCGGGCCGTCGCCCTCGACGCCCAGCGTCAGGTCCAGATGCCACTCGGCCATCCAGGCGCGCAAGTCGGCGGAGCACATGTGGTCGGCCTGGGCGCCCTCGGCGTCATCCAGGTCAAAGCTGTCGATACCCAACTGGTTGGGCATGGTCACATAGGCGTCGTCAGGCACGCGCTTGGCAATCCAGTGGTGACCACCGATGGTCTCGAGCCACCAGATCTCGTCCACATCACTAAAGGCGATGCCGTTGTTCTCGTAGGTGCCGTAGCGCTCGAGCAGGTCGCCCAGGATACGAACGCCGTCGCGGGCGGACTTGGCATACGGCAGCACCAGGGTCACCATGTCCTCCTCGCCCAAGCCGCCGGGCTGTGCCGGAACGTATCCGTCCTCGCCCTCGTTGCCCTTGGCGGGTACGTAGTCGACGAGCGGATCGGCGCCGCGGACGCGCTCGTTGGTGGTGAGCGTCTCGGTTGCGGACATGCCCACATTGAGCTCGTTGAAACCGGCCTCGGCCCAGATGCCGTGGCCCGGGACAACATCGGGGACACTCGTGTAGCGCATGGGGTTATCGGGCAGCTCAACGGTCAGGTGACTCAGGACGCTCGTGTAGACGCGCGGCTGCTCGTCGGGATGCACCACGCGCATACGCTTGGGCTCAAACACCCCGTTGGACGAGTCCTCGTTACGCGCGACAAGCGTCGACCCGTCGTAGCTCGCGTTCTTACCGACCAGAATCGTTGTGCACGGCATGCGCATCCTCCTTGAGCGAAGAAATCAAACGGCAACAGTGTATCGCTTCGACGCAAAAAGGGCGAAACCACGGCACCGGCAACCCCTGTGGTCAAAAAATGCCAAATATGAGTACTGTCACCAATTTAGTAACAGCAATTTTGCTACGCATGGGTGTCGGAAGTCTACATTTGTTCAAAAATTAGATGATGTAATTCCCCATAGGTCCAATAAAATAGGCTCTCTATCGATAATAAATATCGTTAGAGAGCCAAATTAACCTAAAATATATGTGACTATCTTGGCAACACTACTCATATTTGGCATTTTCTGTCCACGGGGTATAGAACTAACCCCTCAAACAGCTTCAAAACGCCTATTTCGATGCGCGCTCGGCCGCTTCGATCACGTGTTTGGCGAGAATCGCCGTTGTCACGGCGCCCACGCCGCCCGGCACGGGGGTGATGGCACCAACAACCGGCTCCGCGGCAACAAAATCGACGTCACCCACCAGCTTGCCAGCGTCCTCATCCCAGTTAATGCCCACATCAATGATCGTCTGGTCCTCGCGAACGGCATCCACGCCAATCGTGCGCGCGCGTCCAACGGCGGCAACCACAATGTCAGCAGCACAGCACTCGGCGGCAAGATCGCGCGTATGCGTATGGCACGTCGTCACGGTTGCGTTGCGCGCCGTAAGCATGGCGGCAACGGGGCGGCCAATTACCAGTGAGCGTCCGACCACGGCAACTTTGGCGCCGTCCAGCTCAACGCCGTAATGATCCAGCAAAGCAAGCACGGCTTCGGCTGTGCAGGGGGCAAAACCCTCGCCGCGCCCCGAAAGCGTGGTGAGCAGCGAAGCCGGCGTCATGGAGTCAACGTCCTTGGCGAGATCGAGCGCTGCGGCGACGGCGTTCTCGTCAAGGCCGGCGGGCAGCGGGCGAAACATCAGACAGCCATGAACAGCCGAGTCGGCATTGATGTCCTCGATGGCCGTCAACAGCTCGTCTTGCGAAACACCGGCAGGAAGCAACACGCGACGCGCCTCGATGCCAACCTTTTCGCAGCGTTTAAGGGCGCCGCGCTCGTAGGACAGGTCGTCCTCGCGCTCGCCCACGCGAACGATGGCCAGCGTGGGCACAACGCCGCGCTCACGCAAAGCCGCGCAGCGAGCAGCGAGCTCCTCAGTCAACGCGCGGGCAACAGGAGCACCCTTCAGTAGCTCAGCCATGGCTATCCTCTCTTCCTTGCAGCGTCGGCGGCGCGGCGCGCCAGCGCATCGGCGCGCGGCAACCATGTGTCGAGCAGCTCATCACACGCCGTCTCGAGCTCCTCGGCACGAACGCGATCTTTCATAGACGTGGTGTTCGCAAAGAGCGTCAAGCTCGCGCCCTGCATAGCGGCACGGCAGAACACGGCGCCGCACGCCACATCGGACAGCAGCTGACGCGAACCCTTGTCGGCCATGTCCTCGAGCAGCGCCAGCGCACGCCCGCAGGCATCCATAATGCGATACGGCGGCATAGCGGCCACATGCAGCGCATCCTGAATCGCGGTCGCTCGAGCCGGATCGTCACGCGGAATACCGTACGCCGCGGACACCCGCCTGTAGGCACGAACGTCCTCGGAAACCAACTCGACAAGCTCCTGGGCCAGCTCATCAGCCTGGGCAAACGCGCGCGTCAGGTCATCCGCACGATCAGCAAGCGCGGGATTAGTCGCACCGTAGCGGGCAACCATTCCGCACAGCGAGGCGCCCAGCGCGCCCACAAAGGCGCTCGCGCTGCCACCGCCGGGAACCGGCTCGCGCGCGGCAAGCGCCTCGGCAAACCCGCGGCAGGTCTTGTCCATCATCTCTTGGCTCATACACATGCACCTTCAAGTCATATACATCGGTCGGGTGGAAACCGCCGACCGACCGCATCGATCACATAATGGTGCTAAGTCTAGCCCATAAGTACATAAGCGTCAGCGCACCTGGCCATCGCGGATTTCTATGACGAACGATAGGCGTCGGCACCGCAAACATGGGACACATGGCCCACCTTTCGAGACTTCCGGGCAGCGGCAACTGGGGCATACATATAGGTAAGGAGCCCTATGTTGGGGCAAGCTCATCACGGCACCGGACGACGAATGGAAGAATAACCGCACAGTAAACAAAGACATCATGCGCATGCGTAACCGCCGCCCCAGCGATCCGCGGCACACGATGTCCCTGGCAGACAAGGAGGACGCCACCATGAAGAAAAAGACCCTATCGATCCTTTCCCTGTGCATCGCCCTCTTTTCCGCGTTTGCCCTTGTCGGCTGCGGCGGGAGCGCGTCGAGCGGGGGCAGCAGCGCCGCCAAGAGCGAGGGCAAGGAAAAGGCCCCCGTCGCCGAAAAGACCGACTTTATCTGGTTTAAGGTCGAGATGCCCGGAGGCGTCGGCGTTAGCGACTCCGCTGGCAAGAACGCAGATAGAATCCAGCTCACCTTCCCCGAAGACGAGAACGGTTCCTCCGACCGCTTCATCCCCGTCTGGAAAAAGGCGATGACGGCTGAGGAGTCCCATGCCGACCAGGCAGAAAAGAAAGGCGATACGTTCCAGTGGGAGGATGGCGGGTCCGTCGAGTACAACGGCAGGACATGGCTCACCGGAACGTACAAGGACAACAGCGGCACCTCAACCATGCTCTTTACCGACGTCGAGCCGGGAAGCGTCTACATCCTCATCCCGAACTTCGACCAGCACAAGAAAGAAGCCGAGGCGCTTCTGAACTCCATCGAGTTCCCCGACGACATGAACGAAGCGGTTACCGAGGCACGCGAAGTCGAGATTTCGAGCATCGAGATCAAGTAACGGGACACCCGCACGCGCCTACGCGCACCCGCGCACATGCGCCCCATTAAAACAACGGGCGCCCAACCCGGGGAGGGCCGACAGCACCGGCCCTCCCCTCTTTTGCGCCCGAACATATTGCCACTTAACGGCGCAAATCCGGCCCTCAGAATGGGACACATGGCCCACCCTAGCGAGCCGTCCACGCGTACAGTAAAGACAGGTAATCCATGGGCGGTTACAGATCGAGGAGGACACGACCATGAAAAAGAAGGCCTTTGCGATTCTCACCCTCTGCATGAGTCTTTTTGCCGCGGTTGCCCTGGTGGGTTGCGGCGGAAGCGGCGGCGCTACCGGCAGTGGTGGTGGCGGCGGCGCAGAAAAGCCAGCCGTGGATATGAGGACCGACTTCATTTGGTTTAAGGTCGAGGTCCCCGAGGGCGTCGAGATCACCGACGTCGCAGGCGACACTGCCGACAGGGCCCAGTTTAAGATCACCGAGAGCGAGCACGCGAGCGACCGCTTCATCCCCGTCTTCGATCCTGACAAGAACGCCGACGAGCTGTTCGACTACGAGGCAAAGTGGAATGCCAGCTTTGAGTGGACCGAGAATGACCCCGTCAAGTACAACGGCAAGACTTGGCGCAACGCTTCCTATACACACTCGGGCGGCGTAACGACCGAATACTTCACCGACGTTGACGGCGGCAGTGTGTATGTGCGTATCGACAACGTCGAGGAGCACAAGGACGCCGTCGAGACCATGATGAAGTCTCTGGAATTTGCCGACGACATCGCCGAGGCCAAGACCGAGGCCATGGACGTCAAGCTCGACGATATCGAGATCAAGCGCTAAGCGACTGGCGAGCGCAACGGGAAACACGGTCGCAGTGCAAACAAGCGACGGTACCCCAGCGCTTCGTACCCAGGGAGGGCCGGTAAACCGACCCTCCCTTTCTTATGCCTGTAGCCGACGAACGCGAGGATGCTGGACGCCGGAACCGCCCCAAATGTGGCAACAGTACGAAAACGACAAACACCCCAACACGTCCGCCCACCGATTTATTGCGCCGCGCAGAAAATTAAACCAGCATCTTTAAACATCTGGGCAGTATAGTGACCAAAACTATCGCATAACCGCACTCTGCGAATGGAGAAGTTATGACCGAACACCATGCCATCAGCCGCCGAGCGTTTACGCTGGGCCTAGGGCTTGCGGCGTTGTCACCACTTGCAAGCCTGCCCGAAACCGCAGCGCCGGGCATTCCCCTGCGAGCGGCATTTGCAGACAACACACCCGCACCGTCGGACAGCCTCGACAATTTCGTCATTCGCCTTCGCCCCGCGGGCTATTTTCGCACCGCGAGCGTCAACCAAGACGGCAACGTTCGCGGCAACGTCTGCCACCTGTTTAACGACGGCACGTCCAGCAAGCTCATCCTTGAGAACGTAACGACCAAGAATGACGATACAAACTGGTATGCTATCCGCACCTTGCTCAATTTCGAAGAGCATAAAAAGACGGGCTACAGCATTTGGTCGGTCGACGACGACTCTGACAAAGATGGAAAGGTCATCCACGTATGGGGCGGCGAGTATGACAACAAGCCCAGCCGCGCTTTTGCGTTCGAGCGTCAATCAAACGGAACCTATATCATCCGAGACCGCACGGTCGAGAAAGAAACCGAGAAAAAAGACATTAAGTACCTGGCAATAGAATCGAACGGCGAAGACCAGGACAACAATAAGATCTGCCATAAGAGTAAGAGCATTCCGTGGGAGCTCGAACTTATCGGTTACGACATGAAAAAGAACGATGCCACGGTTAGCAGCCTCGACTGGATCACGTACAGCAGCTACGTCGACGGACCATGTTGGATGAAATACGTCGACGACAACAAGTTCCTCGACGAGCTGAGCATCCCGGGTACGCACGATTCGGGCACCTGCAGCGTGGACAACGACACTGAGCCCCAATCCTCGCAAGTAAAATGCCAGCAGGATTACATTCCCACGCAGTTGCTCGAAGGCATTCGCTATTTTGATATCCGGCTCGGAAAGGGCGATGACCCCGGCATCGACCACGGGATTTTCTACCTACTCAAAAAAGACGGGAACTATCTGCATCTCTCCGATGTCATCGGGTACTTCAAAACGTTTTTGAACGAAAACCCGTCAGAAGCGCTCATCATGCTCGCATCGCGCGGCAACGATGAGGCTACCGACGAAAGCATAACGACGGCCTTCGCCAAGGTTATGGCCGATAACCCCAACCTGTTCTACACGTCGAGCCACGTCCCCACGCTGGGCGAGGTGCGCGGAAAGATCGTCCTGCTGCGTCGATTTGGGCTCGCCGGCAACAGCGTAAGCGGCCACACGTGGGGCCTCGACCTCACCCAATGGGATGACAAGATCAAGGCGCATTCCGGGCAGTCGATGTGTCTCATCCAAGACGCGCGGGGATTTGAAGCCATAGGGGAAACGGGCAATGAAGAGCCCTATTGCACCAAGGTATATGCCCAGGACAAGTACAAACTCACGGGAACCGACAAGCTCAGCTGGGTCGATAATGCGCTGAAGGAAACGACCGGGCGCACGTGCAACAAGGTGGACGTCGTGGACGATGCCGGGGCCGAGGTGCAAGTCCAGGAGCGTTGCTGGTCTATCAACTACACCAGCTGCACGGGCTTGTCGCACGGAGGCAATCCTTTTACCTCGGCACGAGTAGTCAACGAGCATCTGTACAAGAGCCCGTACATCAATCCCAGCGGCATCGAGGATACAAAGTCAGATTACCTCAAGCACATTGGCATCATCGCATCCGACTTTGTTGATGCGGCGCTGGCCCGGAGCATCTACCAGCGCAATTACGATACGGAGCACAAGCAGACGGCTTCGTACTATCTCCCGTACTATCTCCCGACCCGCATGCGCATGACGTACGGCGACTCGCTGAGCGATGCCTCATTCCAGGATGGCAAGACCGTTGGCGAGGGTCATTTCCGCCTCGTCGACAGCAGCAACGTACTCAACGTGGCAGCTTCGGGCCATGCGTTTGCCATCGAATATGTGGATGTCGACGCCTTGGGCAACGAGACCGTTACGGAGCTGCGGGGCTCCGTGCCCATCGATATCGATCCACGCGCGCTGACGCCCCATTTTGAGGGACTCGAAGGCCTTAAGGCCGGCGAAGACGTGCGCGCCAAGATTGCGGCATCACTCGAGGGCAAGCTCGAAACCGATGCCTGCACGGCCCAGCTCGAGTTTGTGCACGACGCGAACGGCGCTCCGGGAACGGCGATGGCCGAGGGCGAGGCATTTACCGCGGGAACGTACTGGGTGCGCGTGAACGGTCTCTTGGGCGACGCGGCGCAGAGCTACACGCTCGCCAGCGATGGAGCCGCAAGCTTTACCGTAGCGGCCTCGGGCAGTGCAGGCGGCACCGGTAGCGGCACGGGTTCCAACGCAGACGGCGCCGACAAGAACGGCGGCGGCAACAAGAGCAAGGGCTCGACCGGAAAACTCGCCGACACGGGCGACGGCTCTGGCGTTGCCGCCGGGCTCGCTGCCGCCGCCGTGGCGACAACGGTCGCCGGCGCGGCGATGCTTGCCAATGACCGCGAAAACGTTGGGGACGACAGCGAATAGGCAAGCCCGCCTTTTAGACACATCGACTCAATTGGGGGGGCGCAGAATACCGTTCTGCGCCCCGATTTTTACCTTAGCCCGAACACCGTTATCGGCTACATCACCATGTTCAGCGCATTCACGAACTCCTGAGCTTGGGAGCGGCTGCTCAGACTAAAGACACAGGCAGTCAACAGCCTGTTACGTAGGAAAACGTCGCGGCCCTTGATCCTGCTGACCCCCGTAATGTCCTTAAGATAAACAATCTCGGTGTGCTTGCCACCAAAAGTGCCCTTCTTGAGCACCTCGATGCGGTTAGGGTAGATCTTGACGTCTTTAAACCTACCCGAACCTTTGTCCTGGAACAGCAGCGTGTTGTTGTCCATACGCGTCACTCCCGCGGGGTTCGCTAAAACTGCCTCTATGGTCACATTTTAACCACCGCAAGGCTCCCATGCGAAGGTGCCAGACAACATGGCAATTCGTGTCCGCGCGAGGCTTTAAACTAAATGCGTTAAAGATGCATTCCACAAGAGGAAAGTGGGGCGACAGTGATGGGTGAACTAGTAAACCGTGGAGAATCGGCAATCGTGCCCGAAGGTTTTTACAAGCAGGTCTCCTCGATTCTCAACGCCGCTCGCGACAAGGCCTATACCGCCGTTAACTTTGCGATGGTTGAGGCATATTGGGAGATCGGCAAGAGTATTGTTGATGAACAGGGCGGAGAGGAGCGCGCCAAGTATGGCGATGCACTGATCGACGAACTTGCCGTTAGATTGACTAAGGATTTTGGCAGAGGCTTCAACGCCAGAAGCTTAAGATACATGCGTCAGTTTTATCTTGCGTTCCCAATCCGGAACGCGCTGCGTTCCGAATTGAATTGGACACATTACCGCAGGTTATCGCGTATAACCGACCCTGATGCTCGAACATGGTACATGAACGAATGCGCCGATTCTCGTTGGAGCACGCGTCAGCTCGAACGCCAGATCAACACCATGTTCCGCGAGCGCCTACTTGCCAGCAAGGACAAGGAGGCCGTCACCCAGGAAATCCAAAAGAGCGCCCCGGCTCGTCGCCCCGAGGATATCATCCGCGACCCATATGTACTGGAGTTTTTAGGTTTCTCGGACGATACTGCGTTTCGCGAGAGCGATCTAGAGCAGGCGCTCATCACGCATCTTCAGAAGTTCCTGCTGGAGCTTGGCCGTGGTTTCGCTTTCGAGGCGCGCCAAAAGCGCATCACCTTTGATGGGCGCCATTTCTATATTGACCTTGTTTTTTACAACTATCTGATGCGTTGCTTCGTGCTCATCGACCTTAAGACGGACGACCTTACGCATCAGGACCTGGGCCAGATGCAAATGTATGTGAACTACTACACGCGCGAGCTCATGAACGAAGGCGACAATCCGCCCATAGGCATCGTGCTCTGCGCGGACAAAAGCGATTCGATTGTCGAGTACACGCTGCCCGAAGACAACGACCAAGTGTTTGCCGCCAAATACCTGCCGTATCTTCCAAGCAAGGAAGAGCTGGCGCGCGAACTAAGCGCCGAGTACCGCGCCATCAACGAAGCGACCAATGGCGAAACGCAAGGGTAGCAGCACGTTGCGACCGAAGCCACCGCAGCCGTCGCAGGCGCACTCGCGGTTGCGACGCACGCTACGAAACAATACCGGTCATGGACGCCGGCAACGACATTCTAGCCGTGGCTGGCGAGCGTGACCTGACAGGCAAAGACGCGGCCTTCGTCTGATGTGGGTCCATTGGCTGCCACAGAAAAGGGCCGGTTGCAGCCGGCCCTTTAGACGATAATACCTGCGTTGCCCGCGCTTCCGAAGTGTGACTAGCTGAGGAGCGGGTTCCGCGGCACAACCTGATTTTACCCAGTGAGGAGGCTCTTTTGCAGCCGCTCCACTGTTTATTTACATCTGGCACCCTCAAACAATCAGACGGCAGCCCGCACTCCTGAGAGCTGCCCCGCACCCCCGGCCATCACCTTACGGCAACAACCGGTGCTACTCCCCTACTTCCCAAATAGCGCACCCAGCAGACCGCGGCGTTTGGGCTTCTCCTCTCGGTAGGAACCCTCGACGGCGGCTGCAACCTGGCGCGGTTGCTCGCCGCCTCCACGGCGCACGATCTGGTACAGGAAGGGCGATTTAACGTATTTGACCTCGACGGGCGTGGCGTGCACGGTGCTCTCACCGGACAGATGCAGGCTCGGGCTGAGCGGCGCCACGATATGCGTTTCGCGCTTGTCGCTAAACACCACCGCGGCCGCGCGGCCCGTCTGGCCGTTTACGGCAATGCGCACCTGCTCGCCATCGCGGCCGTCTGTCGCCGGACGATCGACAAAGTAGACCGGCACCATCACCAGGCCGTCCTTATGTTTGCGGGCCTTGCGCGCCCACATGCGAATGCTCTTTTTATTGAGCCCCAGTACAGCCTCGGCGTCGTTGCCCGCAACGTCGAGCGCCAACTTATCAATGACCACCTGGTCCTTGGTAGACGCATCGACTGAGACAACGCGAAAGTCACCTTCCTGCATGGCGGGATCGAACGGACCGACCTTGGCAAAGTCCCACGGCTCCAAAATGCCCATGAGGCGAACGTCCAGGTAGTTTGCCCTGGGGTATGCCCAGTCGAGCACCTCGTAGTACACCAAGGCCTCCTTGCTCAGGCCCTTGCCCGGGAAGCTCGCCATCATGCGCAAGTCCGCCAGCGCCATGGGGAAATAGAAGAGCATCATGTCGTTTTGGATCGCGTCTTCCACGTCGTGCCCGGCAAAGGCATCCGGATACTGGCGCACCAACTGCAGCGCGTTGGCACGTGCCTGCTGCGGCGAGATTTCGCAGGGAATACCCTGCTCGGGCACATACTCCGCACCAACGCCCATGGTCAGGCGCTTGCTAAACGTCCCCGGCTTGAGCAGGTCCGCAATGCCGATCTTATTGCCGCAGGACGGGCACTCAAACACACGCTGCGTTGACTCGCCCTCAAAGGACGCTCCGCAGAAGGGGCAAGGAATGCTCACATGCGTGGCCTCTTGGAACTCCTGCGCCGTGCCGCGATCCTCCCACAGCAGATGTTCCAGGACCGACTGATTGCGCCAGTGCGCATTGAAGAAATACCAGTCCGGGTCCTGCGGGCGCTCGAGTTGCGACACATGCGTGAGTTTGAGCAGTCCATCCACCACCGTCAACGGCGTATGGCGAATACCCAAAGCGCTCTTGGGCTCTCCGGCGTCCGCCTGCCACGGAACCACCGTGCCGCAATAGGCGCACTCAAAGCTGCGCTTAGCCTGGTGCGAGTACATAGGGCCGCCGCAGTTTTGACATTTAATGGCAAACATCTCGTCCATGGAAACGTCCTCCTTTGCACAGGGGCTGTCGACATTAAGTATGTCGAGCAAGCAGGCACATGCCCATACCCATGTGGCCCAAAATGGACCACCCAGGCAGACGAGAAGTCTCGCTCGTTAGCACCGGCAGACTATTGCTGCATTTTCTGAGCATCGGCGCACGGCGCCCCCGTGCGAGCTACACTATCCCCTTAAACATGATTGTGAGGACGACCGCTATGCTATTTGTAAATCGGCTGGTACATACGCTTGTTCCCGGCAGCGAGGGCGAGCCGGTCGATGCATCTTGCCGCACCAACGCGGGTTTTGCCGCAAGCCTCATCTGCATTGGCCTCAACATCACTCTGTGCCTAGCCAAGGGCATCGCGGGCCTGCTTGCCGGCTCCGTCTCCCTCATCGCCGACGCTTTCAACAACCTCTCCGATGCCTCGAGCAACATCGTGAGTCTGCTCGGGTTCCGCCTTGCCAGCCGCCCGGCAGACGAGGGCCACCCTTATGGCCACGGCCGCTACGAGTACCTGGCCGGTCTGTTTGTCGCCGTCCTGGTTTGCGCCGTCGGCATCAATCTGATCCTCGAGTCGGTCACTAAGATCATCAAGCCTTCCCCCACTGCATATTCGGTGCTCTCCTTAGCCGCCCTCGTCTTGTCCATGCTCGTTAAGCTCTGGATGGCGGCATTCAACCGCACGCTGGGCAACCGCATCGATTCCGAGACGCTCATCGCCACGGCACAGGACTCCAAGAATGACGTCATCACCTCGGGCTCGGTCTTGGCGGCGGCGCTTATTTCGCAAGCGACCGGCTTTGATCTCGACGGCTGGGCAGGCCTGGGCGTGGGCATCTTCATTTGCATCAGCGGCATGGGCCTGGTGCGCGACGCCATCAGCCCGCTGTTGGGGCAAGCGCCCGACCCCAAGCTCGTCCAGGAAATCCGCGACAGGATCATGTCATACCCCCAGGTTCTAGGCACGCACGACCTCATGGTGCATGACTACGGCCCCGGCCGTCAGTTTGCCAGCGCACACGTGGAAATGCCCGGCGAGGGCGATGCCTTTGAGCACCACGAGATTCTGGACACCATCGAACACGACATCAAACGCCAGATGGGCATTGGCATTACGCTGCACTGCGACCCCATTGCAACAACCGGTGACGACCTGCGCGGCTGGGTAAAGCGCGGCGTAGCGCAGATCGACCCTGCGCTTTCCATCCACGACCTGCACGAGCACGACGGCTTTGTTTCGTTTGACCTGGTGCGTCCCGACGGCTTTGACATATCCGACGAGGAGCTACTGGAGCTCGTCACGCGCATCGTGCACGAGCGCCGGCCCGATGCATCATGCGTCGTTACGTTTGACTCGGGCTTTAGCTCGCCCGACCGTCCGGCAGAGCAGCTGTAGCCCGCTTAACAGCTAGTTACCCTGTGCGCCCGAAATGCCGTTTTGCAGAGCGTCCCAGGCATTGGTAGCCATATCGCCCAGATTCTGAGCAGTATCACCCAGGTTTTGTGCCGTATCGCCCAGCTCTTGCGCCTTATCTCCCAACTCCTGCGCCTTGTTGCTCAAGTCCTCCAGCGTATTGGAGCTCGAGCTGTCGGTACCGCTTTGGCCGCCGGACGAGTTGCCATAGCTGTTCTTGTG
>NZ_JBCOTQ010000019.1:0-2633 GCF_040920445.1 Collinsella aerofaciens | reverse complement strand
GACCAGTACTGTCCCGGGATATCGCTCAGGTCGACGGCAGCAGACTGGGTGGTCTCGGCCTGCTCGGTCGTGGCATCGGTCGTGGCGCCCCGCTTGTTGAGCATGCCCGACACGATGGCGAACACGATCGACAAGGCAAAGAAGATCGCCAGCACAATCAGGATTTTCTTGATCACGCTCGACGAACGCGACGGTGCCTTCTCCTCGTCCTCACCATACTGCGGAATCGATTTGGGATACTCGCGATACGGCTGGCACGCATGCGGATCGCGCGACTCATAACGAGACTGGACCTGCGCCGTACGCGGCATATACGTCGTCTGCTGAGGCTGCGGAATGGGATTATGCGGCAGGTTGTTATAAGCATCTGTCGCCGCATTGCCATACGGGTCCGGCGCCGCATTGTCATACGGGTCCTGCGGTGCATAATCAAACGGATCCCGTGGTGTATCGCCGTAGCCTATAACCCGTGTGGGTTCGGCAGACGTCTGCGTCGCGGCGGGGTCGGTATAACCGGGGTTGGAAACAACGCGAGTCGCATCGGCGCTATCGCCAGCCTGTGCGGAGCCATATCCGCCCATCACGGTCGTCTTGTCCTGGTCCATGCAACGTTTCCTTTCCGTCGCCTGCAAGCATCAAGTTATCCATGCATTCTACCCGCGCAAAAGCCTATGATGGGCAAAGCCCGCCGGTATCTACAAGACATGCGCGTGCCTAAGGATCAAAAAGCCCCGCCGAGCCTTGGTAGGCGCGACGGGGCGGGCTAGCAGCTATAGTCAGCAGGCTTAGAACAGGCCGGTGATGTTGCCGTCGTTGTCGACGTCGATGTTCTCTGCCGCGGGAACCTTGGGCAGGCCCGGCATAGTCAGGACGCTGCCAGTCAGCGCGACCACAAAGTGGGCGCCGGCAGAAACCTTGAGCTCGCGCACGGTGATGCGGAAGCCCTCGGGAGCGCCCAGGGCCTTGGCGTTGTCGCTAAAGCTGTACTGCGTCTTGGCGACGCACACCGGCAGGTTACCAAAGCCGTTCTCGCGCAGCTCGGCGAGCTGGCGCTTGGCAGCTGGCGTAAAGTCGACGCCGTCGGCGCGGTAGACCTTGGTGGCAACGGCCTCGAGGGCATCGGCAACATCGGCACCGTCCTCGTAGGCAAACTTGAGCTCACTCGGCTGCTCAATCAGGCGCATGACCTCATCGGCCAGGTCGAGCGCGCCCTCGCCGCCCTTGGCCCAGACCTCGGAAAGCTTAACGTTGACGCCGAGCTTCTGGCACTCGGATTCGATGAGCGCAAGCTCGGCCTCAGTGTCCGTCGGGAAGCGGTTGATGGCGACCACGCAGGGCAGACCGTAGACATTCTGAATGTTGTCGACGTGGCGCAGCAGGTTGGGCATACCGGCCTTGAGGGCCTCGAGGTTCTCCTCGTTGAGGTCGGCCTTGGCAACACCGCCGTTGTACTTAAGCGCACGGGCGGTGGCGACAATCACGACGGCGCTGGGGCGGACGCCCGTCATGCGGCACTTGATGTCGAGGAACTTCTCGGCACCCAGGTCGGCGCCAAAGCCTGCCTCGGTAATGGCGACATCGCCAAAACGCATAGCCATACGCGTGGCCATGATGGAATTGCAGCCATGGGCGATGTTGGCGAAGGGACCGCCGTGGACAAACGCAGGCGTACCCTCGAGCGTCTGCACCAGGTTGGGCTTGAGCGCGTCCTTAAGCAGCGCGGCCATGGCGCCCTGAGCCTTGAGGTCGCGGGCGCGGACGGGCTCGCCGGCATAGCTGTAGCCGACGACGATCTCGCCCAAGCGCTCCTTGAGGTCGTTGATGCTCGTGGACAGGCACAGGATTGCCATAACCTCGGAGGCAACGGTGATATCGAAGCCGTCCTCGCGCGGCACGCCCTGAGCCTTGCCGCCAATGCCGTCGATAACATGGCGCAGCTGACGGTCGTTCATGTCGACGACGCGCTTCCAAGTAATGCGCTTAACGTCGATACCGAGCTGGTTGCCCTGCTGAATATGGTTGTCGAGCATGGCGGCCAGCAGGTTATTGGCGGCACCGATAGCGTGGAAGTCGCCGGTAAAGTGCAGGTTGATGTCCTCCATGGGGATGACCTGGGCCCAACCGCCGCCGGCGGCACCGCCCTTTACGCCAAAGACGGGGCCGAGCGAAGGCTCACGCAGGGCCACAGCGCTCTTGACGCCGCGACGGCGCAGGCCATCGGCCAGACCGATGGTCGTGGTGGTCTTGCCCTCGCCGGCGGGCGTGGGGTTGATGGCGGTCACGAGGACGAGCTTGGCCTGGTGATTGGTCGGCTCGTTGAGCAGCGAATAGTCAACCTTAGCCTTGTCGAAGCCGTACGGAATCAGGTGCTTTACGTCGACGCCGGCGTTCTTAGCCACCTCGGTAATGGGCAGCGGCGTGACGGAACGTGCGATTTCGATGTCAGTAGGCATGGACGGTCCTTTCGTTACCGGATGAGAAAAAGACCAATTCAGCATAGCACGGGCGCGCAATGGTAAAACACCCGTAACCGATGAATGGCGATATGTTTATCCAAGGCTCTGTTAGACCAGGATTGACATACATGTGTCCCCACGGTGCCATATCGTTGACCCCGTAGACCGCGATGATGG
>NZ_JBCOTQ010000018.1:37726-38999 GCF_040920445.1 Collinsella aerofaciens | reverse complement strand
TGGTGCGGCGTATAGGATTCGAACCTATGACGTTCTGATTCGTAGTCAGACCCTCTATCCAGCTGAGGTAACGCCGCAACGCACGGATTATTATGCACGCGAGCCCCCGATGGGTCAAGCGACAATTTGAAAAAATTTTACGGAGTGGTGATTAGGCTGTTCACACCCCGACCGAGGTTCGAATCCATGCATGGTTGCCATAAAAGAAAAGCCCCCGTTGCCGGAGGCTTCAAGTTCGATTGGTGCGGCGTATAGGATTCCGCGCATCCGCTGCGCGGATCCGCGCCGGCTTCGCCCGCCTGCCGGCGCGCTCGCCCGCTCGCTACGGACGCTCCGCGTCCGCTTCACGCTCGCGCCTCGACCGAGGTTCGAATCCATGCGGTGTTGCCATAAAAGAAAAGCCCCCGTTGCCGGAGGCTTCAAGTTCGATTGGTGCGGCGTATAGGATTCGAACCTATGACGTTCTGATTCGTAGTCAGACCCTCTATCCAGCTGAGGTAACGCCGCAGCGCAAGACATATAAAACCACTTTAGTTAGTTGGAGTCAAGCACAATCTCAAACTTTTTGGAGAATATGTTCCTCACGCAGCTCCGCATGCGCCAATGTCCCCCATACGATCAATCGGTTTTTCAACTACATCGAACCCAGCACCGAGCTCCCCCAGAAGCGACCGCACCCGTTGGGCACAGTCGTAGTCAGCAAACGAGATGCTCAGCATTCGGGCCACCTGATTAGAAGTTCCAACACCATAGAAGTGCTCAAGGACAACAAGCGCCTCATGCGCCACAAACGTCTCGACCACATGCGGCGACTCCTCATAGCACCATTGCGTCAATGGCCCCTCACTCGTCTGCCGAACCACCAAGCCACCCATACCCGACGGCTCGCACGTTACCAGCAGGTGCTCCCCGCCCTCATCGCTCTGGAACAAAACAACCCGCTCGTCGAACAGCTCCATCACATCCCCTTTCTCTTGCTCTTAGCTAGCAAAAGCATAGCAGGTAAATGGCTGTATACAGAACGTTTGTTCGTGTATTTTCTATCGAGCTGTCCGCACGGCATGGTATAGCCGTACACAAAAAGGGCGCCCCTAAAAGGAGCGCCCTCGCAAATCGCCTATGCAGCTAGCTTACGCGACCGGCTCGATCTTCTCGAGGCCGCCCATGTAGGGACGCAGAACCTCGGGGATCGTGATGGTGCCGTCGGCGTTCTGGTAGTTCTCCAGAATGGCGGCCATGGTGCGGCCAGCCGGCAGGCCGGAACCGTTGAGGG
>NZ_JBCOTQ010000018.1:0-37573 GCF_040920445.1 Collinsella aerofaciens | reverse complement strand
CGTAGGTCTGACGGGCAGAGAAGCCCAGGTCGCCGGTGCACAGGCTAATCACGCGATACGGAAGGCCCAGCTGCTGAAGCAGGAACTCGGCCTCGGCGGTCATGCTCTCGAGCTCCTCGTCGGACTCCTCCGGCTTGGCAAACTTGACCATCTCGACCTTGTCGAACTCGTGCTGGCGGATGATACCGCGGGTGTCGCGACCAGCGGAGCCGGCCTCCTCGCGGAAGCAGGGGGTGAAGGCGGTGTAGCGGCGCGGCAGGGTATCAGCATCGAGAACCTCGCCGGCGTGCAGGTTGGTAAGCACGACCTCGGCGGTGGGGATCAGGAAGTTGTCGCCCGAGACGTGATAGGCGTCGTCCTCGAACTTGGGCAGCTGACCCGTGCCAAACATGGTCTGACGCTTGACGACGATGGGCGGCCACCACTCCTTAAAGCCACGGCTGGTGTGCGTGTCAAGGAAGAAGTTGATGAGGGCGCGCTCAAGACGGGCGCCGGCGCCACCGAGAACGGTAAAGCGGCTACCGGAGAGCTTGTTGCCGCGCTCGAAATCGAGGATGTCGAGGTCGGTGCCCAGGTCCCAGTGCGGCTTAAAGTCGAAGTCGAACTCGCGCGGGGTGCCCCAACGACGGCGCTCGATGTTCTCGTCCTCGTCCTTGCCGTACGGCGTGGCCTCGCAAGGGATGTTGGGAAGGTGAGCCATAAAGTCGTACTGCTCCTGCTCGAGAGCGGTGCGGCGCTCGGCCAGACCGTCAATCTTCTCGTTGACGGCGCGCACGGCCTCCTTGGCGGCCTCGGCCTCGTCCTTCTTGCCCTCCTTCATCAGGGCGCCGATCTTCTTGGACTCGGCATTACGCGTGGCCTGGAGCTCCTCGACCTCGGTGATGACGGCACGGCGCTCGTCGTCGAGCTCGAAGAACTTCTCTCGATCCCAAGACGTCTGGCGGTTGGCCATGGCGGTATCGATGGCATCGGGGTTCTCGCGAACAAACTTGATATCAAGCATTAGATCCTCCGGCGATATACATTCCATTTAGGTTGCAACCTTGTACATGTATGGGCAAGTATATACTTATGAGCGTTTACGACCCAACCCAACTACGCAAGAAGGCACCCAATGGACGCAGTTTTTTCCTTTTTGTTTGGCACCCGCACCGGTTTTGCCATCCTTTTCGCCGGCGGCATCCTACTGTTTGCGATTCTTGCCTTTGTAATGGAGAAGCGTACCCATAAGATGTACGTCGACCGCGGACCCAAGTCCGAGGATGAAGAAGACAGCTTCTGGGACTAACCTGCCAAAAGGGACAGGTTTATTTTGGTCGGTTTTATCTGGGCAAACGCAAGCGCCCCGCAACCGGTAACGTTCCGGTTGCGGGGCGCTTTTCGCTAAAAGGACAAAACCGCAGGAAAAAGCTGCCAAAATAAACCTGTCCCTTTTTTGGTCGGTTTTACTGAAGAGTTGCGTCGATTGCCTTGACCAGGGCACTGCGCATGCCGGCGTCCTCGAGCGCAACGACGCCCTTGATGGTGGCGCCACCGGGCGAGCATACGGCGTCCTTCATCGCCGCAGGATGTTGGCCAGTTGCAAGCTGCAGCTTTGCCGTACCCAGCACCATCTGGCTCACAATGCGATAGGCATCGGCACGCGGGATACCGTGCTTGACCGCCGCATCGCCCAGGGCCTCGATTGCCATAGCGACAAATGCCGGAGCGCAACCACCCACCGTGCCGCCCACAAACAGCAGGCTCGTATCGAGCTCGACCACCGCACCGAGCTTGCCAAGCAGATCAAGCACCACTGCGCTCTGCTCATCACTAAGCGTGGAAGCCTTCTCGCAAGCGATGACGCCCTCGCCCACCGAAACCGGTGTGTTGGGCACCGTCGAGATATGCGCGACGCCCGGCAGGACTTGCTCCCACTTGGCACTGTCCCAGGTCCAGGCAACCGACAGAACGACCTTTTTGGCAAGAGCATCCTTGAGCGGGGCGAATATCTTCTCGATCATATACGGTTTGACCGCAGCGACCACGATATCGGATGCGGCGACAACCTCGGCGGCATCGTGGCAAGCGGCCATCCCACGCGCCTCACAGCGCTCAACCAGTGCGTCGTAGCGACCCGCACAGGCGCACATGTCGCTCGCAGCTACACCGGCAGCGATCCAGCCATCGGCCATGGCGCTCGCCATATTGCCAAAACCGACAAATCCAATCTTCATATCTCATAGTCCTTTCAAACACATTCCTCAAAACGAAAGGTATTGTCCCACGCCATTGTTTCCTATTGCCGACCTATTTGTGATACGGCTCGCCACGACTGATCTTGCAGGCACGGTAAATCTGCTCTAGCAGCACCACGCGCGCCAAGTTATGCGGCAAGGTAATGCGTCCAAAGCTGAGCATCTCGTCGGCGCGGGCGCGCACGTCATCGCTCACGCCGTCCGATCCGCCGATTACAAAGGCGATGTCGCTGTTACCACGCAGCATAAGATCATCGAGCCGCGCCGAAAACTCCTCGCTCGAGCGCTCTTTGCCCTCAATGGCCAGCAGGATCACATGCGCCCGAGACGGCAATGCAGCAAGAATTGCCGCCCCCTCCTTGTCACGTGCGGCATCCACACCGCCCGCCTTGGCCGGGTCGATATCGGCCACCTCGCGGATATCGACCTTGGCATAGGCACCCAGGCGCTTGGTGTACTCAGCGCACGCGTCCTTCCAAAAGCGCTCCTTGAGCTTACCGACGCAAACGACGGTGTATTTCACGCGCGTCTACTCCTTCGAATCGTTTTGAACTTTGCCGGCGGTCAGCATCTGTTCGAACATTGAGGCCGACTGCGAGAAGTCGCTCGGCAGCACGACCGTCGAGGTTTTACCCGTGCGAGCGAACTCCGTCATCATCTCGGACCACTGCGTAAACATGAACAGTTGGTTGGCCTCGTCATTGCCGACACCCGTCTCCTGGATGATCTCGAGCGAATCTTTGATACCCAGCGCGATGGCCTTGCGCTGGTTGGCGATGCCCTCGCCCGCCTTTTCCATAGCCTCGGCCTCGGCGGTCGCCTCGGTGACGCGCTTGATGCGGTCTGCCTCAGCGAGCTCCTGCGCCGCAGCGCGCTTGCGCTGGGCGGCGTTGATGTCGTTCATGGAGTTCTCAACCTCGGTCGGCAGTGCGATTTTGGTGATGAGCGTCGACACGAGGGTGAAGCCGTAGGCGGCCATCTGCTCGGAAACGGTAGCGTTGACATCCTTGGCGATGTCATCCTTCTTGGCAAAGACCTCATCGAGCGTGTAGACGGGAATCGAAGAGCGCAGGGCATCGGTGATAAAATCGCGCATCTGGTCGACGGGCTCCTGCAGCATGTAGTAGCTCTTGTAGATACCCGAATCTGCCGGGCCGGCGCCCATGTCATAGCTCACGTGGTACTGAGCAGAGACCTCAAGGCCGATGGTCACGTTGTCCTGGGTCTTAACGTCGATGCCAAAACCGTTTTTCATGGTGCGCAGACTCACCGTGGCGGCCTTGCGGTCGATCACGGGCACCTTCATGTGGAAGCCCGCGTTGACGATGCGGTTAAACTTGCCCAGACGCTCGATGATCACGGCATGCTGTTGTTCAACGACATAGCAGGCGCTGGGAAGCAGCAGCAACAGGATGATGATGGGAATCAAAAGGCTGGTAAGGGCGGCGATGATACCGGAAAACAGCATGGTCTCTCCTCTGATAGGCACACGTTGGCATTAGGATACCCGTCCAAGGAGATCGTGCATAACAAAAAAGCTCCCATTGCTGGGAGCTCTTTCATTTAATGGTGCGGGCGAAAGGACGTCCGCGTATCCGCTTCGCGGATCCGCACCGGCTTCGGCCGCCTGCCGGCGTCCTCGCCAGCTCGCTAAAAACGCTCCGCGTTTTCTTTACGCTCGCTCCTTCGCAGGTTCAAGTCCCTGCGATGGGCCCATAACAAAAAAAGCTCCCATTGCTGGGAGCTCTTTCATTTAATGGTGCGGGCGAAAGGACTTGAACCTTCATGGGGTTGCCCCCATACGGACCTGAACCGTACGCGTCTGCCAATTCCGCCACGCCCGCGTGCAGGAATTAGAATAACGGAGCGCCACCACGAACGCAAGAACTATTTTTGAAAAAGTTTGCGAGCATTTTCCCAAGCGGCTTGCGCGATTGTTTTGGCATCCTCACCAGTGCGATCGACACGGTCGTTAACCAGCGCGTTTGCCGTAATGGAGATCATTGCGGGCTCGCATTCAAGACCGCGGATGGGCTCCGGAGCCATATACGGGCAATCCGTCTCGAACAAAATTCGATCGAGTGGGGTTGCCGCAAATGCCTCGCGCACGTCGTCGTTGCGCTTAAAGGTGGCCGCACCACCATAGGCGATATAGCAGCCCAGCTCCACAAAGCGCTCCATCGTGGCGCGGTCCTCGCCAAAGCAGTGCAGCACACAACCGGCCTGGGGCACGCCCACCTCACGAAGCACGTTGTAGGCGTCCACGTGCGAGGTGCGCTCCCCGTCCGAATCCTCATGACGCAGATGCAGCTCCACCGGCACGTTACGGCACACGGCAAGCTCGAGCTGGCGCGCCATGCAGTCAATCTGCACGCTATGGGGCGCCGGCGCGATGTCGTCGTCGTAATCCATGTGGTAGTCCAGGCCGATTTCGCCAATACCGGCGCATAAGGGATCATCGAGTGCGGCAACGACCTGTGCGTGAACGTCGTCGGTATAGTCCGGCGCGCCATACGGATGCACGCCGGCAAGATACTTGATCTGCGGGATATCCTGCATCGGCAGAATTTCGCGCACGAGCCAGTCGCTATAGTCCGTCACGCTGCGTTTGTCAGCGATGGGGTCGAACATCGTCACCAACAGGTCGACACCCGCGGCTTTGGCGCGCACGAGCGTTTCGGGCACTTCTTTGCCCCAAAACGAAAGCAGATGCGCATGCGTGTCGGCAAGCGGTGCCAAGGGCACGGAGCAGGCGACCGTCTTCTTTTTCTTGGTAAACGTCACGCGTGCGGCATTAGGCATCATGGATTAGCTCCTGGGCCAGGCGGACAAAGTCGGCAACATCAAGCGTCTCGGCGCGCGTAATGGGCGCGATACCGCAAGCCTCAAAGGCGGCATCGAGCACGTCCTTGGCAAAGCCGTTGGCGCTCATGGAATTACGGATGGTCTTGCGACGCTGAGCAAATGCGGCGTCAATCACGCGAGCCACAAAGTCGCGATCGAGTCCTTCGGGCACCACGCCGTCAACACGGTCGATACGCACGACAGCCGAGTCCACGTGCGGCGCCGGCA
The DNA here is from genome assembly GCF_040920445.1 of Collinsella aerofaciens. Lineage (GTDB taxonomy): Bacteria > Actinomycetota > Coriobacteriia > Coriobacteriales > Coriobacteriaceae > Collinsella > Collinsella aerofaciens_BH. The sequence goes on along the minus strand of NZ_JBCOTQ010000018.1, from coordinate 32,264 downwards.
TAAAGCAACGCGGCGGCACCTCAAAGCGACCCGTCACCTGCGCATACAGGCCGAGCTTTGCCGTATAGCCGCCATAGGTCTTGTTGCCCGGCACTGCGGCAATGCGATCGGCAACCTCCTTTTGCACCATGACGACGGCACGCTTGAGCGCCGGCATCGTCTGGAAGAACTGCAGGATGATCGTCGCCGCCACGTTATAGGGCAGGTTCGCGACAAACACCGTCGGCTCACCGCCCGCAGCCTGCTCAATCTGCTCCGGCGTCACCCTGAGCGCGTCGCCCATGATAAAGCGGAAGTTGGCATAGTCGGCGGCGTGGGCGTCGAGCACCGGCTCGAGCTCGGGATCTGCTTCGATCGACGTGACGCACGCCGCTTCCTGCAGCAGCGCAAGCGTCAACGTACCGCAACCCGGACCCACCTCGAGTACGCGCTCGTCACCTGCAAGCTCGGCAAGCTCGCAGATACGCTCGATCACATGGTTGTCGATTAGAAAGTTTTGGCCCAGGCGATGCTTGGTCGCAAGGCCAAACTCCTCCAGCAGCTCCCTAGTTGCCGTGGGGTTTGCCAAAGGCGAAGTTGTCATGGTTGCCTCCTTAGCATGATGGCGGCGTCTTGAAACGAAAGGGCATGGACCGTTGCGGCCATGCCCTTACATCCAAACAGCAAATTGCCGATATGGCGCTCGCGCGGTCTCTACGCCAGACGCGGGAACAGCGGATCGCCCTTCTCGACGGGCTGACCGCCGGCAAGCAGGCCCCAAGTGCAAATGCCCTTGAGGTCGTCGCTCGCGGCCTCGCCCTCACAGGACAGACGGCGCAGAGCCTCGACAGAAGTCTGGGGCATGAGCGGCATCAGCAGGTGAGCAGCAATGCGGATGGCCTCGAGCAGGTTGTAGATCACAAATGCCAGTTCGTCAGCCTTGGCCTCGTCCTTGGCAAGCGCCCAGGGCTCGGAGTCCTCGATGTAGTGGTTGGCGGCGTGGATGAGCTCCATGACCTCGTCCTTAGCTCCACCGTAATCGAGCACGTCCATCTTGGTCATGTAGCGCTCGACCAGACCATCGGCAATCTTTGCCAGCGGGTTGTCGAACGCGTCGGCAGACGCCGGTTTAGCCGGGGCGCAGCCGTCAAAGTACTTTGCGCTCATGTTGAGCGAACGCGAAATCAGATTGCCCCAGCTGTTGGCCAGGTCGGCGTTGTAGACCTGCTCCATGCGATCGAAGCTGATGGCGCCGTCGGTACCGGGAACGACGTCGGTCATGAAGTAGTAGCGATAGCCCTCGACGCCCAGCATGTCGATAACGTCCTGCGGAGCGATGGCGTTGCCGCGGCTCTTGGACATCTTCTCGGCCTTGCCGGTCTCGGCATTGCGCACGGTCAGGAAGCCGTGGGCAAAGACGTGCTCGGGCAGGGCCTCGCCGATGGCCATGAGCATGGCGGGCCAAATGACGCAGTGGAAGCGGATGATGTCCTTACCCACGATGTGGAACTGTGCGGGCCAGCGATAGGCCAGCTCGGCACGCGCCTCGTCGGTGTCGACACCGTAGCCGACGGCCGTCATATAGTTGAGCAGTGCATCGAACCACACATACGTCACGTGGCCCTCGTCAAACGGGACCTGAATGCCCCAGTCGAAGCTCGTGCGGCTCACGGAAAGGTCGTTGAGGCCGCCCTCGACAAAGCTGCGAACCTCGTTCATGCGGAACGCAGGCTCGACAAAGTCGGGGTGCTCGTCATAGAGCTTGAGTAGCTTGTCCTGGAAGGCGGAAAGCTTAAAGAAGTAGGACTCCTCCTGCACGCGCTCAAGCGGACGGTGGCAGTCGGGGCACAGGTGCTGGCCGACGCTGCCGTACTCCTCGTCGCCCTTCTGGACCTGTGTATCGGTGAAGTAGGTCTCGTCGGGCACACAGTACCAGCCATCGTAGCTGCCCTTATACAGGTAGCCGGACTCCTTCATGCGCTCCCACAGGTACTGCACGGCATGGTGCTGGCGCGGCTCGGTGGTGCGGATGAAGTCATCGTTGGAGATCTCGAGCTTGTTCCAAAGCTCCTTGAAGTGCGGAGCCTGGCTGTCGGTCCACTCCTGAGGCGTCATGTTGTGCTTGGCTGCGGCCTCGGCGACCTTCTCGCCGTGCTCGTCCATGCCGGTCAGGAACTTGACGTTATAGCCGGCGGAGCGGCGATAGCGAGCCTGAACGTCGGCGATGATGGTGGAATAAGCCGTGCCCAGGTGCGGATCGGCGTTGACGTAGTAGATGGGCGTCGTGATAAAGAACGAAGGCTTGCTTTGATCCATGGGGTTTGTCCTCCAGAAAAACGTTGCATACAGAGGATGATTCTAGCGCAAGGGCTGGATATCCTCCATCTATTGCATATCGAGCACCATGGCATAGACATCGCGCTTGCGGCGCGAATACTTCTGAGACAGGCGCTTGGCCACCGCAGACGCGGGCTCCCCCTCCTCGAGCGCGGCGCGGATATCCTCGCGCAGGGCCTCGTCGGGATCCGCTGCCGCGGCGCCAACCGGCACGATACCGGCCTCCTCATCCTCGCTCGGCGGCGCGATGACCAGCGCAATCTCGCCCTTTACCTCGCCGCGAGCACACAGCTCCTCGGCAAGCTGGGCAGCGGGCCCGCGCAAGACCTCCTCGTGCAGCTTGGTGAGTTCGCGGCAGACGGCAACCTCACGCTGGGGAAAGACCTCCGCCACGGCCTCGAGCGTCGCCACGATGCGATGTGGAGACTCGTAGAAGATGAGTGCGCCGGGCACCACGGCAAGGCGCTGTAAACGGCGCACGCGGTCACCGTGCTTTCGGCCCAAAAAGCCCTCGAAGAAAAAATGCTCGCAGGGAATGCCGGACGAAACGAGCGCCGTGACGCAAGCAGAGGGCCCGGGAATAACTTCAACGGGCACATCGGCCTCACGCGCCGCCTCGACCAGCGCCTGGCCGGGATCGGACACGCTCGGCATGCCGGCGTCCGAGGCAAAGGCGAGGGTCTCCCCCGCCAGCAGACGGTCGACCAGGCCGGCGGCGCGGCTGGCGATCACATTCTCGTCGCAACGGACAAGCGGCTTGGAAATGCCCAGGTGCATCAGCAGCTTTGACGTCACACGCGTGTCTTCGCAGCAAATGGCATCGGCGGCGGCAAACGCCTCGCCAACGCGCGGGGACAGGTCGCCCAGGTTGCCGATGGGCGTGCCGACCACATAGAGTTTGCCCGTATGGGCGCTGTTTTGCGTCATATCAACCTATTCAATCATGCCGCGCTCGAGCGTACCGAGCGCCGCGCGGGCGTCCCATGCTGCAATGCGCTTCTCGGTCTTCCACGTTTGGAAGAACCAACCGGCAGCCGGCGCAAACGAAGCCAGCTGGTTGGCGATAAACACGCGCTCGTAGGCATTGCGGCCTTCGGGCGTAACCGACGAGTTGGCAAAGATCGCCGCGCCCGACCATTCGCCCACCAGCACGGGGAACCCAGTCGAAATCGCTTCTTTAAGCTCGCGCTTGTTACGCGAAATCGCCGTCGTCAGCCCGCGGGGGCTCGTGATATCGAGCGCATACTCGTCGCGGTAATGGTACAGGTGAAGGTCCATGTAGACGTTCTTGTACTTGGCGCCGCGCATAAAATGCTTCCACTCGCTGGGATGCCCCGACGACGAGAAGACGACGATCTTATCCTCGGGCATATACGAACGGACGAGCTCGTAGGCATCGCGATAGAAATTGCGCAGGTAGTGGGCCGGAATGCCATCCGTCATGGCAAAGAGACTCTTGCGGACACTCATCTGCGGCGTATCCAGCAGCTCAATGCCCAGCAGGCTCTCGGCCTCGCCGTAACGCTCGGCCAAGCGCTCGAGCACGTCGAGCGCGACATGACGGCCGTTAGTGGACGAATGCCACTCGGCAACAGCCTCCGGCGTGGCGGGCGAATCGTTGGAATCGCCCTGGCCACCGGGCACCGTCGCCAGATCGAGCAGCACGCGGATGTCGTACTTGGCAGCCCACTCAATCGCGCGGTCGATGTAATCGACAACCGAGATGTAGGAGGCATCGGACTCCTGTGAGCCAAAGGCATACCAAGGCACCGGCAGGCGCACGGCGTTGAGGCCGATCTGCGCCATGCGACGGAAATCATCCTCGCTCACAAACGTCTCGTAATGACGGCGCATGCGCTCGTTATAGGCGGCGGTGCCCATGGCCTCCTGCAGCTCGGCCGCGTTGGATGCACCGGTCGCCGCGTATAGCGACGGGGTCACCCAAGGCTCGGGAATAAACCAGCCAGAGAGATTAACGCCGAGTATCCTCTCCATCACTGCCCCCTTCGGATCGTGCAGGCTGAGCCTGCATCGTATTGCACAGGAAAAGTATCGTTTTGAGTATACCCGCGCGTGCGGACAGACGACCGAACGGTCTGTAAAGTGGCGCAAAAGCGGAAGGAATGTCTGGGCGGGCCCGAGATGTGCACGCACGTCGGAAGTAAGCGCCGGAAAGCGCATCCCACTCTGAAGCCAAATTCCGGGACGCAATTTCCGCAGAGCCCTCGATAAAAGAAAAGGACCCCTTTGCAGAGGTCCTAGTCAATTCAAGGTGGCGGGGAAGGGAATCGAACCCCTGACACGAGGATTTTCAGTCCTCTGCTCTACCAACTGAGCTACCCAGCCATTTGAGGTGTGCCTTGTTTCAAGGCTTGATTAGTATAACCAAGGACGCGTTCCGGTCAACCGAGAATTTTAAAAAAGTTTTTGAGCACAGCCTCGGTTCTATAAATCGGCAGGTCAGAGGCATCAGCCGGCAGCAAGAAGTTTTTCATTCAGAGCCGCACGGGCAAACTCACTTGGCGTCATCCCCTCGGCAGCCGCCCGTCGACGAATGGCCTCCTTCATTCCCAGAGGAATCTTGACCGACAGCGTTGCCGTCCCCTCACCTGAGAGCGGGGGCCGTCCATGCACGATCCCACCAACGGTGTGTTCGCCATCCGGAAACTCTCCGCGCTCGTACGACTCGCACCACGCGTCAATCATTTCATCCGTTACAACCTGACCATTAACGGCCGTATACGTCTTGCCCATCATCGACCCCTTTGCCGAGCCTGTTCAATCTCCTGCCAAAATTTCTTCTGGACTGGAGACAAGGCATGAATGATAAGCCACCCACGGACAAGCTCGACCGCGACAAGCTCCACGCTTCGTCCGTCTGGGAGCCATCCAATCGCAAGCCATCTCGGCGGCTCGTCCTTCGACTCGCGACGAATGCACTCAGTAACCGCAAGCCAAGCGCTAAGCACCTGCTTTTCCGTCAGGTGCTTTTTAGCGTTGGGATGAATCTCAACATCCATGCATCTTCTCCTCCATCTTACCCAATTTCGTATGACGAAAGTCCACTGTCGCCAATTCTTAAGCCGGCACGCGTTGGAGAGCAGGGGTCGAAACAATGATTGAAGGACGCTCTAGTACGGCCCAGGCGCCGGGGCAGGAGCACATGCGCCAAGGGCGGACGTTTTCGTAGCGCGCGAGGATATTGCCGTCGCGATCGATGAAGGCGATGTCGATGGGATAGGCCATAAAACACGTATGGACCGAAGAGCAGCGTGGAAACGCCATGACGAGCGGCAGGCCGTTGGCGGCAACCGGACGCCGTCCCAGCATGCCGCGCAGGCGCACGACAAACGACTCCGCCACCACAAACTCGGCCGGCGTCCAACCCAGCCTATTGAGTGCCCGCGCGTAGGCGATGTAGGACGAGACCGCGGTCACATGACCACCCCCGGACGCCATGGATCGACCGTCACCGCACGCTCGTGCGACAACGTTGTCGGCGCCCCCAGCGGAACGCCAGCGATGCTGAGAGAAGTCGGCCACGGCTCATAGTGCATGGTGCAGGTGTAGGTCCTAAACGTACCGGATAGGGAGAGCAGGCCACCATCCGATGCCTTCGCGCCTTGCTCGCTCGACACTTCGATCTGTAAGTCATAGCCTTCCATGGCATTCAGAATTTGAGTCTGAACCGTCGCCGAGGCATCGGCAGAGCTTTCGTCGCCCTCCCCCTCCGACGCCACGGCATGCGCTAGCACGATGTCGGGCACCACGCGGTCGAAGCGCGCGACAGCGCTGGCAAAGATCATAACGTTGTACACGATGAGCGCCAGCACCAGCAAAACGGGCGTAACCACTGCCATCTCAACCGTCGCTTGGGCGCGCTCCTCGCGCAGACGCATGCGGATACTCATTACGACCCACCGCCCAGAGCGCCAACCAGCGTGGCGACATCGACGGTGAGCGGGATGGAGCCGCCGCCGGGCAGAGGAATCTCCGCAAGTGTGAACACCGTGCCGCTAATGGTGCGTTCGACTTGATATTCCAACGCCTCGCAAAGCGCCTTGGGATCGGTCACGCCCAACGGAATACTTCGCAGCTTGTCTTGCGCTTGAGAGAGACCCGCAATGTCAGACCCCGGACTCTTAATGACGTTGGCAGAATCGGTCAGCACCGGCTTTCGCAGGCGCAAGTCGCACGGTTCCAAACCCAGCGCCGCCACGGACGCCGAAACGGTATCGCCGAGCCACGATGCGATGGAGCCCAACGCGCCGCTGCCCCCTCCTAGGCCTTTAATCATCTCGTCCATAAGTTCGTCGGCCGAACCTTGAATATCACCGTATCCTACGAGCAGCCGTCCCCAAACATCCATGACGCCGTCGAGCACGCCGGCAACGCCGCCCGAGCGTTCCTTCAATGTCGAGAAAAATCGCGAAAGCACGTTGTTTTGCGCCGTCGCGTCATCGGGTGCCAGCACCGCGCCAGAGATAGCACCGCGATTGCCAAGCCTGACTGCCGTGTTAAACGAAGAGTTGAGCTCGTCGGGGCTCGAGATGGCACCCGTAACCGCAAAGGCGACCACGCCGTTGCGACCGGGCGGAGCGATACGCGGACGCTCGCCCGAAAGCTCCTTGATGGCCTGGTCAAACGTATTGCCCGCACGATCGGCCTCGTCTTCGGTCTGACGCTCGAGCTCGAGCTCTTTGTTGCGGCATTCGACGTAGTCTTCCAGAGCCTCTTTGAACTTGTCAAAGTGGTACTCGAAGCCGTTTTCGATGAACGATGGCGGCATGAGGGCGCTTCCAAGCGTAACCACGCCGAAGCCGCACGCTTCGCATGTATCACGACCATCATAATCAGCAACAGATGCCAGCCCACTCGGAGTCCCTTTCTGATAGACGGGGCATTCGACTCCATAATGCAGGTATGTTCTGCCGTCGTTGTTGCTTACAGGCCATGCGGCATCGGTGTAAAGTTCGGTCGGCCGCACCTCGTTTGGGACACGCGGCAATAGTGGGATATAGGCAGAAAACCGTTCGCCATCATCTTTTATGTATGCTCGATCGACCTCTTCAATTGCATAGGCATAGAACGCTTTTCGAGCGGCTGACTGCGCTTTCATCTCGACGCTCGATCCCTGAGGTTTTTCATTCGCCAAGCGCTGTCGGTAATAGGTTTTCGCGCGATCGAGCGCTATTTGCGGCTCCCATGTGATGCTCGACTTTTCATGACGGTTCTGGCTGTCAGATAGTTCTGCTAGTTTTTTCGCACGCTCCCACATACACGAGTACTTGCCAATCGAACTCTCGTCCGACCCGCCACAATCCGCCAGCCAAGCGCGCTCTTTAGCCTTCGCCGTGTCCTCAGAAGCCTTCCGCAGCTCCTCGGCCGCACGCTCTAAATCATCCGATGTGTCTTTAATGGCATCGGTCGAGATCTCGGACCCCTCGAGCGCAGCGAAGTCCGACTCGGATGTCCTGGGCACGGCAAGCGCCGTACCGGTATAGGTCACATTATCGGTATCCTGCGCCGAGACCGCCTGCGTGGCACGCGCGGCGATCAGATACGGCAGAGCCGTCTCGATTTTCTGTAAGCCTTCCGATGCGCTTTTGGCAAACTTGTTGCGCGTTTTAATAATCTCAATCCCGGTGTCGACCATATTGCCGGCAACTGGTTCGGCGCCCGGGATGAGGATGGCGACCAGGCCCGTCCCGATCGTGGCAAACCCCGCCAGGCCCAAACTCAAAATGCTCGCATCCACCACCGTGGCAGCCGTGTGATAGGACGACACCACATTGGCGCCTGCCAGCGCGCCGCTATCGGCAGCCACCTGGGTGTCCCCCGCGCGCGACATGCTCCATATCGCCGCCGTCGACGAAAACAGCAGCGTGAGCACCACCAAGATGACCACCGCAGAGGAAAGCGTGGTGTAGGCACCGTCTTCGATAAACAGGTCGATACCGGCGCGGCCCATAAAGCCGCCTCGCTTGCGATGGCAGCTCGGACGGCGCGTCAAAACGCATCTAGACCAGAAACGCTTAATCCCATGCAGCAATCCACGAATCATAATCTCCCTCCAGCCATTCGGGACGCGATTGATACGAGACATCGACCTTGAGCTCAACGTAGCCGCCCTCGGCGGTACCACCCATAGCCTGAGCAAACGCACCAATCACAGGCAACGGCTTGACCTCGCCGGAAACGGACACGGACGAGACACCACCCGCACCGGCCCGGCCAAGCTCGATATCCCACGACAACGGCCCGCCGGTATGAAAGATCGAAACGTTGGGCACTGCGGCAAGCCGGCGGCGGGTGAACTCCTTAAGATCGTCGTCCTCCGCCGTCGTCGTGGTCATGAGCCGCGCGGTCTCGGCGGCGGCAGACTCCATGACCGCGCGCGTATAAAGCAGGCACACCGGTTGCAGTGCGAGAAGGATGAGCGTCAGAAACGTCGGCAGCAAAAAAGCGGCCTCGACCGTAGACTGCGCCCGGTCCTCGCGCGCGATATCAATACAACGCGATGTCCTTAGCGCCCGCAGCGGCGTCGATAACCGACGTCGAGGCAACGCCATGGGATGCCGCCCGCTCAACCAGCGCCGCCAAGCGTCCATCGGTGCCAGCACGCCAAAGTCCCACAATCGCCAGCACGATCGATAACAGCGCCACCGTGACGATGGCGTATTCGACCGTCGCCTGGGCAGATTCCTCACGCAGAACGCCATGCATTTCACGATCCCTCCTTTGAGCTTATTGTTTGCGGGACCAGACGCACGGCGCGCAGACGACACGAAGCATCGCCAGCATCCGCGGCAACCGTCACCATATCGACCCAGCCGCGCCCATCGCGCACGATGGCGCCCCATACGTTGCCCTTAATATCGAGATAGCCGCTCAGGGCGAGCTGGGCCGTTGGCACCTCGCGGTAGGCGCGTAACATATCCGCCGCTGCCTCGGTCATCGGTCGGTCCTCGGACCATGCAAGCCGGACCGCAATCGCGTTGTCCTCAGGCGAATCCGTCGCAGTGCCAGACCGCTTGTCGAGCGTCCGCAGAAAGGTTTGCGCCGTGACAGCGACATCCGAATCGTCCGCATCTCGCATCTCATCTTTTTGGAACGCCACCGCCGAATCTGAGCCCGAATCGAAGGCGGCCCCAGGACGCTGCTGCCGCGCGGCGTTAAGCCCCCAAAGCACCGCCGCTATCGCCACGGTCAGGCAAGCAAACACCAGCAGCACCCCGATGGGGCGCTCGCCCTCTACAGGCTGTTGATGCCCTCGCTGATAGCGTTCCATAGATCTTGGACCTTGCCTTTAAATGCAACGATGGCAATAATCGCGATCACCACAAGCACGCCCACCAAAATGGCGTACTCGGTGGTACCCTGCGCGCTCTCCTCCCGCAACAGCTCCTTGGCATGCTGGCGAGCGCGGATCGCCCGGCAAAAAGCCCAGTTCCAAGCCTTGTCAGCAACTTCGACCATCGTGTTCATGTATTCCTCCCTACATCATCCCGCCTGCTCCCAGCAGCGGGCCCAATATGGACAGAAGCAACGCCGGCAAGATGAGCGTGCCGGTGGGAATCAGCAGCTTGACGGGCGCACGCTCAATCTCGCGCTCGACCGCGGCGCGATGAGCCGCACGGATCTCGCGACTTTGAGCGGCCAGCGTCTCGGCAAGTGGAGCACCCAGGGCGAGCGCCTGTCCCACCGTAATGGCAAAGGTCTCGAGCGCTCGCACGTCCAGGTCGCGCGCGGCGGCCAACAACTCGTCCTCACGCGTGCCCACGCCCACCTGCCACGCCATGCAGGCCCGCTCAAGGCGAAGAGCCAACACTGACCGGCGGTTGGCGCAGAAAATCTCAAGCGCCGCATCAAACGAAAGGCCGGCCGAAAGACCCAAGCGCACAACATCGATCATCTCGGACACTTCGCCGAGCGACACTCGCGCCGGGCCGCCCGCTCCAACCGCGCCCTTCACTCGCGCGGTCAGGGCATCGACCACCGAGCGACCCGCGGCAGCGACCAGCACCGCCTCGCGCTTGCAGGCCCCTGCGATCTTGCGTGCATCCGCCCGATCCAAACCCGTCGCGACAAATACACTCAGGGCGCACAGGCAAGCCGCAACTGCAACCGGGGCGCTCATAGCTCCACCCGCATAATGCGCCTGATAACCACCAGGGCAACGGCGTTGAGGGCAAGACCCAGCACCACAGCGCCCGCGCCGGCAGGCGTCGCAAGACCGCGACGGAAATCTGCCGAAAGCAGCGCCAACACCGCGCACATGCCCGCCGGCATCGCCGCGACCATATGCGCAGACATGCGAGCCTGCGACGTCTTGACATCCAGGCGGCGCTTGAGCTCAATGCGCTCCCCCACCATGCTCGACGCCTCGGACAGTAAGTCGGCAAGCGGAGCGCCGGTGCGCTGAGACACCTTAAGCGCCAAGGTCACAAGCGAAAGGCCGGGGGCGTCGATGCGCACGAGCAAGTCATCGAGCGCGTCGGTCGCCGAGATGCCGCAATCGATTGCCGCCGCCACCCGCAAAAACTCGGTATGCACCGGTTCTTGCGCATGAGCGCCCACAAAGCGCATGCCCTGGGCCAGCGAATGTCCCGAGGCAAGCGACATGGAAAGTGCGGTAAACGCCTCGGGCATGGCCTCTTCTGCATCGTGTTGCTCGCGCCGGCTCTCAAAGCCATCCCGAGCGGCGCCAACGGCAAACGGAGCAACAAGTCCCAAGGCAAATCCGAAGGGCGATAACGACACCATCGTTAGCAAAACGCAGCAGACACCGCTCGATAGCAGCAGAAACGCCAAACGCCCCGAAGCATCCTCGATCGCGAGGCCAAGGCGACGCGCCGGAGCCAGCGATGCCCACGAACGGGCGATCTTTTTCAGCAGATCGTTTTCCACCAGCTCACGCGGCAGCTTCTCTGCCACCGTCTCGAGCGCCTGACGCGCCAGCTCCGCCGGCGGTACCTGCGGCACACGAGGTTCCGCCCCGCACGCCGTCGCAACAGAAAACCCTGCCAAACCCCCTACGACGAGGGGCACAGCGACCTCCATTCGTCCACCTCCTCTTGTGTGAGCGTCCCCGACCGCAGGCCTTCTGCGATAAACGGCGGCTCGCGGTCAAGCTTCCAGGTGCGCTCGGCGGCATCGAAAGTCACATAGCGCTCGAGCTCTACGCCGCCCGACGCAGCGCGACGCACCCCCGAATACGAGGAGACGAAACGCCTGCCATCGGCGTGGCGCTCGGACATCACGATGCCGTCGAGCGCCATGGCAATCTGCTCCTCGATGAGCTCGCTCGGCAGATCGATGCCATAACGTGCAAGCAACGTCAGACGCACCACGGTCTCCTGCTCGGAACCCGCATGAAGCGTGGTGAGCGACCCGTCGTGGCCCGTGTTCATGGCCTGCAACATGTCGCAGCACTCGGCACCGCGCACCTCGCCCACCACGATGCGGTCGGGGCGCATGCGCAGGGCATTGGTCACCAGGTCGCGGATCGTCACCGCGCCCTCGCCCTCAATTGAAGCCTCGCGCGCCTCTAGGCGCACCACGTGCGGATGATGCGCAAACTTGAGCTCGGCAGAGTCCTCGATCGTCACGATGCGCTCGCCGGTGGAGATCTCGCATGACAACGCGTTGAGCAGAGTGGTCTTACCAGATCCCGTGCCTCCCGCAACCGCCAGGTCCTGTCGCAGCGACACCGCGCACGACAGCAGCTGCGCATACCAAAGCGGCAGCGACCCCAGCCCCACAAGCTCGTCCAGCGAGCAGATACGGTCCGAGAACTTTCGGATGGTGAGAATCGGTCCGTCAATCGCCACAGGCGGAATCACCGCGTTGACGCGATAGCCCGTTTTGAGGCGGGCGTTGACGATGGGGCTGCGCTCGTCGATACGGCGGCCAAGTGGCGAGATGATGCGGTCGATAAGCACCCGGATCTGCTCATCATCCTCAAACGCATGCTCGATGGGATACAAGACGCCGCCGCGTTCAAAGAAAGCCGAGCGGCAGCCGTTGATCATGATTTCGGTAACGGTGTCGTCCTCGATGAGCGGCTGCAACGGCCCCAAGCCCACCACGTCATCCAAAATCTCGTCGATGATGGTCTCGCGCTCGGGCGTCGCGAGATCGGTCGGCTCCTCAATATTGAGCGCCGCCTCCACCGCGGGACGCAATTCCGAGCGGGCAAGTACCGGGTCGATATAGGCGCTGATACGCGCCACTTCGTCGTAACCCATGCGGTCCATCACGGCGCGCTTGGTGCGTCGTTTCACCGCGCGGCGACGCCCCGCATCTACAGGCGCTGCCGCCGCTGCAGCGCCGGCAGCCTTAATCCTCGTTTGCAGGCTCATCGCTGATCACCCTCGCGCGACCAGGGAAGGCGGATACGCGGGCGTTCGGTACGCGTTGCACGGTCGGTGACTATATCGCTCCAAGGGCCGACGGCGCACCCCAGTTCCACGAGCATCTCGCGCGTGGCCTCGCGCACGCTGGTCGCGAAAGCGCTCGTCTGACCCACTGCCTCGTCAGCGCGCCCAAACGCCATGAGCGCGGCGAGATCCTGCCCGCCATCGGCGATACGAATCTTGGAGCTCAACGCACAGGCAATCTCAAAGCGCATGGCGACGTCCTCGTCTGCCCCGCGCGCACCGAACCGGTTGAACACGGCGCTCATGCGCGTGCGCGGCACACCTACCCGACTTGCCAGTTCAATGACGCGCGATGCCGATGTCGCGGACGACACCGCCGCATCGCCAACGACCAGGCAACGGTCGCTCGCCGCCACCGCAGCCGCCACGGCGTCGCCCCAAAAGACCGAGGTATCGATAAAGACCACGTCGGATTCGCGACGCAGGACATCAAGCAGTAGCTCCACCGGACGTGCCATGAGCTCGGCTTGCTCGGGCGCCGCAACGGGACCCCAGAGCGTAACGCCCGGCGCCACGCGCATCGATGCGGCCACGATATCCGGCTCGGTGAGCGCGCCCGCCGCCGACGGCTCGATAAGTGCCGCCATATCGCGCGGAGTATCGACGCCTAACAAGTCGTAAAGGTTTCCGAACATCAGGTCCAGGTCGAGCACGGCGGCACGCAAGCCTAACAGCGACGATGTGTGTGCCATGGTGGCAACGATCGTCGACTTGCCGCACCCGCCCGAACCCGAAATGGCGCAGATGACCGGAGCTCGATGCGGCGAAGCGGCAGCGTCTGCCGGCGGCATCGGAGGCGGCGGGGCGGGCGTCGGTGACAGCGTCCCCGTCTCCCCTGCCGCAACTACACGCTGCGTCCAAGCCGGCATGGCGGCTTGTTCGGTCTGCGAGGCAGGCTCGTTCTGCGCAATCTGCTCATGCTGCATCAGCGACAACTCGCCGCACCCGGCAAAGCCCTCAACTTCGTCGAGTTCATCCGCCAGATTCACGCCGTGCACGTATCCCATATCTACAGCCGGGGAGTCGCCAGCATGCTGCGCCGGCCCTCCAGCGTCATCGTATACAAGGGGGTTCCGGGGGCGCCGACCATGCTCGGCTTCCGCTTTTCCATAATCATCAACACGCGGGCCTCTTGTAGCGCGAGGCGCCCCGGATTCCCTATCAACAAAAGCATCGGGCTCAATCGTCATGCGCCGATCGGAATCAACCGCTCCCTCGCCCGCGCGCCCGTTGCCGCATATACTGTGCGCAGCGATGACCTCGGTCGCCCCTGCGCGAAACAGCCCCTCGATATCCGACGGATCGAGTGCTTCTATCAACACGACCACGCGACTCACGCGGCCTTCGGCCGTCAGGCGCACAACAGTCTTGCGCACATCTTCGGTATCAAACAGAGACGCCGCGATGATGGCAGCCCCGCGGCGCGACGGAAACGCCCGCGCCATGGAAATCAGCCCGTCCAGGTCACCCACGCGAAGCACCTGTGCACCCGCATCACGGCCCTCGACTTCCCGCTGCAACAGCCCGTAATCGCCGCACGCGCAGCACGCAAGCCAGATCGCCTTCATCACTCGTCGCCTCCGCTCTTTTTGCCGCGCGCCGTGGCGGGAATCGTCAAGCTGACCGTTCCCTTGCCCGATGCCCCCAGCAGTTCCTTGACGTCTTCGGGGTCAGCCGCCAGCGTCACCCATTCGATCTTGCCCTCGCGCGTGGCACCGGAATCTTCACTGGTATCGATCACGTACGCGCCGCACAGCCGATCGGTTACGCCGTCTTTTTGCACATACACATCCACGTAGCTGCCCACGCCCGTAGCACCGCCGACCGAGTGCTCGGCATCGACCGCCACCGAAACGGCGACCTTGCCCTTAGGCACCTCGAGCTTGTGGCTCTCGGCCTTGGTGTAGACATTGCAGATCACGGCGTTTTTGGGAATACGCGAAGTCGTCACGTCGCCGCGCACCTGGCGCAGCTCGGTCGCCGCGTCACGCGGCAGCAGGCTCGTCAGCCATTCCTGGGTTATGACATTGGTCTCATCGAGGGTCTCGCCCACATCGATATCGCGCGCCGCGACGCATACCTCGACGCGATCGCCACCGTACTTGGCCAAGGTCTCAGCCTGGACCTGTTCGGCTTGTGAGCGGATCGACGAGCCGTAAACCATGCAGAGCAGAGCAGCGAGCACGCCCGCGACCAGACTGATGGCGATGCGCTTGCTCTTGTTCACGGCCGCTCCTCTCATGGCAGTGCCGGGCGAATGCCCGTACCACCATTGTCTGGGCGGTCAGAGTGTAAAGCGGCGCAATCGCGATCTTGGTTTTCGATGTCAAACCAATCGCCGACCAAAAGCTGACCAGCCCGTCAAGCTCATGGCAAGGTTTTGGTCAGCACGTCAGCAAACTGCATGTTTCGAGGCTTTTCCGCAGCAAAAAAGCCGTCTCCCGAACAGTTGGGAGACGGCTGCCATAGGAAAAATCAATTACAGATGAACATCGGGATCGAGTATTTGAGCGCTCACGCGCATGGATGACGCCAGGTTTTGGAACGTTTCCAGCCGCAGGCTGTCGATCTGCCCGGCGTCCTCGGCCTCGCGAACGGCGCAGCCCGGCTCATGGGTATGTGTGCAATCGCCAAACCGGCACGCGCGCGATGCCTCGACAATCTCGGGGAAGGCGCGCGCCAGACCCCGCTCGTGACCCACGAGCGGTAGACTGCGCAGGCCCGGGGCATCGGCGATCACGCCGGCGTCGCCCGGCAGCGCCACCATCACGCGCGCGACGGTTGTGTGACGGCCCTGGTCGTCGCGTTCGCGCACACCGCCGGTCGCCAACGTATCGTGGCCCAGCAGTGCATTGAGCAGCGTCGACTTGCCGGCACCCGACTCGCCCAGAATCATGGCGCAGCTCCCGGCAGGCACGCAGGCACGGACCTCGTCCAGGCCGCGGCCCTCGGCAGAGGACGTCACGATCACGCTCACGTCCGGACCCACCAGGCGGCGCACGCGGTCCAGATCGCGCTCGAGCTCCTCGGCATCGCAGCGGTCAGCTTTGGTGAGCACCACCACCGGCTCGGCATCGCAGTCGAGCGCCAACACCAGCGAGCGCGCCACGCGGTCGAGCAGCACCTCACCGGCACCGAGCGCCTGCACGATTAGCACGCTATCCACGTTGGAGCAGAGCACCTGGCGCTCTCCACGGGCACGGCCGCGCCAACGCTCAAAGCTCGTACGGCGCGGCAGCACGCACTCAATCACGCCCATATCGTGCCCGGGAGCGCGGCGCACCGCCACACGGTCGCCCACGGCAGGCAACAAGACCTCGTCCTCGCCGCGCGACTTGGCAAACCCCACGGCATGCTCGGCGCGAAAGGCGTCGTCGGCAGTGGCCACCAGCGGAAACCCGCGATCCAGGCGAATAACGGCACCCAGCCGCATCTGCTCGGGCTCCTCAGCATGTGCGCAAAAGTCGTCAAATGCCGCCTGCTGAGCCCCATCGACCGGCAGGTCATCAAACGCCGGAACGTCCTGCAGCGCGTCAAGCCCCGGTACGCTCGCCAACAACTCCTCGGCAGACGCGGGGGCCTCGGTCGCAAGCTTCCGACGACGATCGCGCTTAGCCCGCGCCCCCGTCGTCTTTTTCTTCGCCTTAGCCTTAGCCTTGCCCACAAGCGCCTCCCAGCACCACAAATCACAACTGAGCAGGTATTTTAAATCAAAAAGAGCTGGCCGGGCAAAGCCCTAAATCAAAAAGAGCCGGTCGAGCAAACGCTCGATCGGCTCACAAACTTTCCCTCAGCTTACGGTCCCGAGAGGTTGTCCGAAGGCCCGACCGCCGAGAGGGGTTTCTTCTGAGCGATCCCGCAGCGCGAAGCGCGAGGACCAGCGAAGAAGAAACCCCGCAGGCGGTCGGGCCGGTGGGAAGGATGGCCTTTCGACCTACTCTTTCTCCACAGCGCGCATGATCGCCTTGTAGATCTCCATAAGCGGGATGATCAGGAAGGCCAGACCCAGCGCGGCAAGAACGCCCTTGAGCTCAAGCGTCACAGGGCCGAAGAACATCTCGGCAAGCGTCGGCTGCACGGTCACGATCACCGTCAGCACCAGTGCCAGCGCGGCGGAAGCCCACAGCCACTTGTTCTCCTTCTTCATGGTGAACAGCGACGCACGACGGCTGCGCATATTGAAGCAGTGGAAAATCTCGACCATGTTGAGCGTGATGAACGCCATCATCACGCCTTCCTCGTCGGCATTGCCGGCGATCATATCGGCGATGTGGATGTAGCCCATGTCAAAGTACACGCCCACAAAGAAGCTCGCCAGCACCAGCACGGTGATGATCAGGCCCTGGACCACGCAGTCCAGACCCATATGTCCGGCAAAGACGCCGTCCTTGGCGTTGCGCGGCTTGCGCTTCATGATGTCGCCCTCGGCATCCTCCATGCCCAGCGCGAGCGCGGGGAAGCAGTCGGTGACCAGGTTCACCCACAGCAGCTGCACCGGCTGAAAGATGGTAAAGCCGATGAGCGTGGCGATAAACACCGAGAACACCTCGGCAAGGTTGGCCGAAAGCAGGAACTGGATGACCTTGCGGATGTTGTCGTAGATGCGACGGCCCTCTTCGCAGGCACCGATGATGGTAGCGAAATTGTCGTCGGCGAGCACCATGTCGGCGACGTTCTTGGTGACGTCGGTACCAGTAATGCCCATGCCCACGCCGATGTCGGCGCGCTTGATGGACGGGGCGTCGTTGACGCCGTCGCCCGTCATGGCCACGATCTGGTCGCGCGACTTCCAGGCCTCGACGATGCGTGTCTTGTGCTCGGGCTGGACGCGGGCGTACACGCCGTAGTCCTCGATGTGCGCGTCGAGTTCCTCGTCGCTCATGCGATCGAGGTCGGCACCGGTGATGGCATGGCTGCGATCGGTGACGATGCCCAGCTGCTTGGCGATGGCCACGGCGGTGTCGATGTGGTCGCCCGTGATCATGACGGTGCGGATACCGGCATCGTGGGCCTCGCGGATGGCGTCGGCGACCTCGGGGCGGACCGGGTCAATCATGCCGGACAGGCCGCAGAAGACCAGGTCGTGCTCGAGCGCGGCGGGGCTGCAGTCGCTCGGGACCTCGGTGTAGGTGCGGCTTGCCAGCGCCAGTACGCGCAGGGCCTCGTCGGCCATGGCCTTGTTGGCGGCCACGAGCTCGGCGCGACGCTCCTCGGTCAGGGGGACGACCTTATCGCCCTCGTAGATATGGGTGCACAGGCCGATCACCACGTCGGGCGCGCCCTTGGTGTACTGCTCATACTCGCCGTCCAGGGTCTCGACGACCACGGACATCATCTTGCGGCCCGAGTCGAACGGGGCCTCGCCCACGCGCGGGTGCTCGGCAGTCAGGCCAGTAAGACCAGCCTTGCCGGCATCGTTGACGAGCGCGCACTCAGTCGGCTCGCCCACGGCCTCGCCCAGGTCATCGTCCCACTGGGCATCGGAACACAGCGCCATGCCGGCCAAGAACTTCTCCTTGGGCGCAGCGAGCTCGTGCTTGACGACGGTCATCTTGTTTTGGGTAAGGGTACCGGTCTTGTCGGAGCAGATGGTCTGCGTGCAGCCGAGAGTCTCGACGGCAGAGAGCTTGCGGATGATTGCCTGGCGCTTGGCCATCTTGGTCACGCCAAGCGATAGCACGATGGTCACGACGGCGACCAGGCCCTCGGGGATGGCAGCGACGGCGAGCGAGACGGCGACCATAAAGGTGTCGAGCAGGGCGGTCGGGTCGGTGAGGACGTTGCCCACGCCGTGGCGGATGATGTCGACGCCAAAGATGACGACGCAGATGACGATAACCATGATGGTGAGGATGCGGCTGAGCTCGGCAAGCTTCACCTGCAGCGGCGTGAGCTCTTCCTTGGCCTCGGCCAGGGCGCCGGCGATCTTACCCATCTCGGTGTTCATGCCGGTGCCGGCCACGACGGCGCGGCCGCGGCCGTATACCACGGTGGAACCCATGTAGCACATGTTCTTGCGGTCGCCGAGCGGCACGTCGTCGGTGCCGGCGGCGAGCTCAATCACGTTGGCATGCTTCTCGACGGGCACGGACTCGCCGGTAAGGGCGGCCTCCTCGATCTTCATCGTGGCGCTCTCGAGCACGCGGCAGTCGGCCGGGACGGAGTCGCCCGCCTCGAGCATGATCACGTCACCGGGCACGAGCTCGGCGCTCGGCAGGTGCACGAGCTTGCCGTCGCGCAGAACCTTGGACTGCGCGGCGCTCATCTCCTGCAATGCCTCGAGAGCTTCCTCGCTTTTAGCCTCCTGGACCACGCCCAGCACCGAGTTGACGATAACGACGAACATGATGATGGCGACATCGGCAAAGTCCGCCTCGCCCTTGACCATGCCCGTGAGTGCACTGATGACGGCGGCAACGATCAGCATGATGACCATGGGGTCGGCCATCTGCTCAAAGAAGCGCTTCCACAACGGCGTCTTCTCGGCTTCCTCAAGCTTGTTAGGGCCTGTCTTGGCGAGGCGCGACGACGCCTCGTCGCTGCTCAGGCCGAGGTTCTCATCGACACCTTGGTCGCTGAGTACCTCCGCCGCGGCGGACAGGTATTCCTTTTGCATATAGAGTCCCCTCCTGGGATTCGGGCCACTCAGCAGATTGATGCCCGATCATAATTCCCAGGAGAAGGGCAAGGGCTCATCAAGGCTGCCGTGCTGAGCGGCAGTTGATAGTGGAGCTATGGTACCCCAAAGCAACGCGTCTAGCCAAAACAATCCATTTGGAAATAGGGTCCATTCGCAACGATGCAGACCGTATGATGTTCAACATTGATAAAACGTTTTTTCTTCGGTGCATCATCAAACTGAAATATCGCCCAGATAGCAGCGGTTAGAACGGTTGGTAAAGTTTTTGCATATACCGTTTTTTCGCAAAAAATGAACTTCTAATTCGGCATACGGTCGATTTTTTGGGGTATTCGGTCGGCATTTCGTTATAATCATCTCAGTTTTATTTCTTATGGTTTATCTATCAGCGCAAGACGATGTCAGATGGAGGTCTGAATGTACAAGCGCACCAAGATTGTATGCACCATGGGTCCCGCCTGCGATAGCGACGAGACCATCCGCGAGATGATCAAGGCGGGCATGAACGTCGCCCGTTTTAACTTCTCGCACGGATCCTACGACGAGCACCACGGTCGCATCGAGCGCGTCCGTCGTATTTCCAAGGAGCTCGGTCTGCCCGTCGGCATCCTGCTCGACACCAAGGGCCCCGAGGTCCGCACCGGCCTTCTGGTCGACGGCAAGAAGGTCGCCGTCAAGACCGGCGACAAGATTGTCGTCACCGCTCAGCCCACGTCCGAGGATTTCCACGGCACCTCTGAGCACATCTCCCTCGACTACCTGGCTCTGCCCTCCGAGGTCGAGAAGGGCTCCCTTATCCTAATCGACGACGGCCTGGTTGCCCTCGAGGTCGAGTCCGTCGACGGCCAGGACATGACCTGTGTCGTTAAGAACGACGGCCTGATCGGCGAGCGCAAGGGCGTCAACATGCCCAACGTCAACATCTCGTTGCCCGCTATCACCGAGCGCGATCGTCAGGACATCCTCTTTGGCCTGACCGAGAACATCGACTACATCGCCGCTTCCTTCATCCGTGACGGCGAGTCCGTCCGCGGCATCCGCGAGCTTTGCCGCGAGAACGGTGGCGAGCACGTGACGATCTTCCCGAAGATCGAGTGCGCCCTGGGCGTCGAGAACTTCGACGAGATCCTCGAGGCTTCCGACGGCATCATGGTCGCCCGTGGCGACCTGGGCATCGAGATCAAGCCCGAGCTCGTTCCGCACATCCAGAAGGAGATCATCGCCAAGTGCAACGCGGCCTACAAGCCCGTTATCACCGCTACGCAGATGCTCGACTCCATGCAGCAAAACCCGCGCCCGACGCGCGCCGAGGTTGCCGACGTTGCTAACGCCATCTACGACGGCACCGACGCCGTTATGCTGTCCGGCGAGTCCGCTGCCGGTAAGTACCCGGTCGAGGCCGTCAAGATGCAGGCCAGCATCGCTCTCGAGACCGAGAAGTACCTCCCGGCTCACGCTCCGCTCGAGGTTCCGGCTGACGCTCACGGCACCCGCGTCGTCAACAACGTTGTGGGTATGTCCGCTGTGAACATGGCCACCACCGTTGGCGCCAAGTGCATCACCGTGCCGACGACCACCGGTCGTACCGCTCGCCTGATCTCGCACTTCCGTCCCAACATGCCGATCTGCGCGTTCTCCCGCCACGAGTGGGCCGTCCAGCAGATGATCATGTACTGGGGCGTCATCCCGCACCAGGCCGAGATTACCCAGGGCACCGTCAACGGCACGATCGTCAAGGCGATCGAGACCGCTAAGGAGCTCGGCTACGTCAAGACTGGCGATTTGACCGTCGCTACCGCCGGCGATCCCCGCATGAGCGTCCAGCTCGAGGACAAGGTCTCCTCGACCAACGTCGCTTACGTCGCTCAGGTGCGCTAAATCGCACTTGCAAGCAGATTTGCATTGCAAAGGGTCCGGAAGGCTTCGCCTTCCGGACCCTTTTTCTGTGCCAATGCCGGCGCACGGCAAAACACGCACTCATTTCTTTACCAAAAGCGCGAAATCCACCCTTCGAGGCCCAAAAAATATAGCTCAGGCGCTAGAAGTGTTCACCCGGTGGCAAGACCACACCTCACGCAGGGCTGATAAATCGTTTTAGCAAGAACCAAATCGACCTGGTTTTCGGAAGTATGCGGCAAAATCTGGAACCTCCGAGCACACCCTGTTTTTTTCGCAACAAAATGCCTGATAAACTAGCCTCAAAAGCCAGGTCTGCTCATAGGGTTCAGATTTTGCCGCATACCTCCGGATTGACGCTGGCATCACTCGCTTCAAAGAGATGATTTCGGCCAGGAGGGCATTATGGACCTGACGCTTTGTGGGCAATCCGCCTTTAACTACTACCGCATCCCGCCGCAGGTATTAGGCCTTTACCCCGCCATTAGCCTTGGCAATATGGATCGCAGATGTTGCGGCCTCGGAAGTCATGCAGTTGTAAAAGACCTGCTTCACGCACCGCTTCACAGGCTTGTATTCACTCGGGCACAATCCGGGTCGCGAAGCCTGTTTAAATCGCACCTCCTGACCCAAGAACCACCTCCCGGGTCGTTTAGGCAGACTGAACATGGATTTGATGTCACGTCGCCCGAGTTTACGCTGCTCAGCCTTGCTACGCAGGTCTCACGCAACCAGTTACTCATGGCTTGCTACGAGATGTGCAGCTCCTTTGCAGTATTTAAGCCCTGCGAGCGAACACAACAACAACTCGATGAAGCTATTTCGCTTAAGCTCATTCCACCCAACTGCGGCTGGGAGCGTGTTGTCGACACCAAGGGCAATGGCACTAACCTGTGGAAGCGCACGCCGCTTCTTTCCGCAGCGGATATCGCCACGTTCGCCAAGCAGGCCGCAGGCCTGCGCGGCGTTAAACAACTGCGCTGGACAGCCGAGCACATGACGGGGCAAACTGCCTCGCCCTTCGAAGTACAGACCTCCATGCTTGTCTCGCTCCCCCGCGACGAGGGCGGCATGGGCATCAACATCGCAAACAACGTGCGCATCCTACTCAGCGACGCCGCGCGCTCACTGTATTACAAAACCTGCTGCTACGCCGATATCCTCATCGAAAGTGCCACCAACAGCATGGGCGTCATTCTGGAATGCCAAGGCCGCTCCGCCCATGACAACGAAGCCGCAAGCCTCTCCGATGCCGAGCGCACCACCGCCCTCACAAGCATGGGCTATGACGTTATCCAGATAACCTATGAGCAAATCAAGGACAAGAAGAGCTTTGATAGCATCGCCGAGCTCATTCATAAAAAGGCGGGGCTCCCCTACATCCCAAAGACCGATCAGGAACGCACCACCGAAGATGCCCTGCGGCGGGAGCTGTTGGTCAATTGGGATGAACTGTTCTCCGTTAAGCCGGCCGGCTAGCAGCTAGCGATCAGAGGGACTGCGGGAACGTCAGAAGCAGCAACGCGAGCCGCAAAGCCCGCCTCGGTCAGCTCGACGACCTCGGTAAACGTTGCGTCAAAGAACTCCTCGGTCAGCAGGCGGTACGGCGGATGATCGGGCTCGCCGGGGTTTTCGCGCACGATCTCGTGCATGACGCCGATGGTCTTGAGCACATACTCCTTATGGATGGGATACTGCCCAAAACGCGTCGCAGCGGTATACAGGCGATCGGTCGCACGCGGGATGGAAACAATGCCCAGCGTCTTGCCAAACCAGTCAAAGTCGCCTTGCTTTTTAATGCGGAACTCCTCGCACGGCTTGCCGCCGTGCGCCTCCAGGTACTGATTCACGCGCGTATTCCATACGGTATCGGCCACCAGATGCGACCAGACACCCAGTGTCAAATCGAGCAACGACTGCGCCACATCTTCGGACGCAAGCGAGAACTCACGAGCGCCGGGACCGACAACCGGCTCAGCATCCCTGTAGCGCTGGGGATAGTGCACGCGATTCAGTCGCTCGCGCTCCTCGATAATCGAGGTCGCCGCGGCTGGCGCACCGGTGGGCGAACTTTTAAGCAACGGTGCCACATAGGTATCCCAGAACTCGTGCTCACGCGGCTTAGGGATAGGCTCGGGCTTGGCAAAGTGCGTAATGCGGTACGGGATGGGATCGGCGATGCCAGGGACCATATAGCCCACGAAAATATCCGGAACCACGCAGCCAAACAAAAAGGCATTGCGGTCGCGCACGCTCTTGGCAAGCGCACCGGTGCGCTCCAGCAAACGCTCCGTCTGAGCGATATGAATGTTCCAGCTTGGCATAGCCACCCCCATAAAAAACCTGGATAACTATACCATCACGGCAAAGCCGCGCGGGCGGCTACGCACGCTCTACGCAGCAACTATTCCGCAGCGCCGCTCTCGGTTCCATACGACGACACCGGCGCCTCGACCACATGGTGATATCGATCGATATAGATGGCGCGGGCACCCAGGCGCCGCACCAAATCCTGATGATGTGTGCTCATCAAGACCGTCTTACCCGCCGCGACGTAGGCCAGCAAGAAGTTGACCACGATGTCGCATGAATCCTCGTCGAGCCCATTGGTAGGCTCGTCAAGGACCAAGATATCCGGGTTCATCGACACCACCGCAGCCAGCGCAACGCGCTTCTTTTGCCCGCCCGAGAGCTGATAGGGAGAGGCGTCGGCAAGGTCGGCAACCTGGAACAACCCCATGGCATCGCTCACGCGGCGCTCGAGCTCGTCTGCCGGCAGCCCCATCTGCGCGGGACCAAAAGCAACTTCCTCGCCCACCGTGGCGCAGAACAGCTGGGCATCGGCGTTTTGGAACACGAAGCCCACGCGCTGGTGGAACTTCTGAGCAGCAGCAGAATCCTTCAGATACGCCGCATCGACCACGCGTCCGTCAAACAGGTATGCCCCTGCGTTCGCGAGTTCAAGGCCGTTAATAAGGCGCATAATCGTCGTCTTACCGCAGCCGTTGGGACCAAGCAGGGCAACGAGTTCACCACGATCGACCTGCAGCGACACACCATCGACAACCGTATGACCCGTATAGGAAAACACCACGTCGCGCAACTCAATAAGCGGCGTGTCCTCGGCGCCGCCCACACCGTTCGTGCCCGCCGCACTATTCATATCGATCGTCAAAACGTCGCCCTTCCCTATTTGCATCCCCAGCCAGAACCAGCAGCGCCTACAGCACGGCGCACAACACTGCCAGCAGCGCCACGCCGGCCGCATAGACCGCATCGCGCCAGCCAAAGCCGCTCCGCGCGGGAGCCGGATACGCGCCGGCAAAGCCGCGGCAGAGCATGGCCTCGTCCATCGCGCGGCTGCATTCCATCGCCTTGATAAAGGTCATGCCCATGATACCCGCGATCGAATCGGTACGCGAAAATCCCTCAGGCGCACGGCCAACGCTGCGCAGCATGACCGATTCGCACAGATCGTGCGCCGTGCGACCCAGCACCTCAATGTGCTTGAGCGCCATATCAAACGTAAAGATGACCTCGTCGGGTAGATGCAGCATCTTGAGCGCCGCCGACATGCGGCTCCAGGTAAGCGTCCACGAAACGCCCAGCACCAGCGACACATTAATGAAGGTCTTGAGCGCGATCTTGAGCATGGCGCCCGTGGCAGACGCGCCCAGCAGCAGGGCAGGCAATGCCAGAACCACCGCAAGCCCCGTGGCGCCGAGCGCCGGTACAATGGTCGCACGCAGCCCGCGTGCGGGGCGCACCGCGACCAGCACCAGCGCGATAGCCGCCATCAACATGAGGTACAGCGGGCTCTGCGTCAGACACACGCACAGGACGCAGACGAACATCCCCACCAGGCGCACCGGAGCCGAAACGCAAGAAAGGGCGCGGTCGACCATCGACCCGCCCTCGTGCGCGCCCCCACCCAGGCGAACCCGCTCAAGCAGGCTCGCCAGGTGCAGGACATTCTTTTGCATCACGCGATGCCGAGCCCCCACGGGCTCGTAAC
This sequence comes from Collinsella aerofaciens, assembly GCF_040920445.1. GTDB lineage: Bacteria > Actinomycetota > Coriobacteriia > Coriobacteriales > Coriobacteriaceae > Collinsella > Collinsella aerofaciens_BH. The sequence goes on along the minus strand of NZ_JBCOTQ010000018.1, from coordinate 6,955 downwards.
GCTGCTCGACCGCAAGCCAGCTAGGCAGCTCGGCTATTGCCATGAGCACCGCTTTCCTTAACCGTCAGCGAGATCAGACGGAATGCGATGGTGAGCACCGCCACGCCAATCACGCCGGACAGGATATACATGGCAGCCTGGCCGGCAAAGCCAAGGCCCTGCTCCTCGGAATAGGCCTGCAGATAATCGCCCGTGGGCAGAGCGTCGGCAAAGGTCGGGGTGTCGAGGCCGACCGAAGCCTGCAGACTGTCGTCACCAGCCTCCTGAACGGCGGTCGCGGCGCCCTCAGCGTCCCACTCGCCCCAGGCGTCACCCGTGGCCAGCAGGCCCAGCGGCGTGGCCACGACAAGCACGGCGACCAGGATGAACGTGGGGACCAGCGAGGTCTTCTTGGCGGTTGCGCCCTCGGTCTCAAGCAGGCCGTCGGAAGCCTCGGGGCCGACGATAATGCTCGGCGCCGTCTTCTTGATAAAACCGTAGATGGCGGCCGTCGCTACGCCCTCGACCACGCCGGCAACCAGCATATGTGGGATCAACATGGCCGGAATAGCCACGGACAGCGGGAAGGGGCAGTACAGCGGCGCGCCCGAAGCGTTGGTAAAGAGCATCGGCTGAATACCAAACTCGATTGCCGCGCACAGGGCCGCCAGGCACAGGCCGACCCAGCCGCTTACGATGGCCGAAACCGAGGTGCCCCAGCTTTTGTCGTGCAAACGGCTGTTGAGCGCACGGAACACGATAGCAGCGGCAAACGGCAGCACGAAGGCCATGTTAAAGCAGTTGGCGCCAAAGGACAGGATGCCGCCGTCGCCAAACAGCAGCGCCTGCAGCGCCAGCGCGACCGAGACAGCGATAGCCGCGGCCTCCGGGCCCAGCAACAGCGCGATGAGCGCGCCGCCGACGGCGTGACCAGTGGTGCCGCCGGGCAGCGGCACGTTGAACATCATGAGCAAGAAGGAGAACGCGGCGCAGATGCCCAGGAAAGCCATGTGCTTGCGATCGAGCGTGGCGCGCACCTTCTTGATGCAGTGGACCCAAACGGGCACCATCGCCACCGCCATGACGGCATCGGTCTGCGGGGACAGATAATTATCTGGAATGTGCATGCACGCCTCCCGGTTATCGGCGCACGGAATTGCAACGCCGTTTGAATCACCTTTCCAGTGTTACGTAATGTCAGATTCGTAACACGACGCGGGCTATCATAGCAAAACGGCGCACTGCCGACAAAGCAGCACGCCGTTATGTAATGCGCGTGTCATATATGCAGGCTCAACGGTGCCTTATACCGGGCATAGCAGTCACGTAGGACTCGGCAGCAGCCACCGCTGACCCATACCCCAGCGCAGGACCTAGCCGCGGACCTCGCCGTTTACGCCCTTGCACACCTTGGTGACGATCTTCTGGTGCGCTTTTTCGACCTCTTCGCTGGTGAGCGTGTGGTCGTCGGAGCGATACGTAAGCGCAAAGGCCATGGACTTCTTGCCCGCACCGATACGGATGGGATCGCGGTAGACGTCGAACAGGCGCACGCCCTCGAGCAGCTTGCCGCCGGCGCTGGTAATACGGCGCTCAAGATCCTCGCAGGTCACAGCGTTGTCGACCACGATAGCAAGGTCGTGTTCAACAGCCGGGTACTGCGAGAACTCGCGGTAGTTCTCCTGGTTGCGGGCACCCTTGATCAGCTTGTCCAGATCGAGCTCAAAGGCAACGACAACCTCATCGATGCCCATCGCCTCGCGCGCCTTGGGGTGAATCTCGCCGACCCAGCCCAGCACGGTGCCGCCGGACAGAACCTCGGCCGCACGACCCGGCTGCAAGAAAGCGTAGCCCTCGCCCTCGACGGGACGGAAGCGAACCTTCTCGATGCGCAGCTGGGCGAGCAGTTCCTCGACAATGCCCTTACCAAAGAAGAAGCGCAGCTTGCGGTACTTCATGCTCCAAGACTGCTCGCTCCACTGGCCCGAGAGCACACCCGCCACGGACTTGGTCTCCTTGGGCAGGCTGGCGTTCTCGCGACCGTGGAACAGGCTGCCGACCTCGTACAGATGCACGTTGGGCGTGCCGTGGGCCTCGTTATAGGCCACGGATTGCAGCAGGCCCGGCAGCAGCGAACGACGCATCTCGGTCTGCTCGGCCACCAGCGGGTTCATGAGAACCATGGGGCAGCCGCGGCCCTCGGTGGACATGCCAATCTTCTCCAGGTCGCCCGGGGCGGCAAAGCCAAAGGTCGTGGTCTCGTTGAGGCCACAGGCGCGCAGGATCTCGCCAACCTTGCGGGTAAGCTTCTGCTCGCGCGTCAGACCACCGATGTGGTTCTTGGCAGCCGGAATGGTCGCCGTGACGCGACCCATGCCCCATAGGCGCAGGACCTCCTCGATCAGGTCGATCTCACGCGGCAGGTCGGGACGGAAGCTCGGCGGCGTGACCATAAAGTCCTCGCCGTCGCGCTCGACGGTGCAGCCCAGGCGGGTGAGCGAGCGCTCGATAAAGTCGGGCTCGATGTCGGCACCGCAGATGGCGTGCACGCGGGCCAGGCGCAGCTTGATGCTGTCGATGGTCTTGGGCGCGGGGAACACGTCCACATAGCCGGGGGCGACCTCGCCGCCGGCGATCTCCTCGATAAGCGCGCACGTCACATTGGCGACGTCCACGCAGCCGGTCTCGTCGACCTGGCGCTCAAAGCGGATGGAGGCGTCGGAGATCAGCGACAGGTCACGGCTGGTGTGCGAGGTGCGGCCGGCATTGAAGCAGGCGCTCTCGACCATCACATCGACGGTATCGTCCTCGATCTCGGAATCCATGCCGCCCATGACGCCGGCCAACGCCACAGGGCGCTCGCCGTCGGTGATGAGGCCCATGCCGGCGTCGAGCGTGCGCTCCTCGCCATCGAGCGTCGTGAACTTCTCATCCTGCTGGGCGGCGCGAACCACAACGCGACGATGGCCATCGCGCTCGGCAAAGGTGTCGAGGTCAAAGGCGTGCAGCGGCTGGCCGGTGAGCATCATCACGTAGTTGGTGATGTCGACGATGTTGTTGTGCGGGCGCACGCCCAGGGCGTTGAGGCGCTTGACCATCCAGTCGGGCGACGGACCGACCTTCACGTTGCGCACGATGCGGGCAACGTAGCGGTCGCACAGGCCCTCGTCGGCAATCTCGACGGAAAGCTCGTCGTCGGTCGCGCGGCCGGTCTCGGCCTTGATGGCGGGCAGCTCAACGTGGAAATCTCGATCGAAGATGGCGCCGGTCTCGCGGGCCATGCCGATCATGGACAGGCAGTCGGGACGATTGGGCGTGATCTCGCAGTCGAGCACGGTGTCGCTCGAGCCCACGTACTCGGCAAACGGCATGCCGCAGGGCGTATCCTCGGGCAGGATCATAATGCCGGAGTGGTCGCCGCCCAGGCCGAGCTCGCGCGCGGAGCAGTTCATGCCCATGGACACGACGCCGCGAAGCTTGCTCTTCTTGATCTTGACGTCGCCGGGCAGGACAGCGCCGATCATGGCCGTGACGATGTGGTCGCCGGCCTCGAAGTTCTGCGCGCCGCAGACGATCTGCAGCGGGGCGGGGTTGCCGTCGGCGTCGAGGTTCTTGTCACCCACGTCGACCGAGCACACATACATGTGGTCGCTATCGGGGTGCGGGATCTTGGTGAGCACCTTGGCGGTCACCACGTGGTCGAAGGACTCGCCCACGGTGTCGATCGCCTCGACCTCGGTGCCGGTACGGATATATTCGTCCGAAAGGGTCTTGGGATCCTCCGGAATATCGATCATGGTCTTGAGCCAGTCGTAAGAAACGCGCATCTAACTGGTCTCCTTTCATAAATGCGGCTTTGAGCCGGAAACTGCAACTAAGAAGAAAGCGTTCTAGAACTGGTTCAAGAACCTCATGTCACCAGTCATCAACGTTCGCAGGTCGGGCAGGTCGTAGCGCAGTGCCGCGACGCGCTCGGCGCCAATACCAAAGGCGAAGCCGGTGTACTTCTCGGGGTCGATGCCGCAGTTGATCAGGACGTTGGGGTCGACCATGCCGCAGCCCAGGATCTCGATCCAGCCGCTGTGCTTGCAGAAGTTGCAGCCCTTGCCGCCGCAGACGTGGCAGCTCACGTCCACCTCGCAGCTAGGCTCGGTGAAGGGGAAGAAGTGCGGACGGTAGCGCGTCTTGCGGTCCTCGCCAAACATGCACTTAACAAAGTAGTCGAGCGTGCCCTTCAGGTCGCCAAAGGTGATACCCTCGTCGACGACCAGGCCCTCGATCTGGTTGAACTGCGGCAGGTGGCAGGCGTCGGCCGTATCGGGACGGTAGACGGTGCCCGGGCAGATCATGTAGATGGGCGGCTTCTGCGACTCCATGGTGTGGATCTGTACGCCCGAGGTCTGGGTGCGCAGCAGCACGTCGGACTCGCCATGGGCGTGAGCCTCGGGGTGCGCGACGCTGCCGGGGTTGTTATCGACCACGTAGAAGGTATCGCGGGCCGAGCGGCTCGGGTGATCCATGGGGGCGTTGAGCGCAGTGAAGTTGTAGTAGGAAGTATCGACCATGGGGCCGGACTCGACGGTGTAGCCGATGCCGCAGAAGATGTCCTCGGCCTCCTCGATGATCTGCTTGATCAGGTGCTGGTGACCGATCTGCGGACGGATGCCCGGCAGCGTGATGTCGACGGCCTCGTGCTCGAGTGCGTGCTTGAGGGCGGCGGCCTTCATCTCGGTGGTGCGCTCGTCGAGCATGCCCTCGATCAGCTGGCGCATCTCGTTGGCGCGCTTGCCCATCATGGGACGATCCTCGGGGGCGAGTTTGCCCATCATGCGCATCAGGCCGGTGATACGGCCTTTGCGACCGAGCAGCTCAACGCGCGCAGCCTCGAGCTTGGCGGCGTCGTCGGCGCTAGTGACGAGCTCCTTGGCCTCTTCCTCGAGTTTGACCAGATCATCAATCAGACTCATGTCTTCCCTTTCGTCTCTCGCGTTCCCCGCTTGCCGAGGCGGCTGCCGCCGTCTGACGTTGCGAAAACGCGGCCCGGTTCGGTAACAAAAAACCGCCCTCGGGCATGTACATTGCCCAAGGACGGTTGAATTCCGCGGTACCACCTTGTTTGACCCGGCGGATGTCTGGCCCGCCGTGCCCACTCTGCGCCCCTTGTCGCGAGGCTCACGGCTTCCCTACTGGAGCTTCGCTGCCACCGGCCGCGCGCCCGTTGAGGTCGCTGCTCGGGAGTGAACGCTTGGCCCTTGCCACCGCAGGAAGGCTTGCAGCCCATGACCTTCCCTCTCTTGCCGGCGACACGGCGGGCAAAACCCTCTCCGTCAACGCATTGGGCTATAGGATAACACATTTCGCGAGCGCATCGCCGCGTTCCGTTTTGTTCGCGCTGGGTACAAGGCAGGTAGCTGTGCAAACTGGCCGTGCACCCGTCTGCGGCGCTCGGCCTGCGAGATTAAGGATGCGGTATGGGAAAGAAACTCGATAAGAAGGCCAAGGCCGCCGTGGCAAAGGCTGCCAAGGGCGTCAAGGCTGCTAAAGTCGACAAGGCCGTCAAAAAGTTCCGCAAACTCGAGGGCAAGCTGTGGACTCGCGAGTACCTGCTCAAGATTGCCGAGTTCGATGGAGCGACGATTGCTCCTGCCAACGGCGCTGCCGCCCGTGCCGACGCCATGGGCACGCTTGCCGGCGAACATCACAAGCTACTGACCAGCGAGAAGTCCGTTGAGCTCGTACGCTCGTTAGCGCGCGAGACGGTTGCAGGCGGACACGTAGACGACCCGCAGCTGCTCGACGAGATCCGCGTGCTCGGCCGCGACCAGCGCGAGGCAAGCGTTATTCCTACCGAGGAGGCCGAGGCCTGGACCAGGCTCACCTGCGAGGCCGACGCCGTGTGGCACAAAGCCAAGACGGCCAACGACTGGGCGAGCTTTGAGCCCTATGTGGATAGAATCGTCGCCCAACTTAAGCATCAGGCAGAGCTCATGGATCCCAAGCGCGACCCCTACGATGTTTGGCTCGACCAGTACGAGCGCGGCCTTTCCGCCAAGAGCTTCGACGCGTTTTGCGAGGAGGTCAAGGCCACGGTCGTGCCGCTCGTGCACGCCATCGGCGAGCGCGGCCAGCAGCCCGATGCCGACTTTTTGCACGCCCGCGTGCCCGAGGCCGCCCAGCGCGCCATGAGCTTCGACCTGATGAAGCTCGTCGGCCTGAACCTGGACGACACCACGCTTGCCTTTACCGAGCACCCGTTTAGCGAGGGCTTTGCCGTGGGTGACGCGCGCATCGCGACACACATCTACGAGGACGATTGCATCTCCAACGTCTACAGCATCATCCACGAGGCGGGGCACACCATGTACGAGCTGGGCGTCAATCCCGCCTATGCGCGCACCTGCCTGGAGGGCGGCACCTCCATGGGCATCCACGAGAGCCAGAGCCGCTTCTTTGAGAACACCGTGGGCCGCAGCCGTGCCTTTATGGGACCGCTGCTCGAGGTACTGCGCCGCCATGCGCCCGAGGTCTACGGCAACGTGGACGAAGACGCGCTCTACCACGCCGTGAACATTGCGCAGCCTTCGCTGATCCGCACCGAGGCCGACGAGCTCACCTATCCGCTGCACGTTATGGTGCGCTACGAGATCGAGCGCATGCTGTTTGCCGGCGAGGCCACGGCCAAGGACATCCCCGCGCTTTGGAACCGCTTTATGGATGAGTACCTGGGCATTCCCGTTCCCGACGACACGCACGGCTGCCTACAGGATACGCACTGGAGCGGCGGCTCGTTTGGCTACTTCCCCACGTATGCGCTGGGCAGTGCCTACGATGCCATGTTTGTGCCGGCCATGTGCCGCGACGGTGTCGACCTTAACGGCGCCTGCGCGAGCGGCGACCTGACACCTGTCCGCGCCTGGCTGGGCGAGCACATTTGGCAGTGGGGCCGCGCCAAGGACGCGCCGGAGCTCATCAAGGG
>NZ_JBCOTQ010000017.1:5585-39950 GCF_040920445.1 Collinsella aerofaciens | reverse complement strand
TCGCAGCCCCGACCCGCGGTCACGAGCGGGGGCTCCTATCTTTTTAGTGCCCTCGGATTGGGTCATAGTGTCTGTCGGTGCCATAGCATCGGCGTTGCCTTGGCCGTCAATAGTCATTGGGGGCGTTCTCAAACGACTACCCAACGGCTATTGCACACATGGCTCGCATGACAGCCGTCTCTTTTATGTTTCCTTTAGCCGTCGCTGTCTAGGATGGGGGTTAGTCGATAGGAAGGGAGCACCGGGATGGACGATGCGAGCGAGCGTGCTATCGAAGAGGACATGCTCGATCAGTTCAATTACTTTGATGATGAGGACGAGGAGCTGATCGACCGTCGCGAGCCAGCGCCGCTTGATTCCTTTGATCTGATCGATGAAGAGCCCGACGAGGACGAGGGCGAATCGGCGGAGCCCCCACAGTCTTCGCGCCTTGACTCGCTGCTTTCGAGAGCCCCCATGCACCACGGTGTCCGTGCCGGCGCGCTCCATATGAAAACTGACTGGCACCAGATCGTGACGGCAGGCGATGAACTTGCCGTCGATGCGCCGCTCACCGATAAATCATCCATCATCTGCCGCACCGGTATGCTTATGCTCGCGAGCGGAACGGGTGCCTGGCGCGTGCGCGATACCATGAATCGTGTTGCTGACGTGCTCGGCGTCACGATTCACGTCGACCTGAGTCTCCTGTCGTTTGAGTGCACCTGCATCGAAGATGGCCACTGCTTTAACGAGGTTGTCAGCCTGCCCACAACGGGAGTCAATACCCATCGCATCTGGATGATGGAGAGCTTCTTAAAGGAAATCGAGATTTACGGGCGCCGGTTTACCGTGCACGAATACCACGAGATGCTCAAGACCGTTGAGAGCTCGAAGCCCGATTACGCTCTCTGGCAACAGGGTCTTGCGGCGGCCTGTGCTTGTGGCGCCTTCGTCTTTTTGCTCGGCGGCGGCCCTATCGAGATGGCCTGCGCGTTCGTAGGCGCTGGTGTCGGCAACTTTGCTCGCTCCCATATTCTCAAGCAGGGCCTTGGCCAGTTTAGCGCGCTGACGATCGGCGTTGCGCTCGCTTGCGTTTCGTATCTGCTGGCATTGCTCGGCCTTGGCCAGGTCGTACCGGGGGCAATGTCGCACCAAGAAGGCTATATCGGCGCCATGCTCTTTGTGATTCCCGGCTTTCCCCTCATTACGGCAGGCCTCGACATCGCTAAGCTCGACATGCGAAGCGGCATCGAGCGTCTTTCGTATGCTGTGTCGATTATTGTGATGGCGACCCTCGTAGGCTGGATGGTTGCCGAGTGTGTGGGACTGGCGCCGGATGACTTCGCCCCGCTTGGTCTCTCACCGCTGGCTCTTACGCTCTTGCGCATGCTGATGAGCTTTATCGGCGTATTTGGCTTCTCGGTTATGTTCAACAGTCCGGTAAAGATGGCAGCGGCGGCAGGGCTCATCGGCGCCGTGTCTAATACCTTGCGCCTTACGCTCGTCGATGCGCCGACGCTGCTTCCCTTCTTGGGCCTGAGTGCGGGCATGCCTCCCGAGGCGGCTTCGTTTACCGGTGCGCTGGTATCGGGGCTGCTCGCGAGCTTAGCCGAAATCAAGCTCACCTACCCACGCATCGCCCTCACGGTGCCATCAATTGTCATTATGGTGCCTGGCTTGTATCTGTATCGCTCGATGTATTACATGTGCACTTTCGACACGGTCAATATGCTCGGCTGGTTTGTGCGTGCAGTGCTCATCGTGGCGTTTCTGCCCGTTGGGCTGGGTGTGGCGCGCACCCTCACCGACCCTCGCTGGCGCCATACCAGCTAATTGGTGCAAGGGGGACAGGTTACTTTGCACCAAATGAGTTGCGGTGAAATAGGGACTGAATTGCTGCTTAAAGGGTCAAAACAGTCCGTATTCCACCGCAACTTATGGGGTCGGGGGATTATCGGTGCCCTGCATCTTCATAAACTCAACGCTTACGAAGCGCATGCGTTTCGTGCTAGGCTGGTTCCACCACATAAGTAGTCGCAGACGCGCGTACCACGGGCGGGCGAGATGAAGTTCCAACAGCTCCATCTTGCCCGCCCGTTTTTGTTGCGTGGCGCCGCGGTACAACACAGAGAGGAATCTGCCCTTTATGCCTATCAACAAACGAGAGAGCCTGCTGTTCACCTTTATCATGTGCTTTTGCATGGTGCTCTGGATGAGCATCTACAACGTTGCCCTGCAGCACGGGGCCATCAACGGCGAGGTCGTTGCCGCTGCGTGGCTCGGCTTCCCCGTTGCCTACATTTTTGCCATGTGCTGCGACTGGTTCGTCGCCAGCCCGCTCGCCAAGGGTTTCGCCTTTAAGTACTTGGTCACGCCGGGCAAGAGCTCGCCACTTGCCATGACGCTCGCCGTCAGCTCCTGCATGGTCGTTCCCATGGTCATCATCATGTCGCTGTACGGTGCCTGCGAGGGTCTGACGCACATGCCCGGCGGCATCCTTGCGAACCTGTATTCCGTGCCTGCGATCTGGATGATCAACATCCCGCATAATTTTGTGATGGCGCTGCCGTGGAACCTTTTGGTAGCCGGTCCGATTTCCCACTTCGTCTTCCGTCGCGCCTTCCCTGTGGGGACGGTTTTCGAGGAGGAGCATGCCGAGCTCTTGGAGCAGGCTATGGCTCCTGAGTGCGAGTAGCTCGCTTAGGGATCTGCTGAGCGCGGGCGACTTGCTTGGTTGGAGCCCTAAGCGTGGATAGCTCTCTCGGCGACATCGCGGGCGTGAGCGGTGCGCATGACCGGAGGGCCCGTGCTGCTCCGTTGCCCGACGTGCTAGCGCGCAGAAGAATCTGTTGGTGCATTCGGCGGCTGCTGAAGCGTTTCGGCAGCCGCTTTTTATACGGAGTTTAAATACAACAGTCTGTTGTATTACGTAGAGTGGTATATCTCTAGCAGGAAAAATGCGAGAGACGGAGCATTATGGCGTTGCTAGTAGGACTGGACGTAGGGTCGACGACGACCAAAGTTTACGCGATGCACGAGGATATGACCGAGGCGTGGTGGGGATATCGCCGCCACGGGGCGTGTCAGACAGCGAGCGTGCGCGCCATGCTCGGCGAGCTCGCCGAGCGCTTTCCCCATGAGTCGCTGCGCGTTGCGGTGACCGGCTCGGGTGCGCGCGATATCGCGACCGCGCTGGGCGCCTCGTACGTTCAGGAGGTGGTCGCCAACGCGCTCGCGATCAGCAGGTTCTATCCGCAGACGCGCTGCGCCATCGAGCTGGGCGGCCAAGACGCCAAGATGATCTTCTTCCGCACCAACGATAAGGGAGACATCGAGGTTGCCGACATGCGCATGAACGGTTCGTGCGCAGGCGGTACCGGTGCATTTATCGACGAGATGGCAAAGCTCATGGGGGTCGGCACCGAATCGGGCGAGTTCGAGCAGCTCGCAAGCCGGGGAACGACCGTCCACGAGGTCTCGGGCCGCTGCGGCGTGTACGCAAAGACCGATATCCAGCCGCTGCTCAACGAGGGCATTCCTACCACCGACCTGGCGCTTTCGGCGCTTCACGCGGTCGCCCGCCAAACGATCGGCGGTCTGGCCCAGGGTATCGACATCGAGCCGCCGGTAATCTTCGAGGGCGGTACGCTCGCCTACAACCCCACGCTGGTCCGCGTGTTCCGGGAGCAACTGAATCTATCGGACGATCAGGTTATCGTCCCGCGCGATCCGCAGATCATGGTCGCGCGCGGTGCCGCCCTGTCGCTGACCGACATGTTCGCATCGTCCCAACCGATCGACCTTCCCGACGCTTTTGTCCGGCTGGATAAGCTCGAGACGGTCGCGCCCGCAAGCGGGGAGGGACGTCTTGCCCAGCCCTTTTTTGCCACACCTGCCGAGCAGGCGGATTTTACGGCACGCCATGGCAAAGAGACGCCGGCAAAGGGTCCGGATGCGTATGCGCCCGGAGAGACGGTGCGTGTGGCGCTCGGTATCGATTCGGGGAGCACGACGACCAAGTTCGCCCTGGTCGATGAGGCGGGTGAGCTTGTCGATTCGTTCTACGCGTCTAATAACGGCAGACCGCTCGACGTCGCCCAACAGGGTCTTGTCAGCTTGAAGAACCGCTGGGAGACAGCGGGAGTCACGCTTGCGATCGATGCCGTGGGCACCACGGGATACGGCGAGGAGCTTTTCGCGCGCGCGTTCCACGCCGACTACCATACGGTCGAGACGGTCGCGCACGCCCGCGCCGCGTGCGCATGCGTTCCCGATGCGACCTTCGTGCTCGACATCGGCGGACAGGATATGAAGGCCATCTGGCTCAACCACGGCGTGCTGACCGATATCGTCGTCAACGAGGCGTGCTCTGCGGGCTGCGGCTCGTTCCTCGAGGGTTTTGCCAAAAACCTCGGAATAGCCGTTGAGGATATCGCGACCGAGGCATTTTCGTCCAAAGCCCCCGCCGTTCTCGGCAGCCGCTGCACGGTGTTCATGAACAGCAGCGTCGTTTCCGAGCAGCGGCGCGGTAAGGGTCCGGGCGACATCATGGCCGGTCTCTGCCGTTCGATTATCGAGAACGTGTTCACCAAGGTCATTCGCGTTTCAAATCTCAACCGTCTGGGCGACAAAGTCGTCGTCCAGGGCGGCACGTTCCGAAACGACGCGGTGCTGCGCGCATTCGAGCAGTATCTGGGCAAACCCGTCACGCGTGCGCCCCACCCGGGGCTGATGGGCGCTATCGGTATCGCCCTGCTCGCGCGCGAGGAATGCCGCAAGGGCGACGCCGGCACGTCGTTTATCGGGCTCGATGCCGTGGAGCGCTTCGAGCATCGCGAGTTCGGCGGCGTTACCTGCCGTCGGTGCAACAACCGCTGCCAGCGCGCGGTCGTGGCATTTGGCGACGGCTCGCTTTACGTCACGGGCAATCGCTGCCCGCGCGGCGGCGCCATCTCATGGGATGAGCTCGTGCGCGAGGTTCCCGCGGCGGAGGAGCTGCGTCCGCAGGGTGCTTGCGAGGCACGGGCACCCGGCACGGGGCGCGACCGGACCGCGGCTGCCCCCAATCTCTTTGTCGACCGCGAGAAGCTGCTGTTCGAGTCGTGCCCCACGGTTCCCGTCTGCGGGGGGCGCGATGTCACGATCGGCATTCCCCGTGTGCTCGAGTTCTGGGACACCATGCCGTTCTGGTCGACGTTCTTCAGCACGCTCGGCTTTAAGGTGCGCGTCTCGGGACGCAGCACCAAGGCGATGTACGAGCGCGGTCTGGCGCACGTCACATCCGACACCGTGTGCTTCCCGGCCAAGCTCGTCCACGGGCACATCCGCAATCTCGTCGACGCCGGCGTCGACCGCATCTTCATGCCCATCATCACGACGGTGCCCACCGAAAACACCGCCTCTACCAGCGAGTGGATGTGCGCCGTCGTAAAGGGATACCCCTACGTGATGCGCAATTCCGATAACCCGGAGGAGCGTTTCGGCGTTCCGTTCGATACGCCGCTGTTCCACTGGTACGACGAGGGCGACCGAAACCGCCAGCTCAAGGCGTGGTGCAAGGAGACCTTCGATATCGATGCCGACCTGGTTGCCAAGGCGACCGAGCAGGCGGACCGCGCGCAGCAGACGTTTGAGAACCAGCTGCAGCTGCGCGGCAGGCAGGTGCTCGAGAACGTGCGCGAGGACGGCGGCTACGCGGTGGTGATCGCTTCGCGCCCGTACCACAACGACCCGCTGGTCAACCACGGGCTGCCCAAGCTCTTCTCTGAGCGCGGCATCCCCGTGCTGACGCCCGATGCGGTGCCGGGGGTCTGCAACGTCGATCTTTCCAACAGCCGCATCGACATCGTGAACAACTACCATGCGCGCATGCTGTCGTGCGCGGTCATCGTCGCATCGACGCCCGAGCTCGAGCTCGTGCAGATGGGCAGCTTCGGCTGCGGCCACGATGCGTATCTCACCGATGAGATCGCGCGCATGATGGGCGAGATGGGCTCCAAGGTTCCGATGATGATCAAGCTCGATGAGAGCGACGTCGCCGGTCCCATGGGCATTCGCGTGCGTTCGTTTATCGAGTCGGTCAACCGTCGTCGCGCGGAGGAGCGTGCCGAGGGCGCCCGGGTGCACGCGGTCCATCCGCTCGACGACCCGTATAAGGTCAAGTACACCAAGCGCGACCGGCACGACAAGATCGCGCTGGTCCCCAACACCTCCCATGCGTTCTGCAGGCTCATGACCGCGGCGATGCGCAATCAGGGCGTGCGCGCCGAGGCCCTTGATATCGGGCGCGAGGATGCCATCCGCCTGGGCAAACGCTATGTGCACAACGACATCTGCTTCCCCGCGCAAATCGTGATCGGCGAGGCGCTCGCGGCACTCGAGAGCGGTAAGTACGACCCGCACGACGTCGCCGTGGTGACTGGCAAGTATATCGGCGACTGCCGCCTGACGCACTACATGCCCCTGCTGCGCCGCGCGCTCGACGACGCGGGATACGACTATGTCCCGGTGCTCACCAACGACGACGTCGATGCCCACAATGCGCATCCGGGCTTCAAGCTCGGCCTTGGCCCGAGCATCCAGATCGCCTACGGTCTTCCCATGATCGATGCCCTCGAGGCCATGCTTAGGCGCATCCGTCCCTACGAGCTCGAGAAGGGCGCGGCGGACGCTGCGTTCGACCGCGCGCTCGATGAGGTTATCGAGGGCATGGAGCGCTCCGGGCTGAGAGGCCAGGCGACGGGCTTCAAACGCGCGCTTGCGATCATGGACGCCGTTCCGTACGACCGCTCGAACCCGCATCCGACCGTTCTCATCGTGGGCGAGTACCTGCTCAATTTCCATCTCGGCGCCAACCACGAGATCGAGCGCTACCTCGAGGACAACGGGCTCGAGGTCATCGAGGCGCGCATGACCGACGTGATCCGCAAGACCTATTTCTACAAGCATGCGCAGTCGCGCGAGTTCCACGTCGACCTGTCGCTGCCCGAAAAGGCCTGGTACGCCACGGCGGACAACCTGTTCGAGCTCGCGCACGACCGTTGCGACCGCCTGGGCGCGGCGAGCCCGCTCTACGAGCCGCCGACGCGCATGCCCGAGCTCGTGCGCGCGAGCGATAAGATCCTGCACCATACGTTCGATGCGGGCGAGGGCGTGCTGATTCCGGCGGAGATCCTCGAGCACGCCAAGCGCGGCTGCCGCAACTTCGTGATCCTGCAGCCGTTCGGGTGTCTGCCCAACCATGTCGTGGGGCGCGGGCTCATCCATGCGCTCAAGGAGCAGTATCCCACGGCGCAGTTCCTGCCGCTCGACTACGATCCCGACGTGAGCTTCGCCAACGTGGAGAACCGTCTTCAGATGCTCATCATGAACGCCAAGGCGCAGGGGTGCGGTGAGGCGCATGGCGAGACCGCGTAAGGACGCCGATGCGCCCGATGCACGCACCCGTATCATCGAGGCGTTTTGGGAGCTCATCGAGAACAACAGCATCTTCGAGCTGTCGGTTGGCGAGGTGACCCGCGCCGCCCGGTGCAATCGCGGAACGTTTTACTACTATTTTCACGATTTCGATGAACTCGTCGCCATCGCCATAGCCCAACTGCTACAGGATAACGAGCTCATCACCGATGCCCTCTGGCATTTTTCGAGCGAGGGCGACCTTTCGGCGTTCGACCGGCGCGACGTCCGCTGCCTGCTGCGGCGCATCGTCATCACCATGAGGGCGGGTGCCGCCGAGCAGGTCGTACAGGGCATCCATACGATCATCATCGACCGCGTGAGAGAGATCGTCCACCCCGACGGAGAAGAGCTCAAGGCGGATTCGAGCTTTGCGGTGGGCTTTCTGGTCTCGGGCATCATGGACTTTGTGATGGCGGTCGGCTTTGCCCGGGAGGGCGGCGAGGAGATAGACCTCGAGCAGCTGGGGGACAGCGCGTGCGCGTACCTGAGGGCGGTCGCCATGCAGACGGTGGAAACGGTCGCGCAAGTCGAGGGCGTCGATACATCCGAGCTGCTCGAACGCGTCTCCAAGGAGGCCGATGCCTATCGCGCATCGCGTGCGACGAGTCCCGACGTGGTGAAAGACGCCTAGGGTTTCTCTTGCGGGGCGCCTGTCGCGCATCGCGCGGTGAGTCCCGCGATGCGGTCATAACCTGCATTCATGTGAGCCGGGTTTATAGATATTCCTCCAGCTGTTAACATAGACAACCTGTGGGTAAAGAGACAAAAGCGCCGCCGACGGGCGGGCGTTTTGATTTCGATGAACTCATGTAAGGAAACGAGCATGTTAGATAGATTTACCGATCGAGCGCGCAAGGTCATGTCGATGGCCAAACAGGAGGCGCTCGATCTTCATTCAAATAAGGTGGGCACCGAGCACCTGCTGCTCGCGCTTGCCAAGGAGGACGAGGGCATTGCCGCCGAGGCACTGCGCTCGCTTGATATCTCCTACGACGACATCATGGACACCCTCAAGGAGGTCCAGACCACGGTTCCCGAGCCCAGTGAGGAGACCGAGGCGGCTAAGCTCGCCTTTACGCCGCTCGTCATTAGCGTTATGGAGCGTTCATTCCGCGTGGCGCGTGAGAATAACCAGACCTACGTGTCGACCGAGCACTTGCTGATCGGCATCGTCGAAGAGGGCAACGGCATGGCCATGGACATCCTCATGCGCCTGGGTGTGTCGTCCGCCTCTATCAAAAAGGCTATCGAGAAACTCACTGCCAAGGACCAGGACAAGAAGCGTCCGCTCGCCGGCGCCGGTGCCGGGCGTCCCGGTGCGGGCCTGCCGTTCTTTAGCGGCTCGGATGCCTCTCAGCAAAAGGGGAGTGGCACCGATACGCTTAAGCAGTTCGCGACCAACCTCACGCAGAAGGCGCGCGATGGCGAGCTCGACCCTGTAATTGGTCGCGAAAAGGAAGTCCAGCGTATGATGGAAATTCTTTCGCGCCGCACCAAGAACAACCCGCTCATTCTGGGCGACCCCGGCGTGGGCAAGACGGCCATCGTCGAGGGCCTGGCTCAGCAGATTGCAGCCGGCAACGTGCCCGAGAACCTCATGAACCAGAATATCTGGACGCTCGACCTGCCGGGCCTCGTGGCGGGTGCCAAGTATCGCGGCGAGTTTGAGGAGCGCCTCAAGAACGTGATCCAAGAGGCCACCGAAGCCGACGACGTCATCCTGTTTATCGACGAGATGCACACCATCATCGGTGCCGGTTCTGCTGAGGGCTCCATCGACGCGAGCTCTATGCTCAAGCCCGTGCTCGCGCGCGGTGCCTTCCAGATTATCGGCGCCACCACGGCCGAGGAATTCCGCAAGTACCTCACCAAGGACCCGGCCTTCGAGCGTCGCTTCCAGACCATCGATGTCGAGGAGCCGAGCGTCGAGGACACGGTCAAGATCCTGACCGCGCTCAAGCCGCGCTACGAGGAGCACCACCATGTGCGCTATACGCAGGGTGCTATCGAGGCCGCCGCGAACCTTTCCAACCGCTACATCCAGGATCGCTTCCTGCCCGATAAGGCCATCGACCTCATTGACGAGGCCGGTGCCCGCGCTCGCATCGCCGCGAATCGCGCGCCCGAGCCGGTGCGCGAGGCCGAGCATCGCATAGAGGAGCTCAAGGCCGCCGCGCAGGAGGCCACCGAGAGCGACGACATGAACAAGGCCGCCGAGATTACCGAGCGGCAGAAGGCCGCCGAGATTGAGCTCGCCGAGGCCAAGGCCGCCTGGACCGCCGAGCTCGACGCCAGCCCGCTCACCATCGATGTGAGTCAGATCGCCGATATCGTGTCCGTGACCTCGGGCGTGCCGGTGTCCTCGCTTACCGAGAGCGAGAGCCGTCGCCTGCTACAGGCCGAAAGCGTGCTCAAGACCCGCATTATCGGCCAGGACGAGGCCGTCGAGGCCGTTGCCAAGGCCGTGCGCCGCAGTCGCTCGCCGCTCAAGGATCCGCGTCGCCCCGGCGGCAGCTTTATCTTCCTGGGCCCCACCGGCACGGGCAAGACCGAGCTCGCCAAGACGCTCGCCGAGTATCTCTTTGGCAGCAAGGACGCGCTCATCAGCTTCGACATGTCGGAGTTCGGCAGCGAGTTCGAGGTCTCCAAGCTTATCGGTAGCCCTCCGGGTTACGTCGGTCACGACGAGGGCGGCCAGCTCACCAAGGCTGTTCGTCGCCACCCGTACTCGGTCGTGCTGTTCGATGAGATCGAGAAGGCGCACCCCGACATCTTCAATATCCTGCTGCAGGTGCTGGAGGAGGGGCGTCTGACCGATAGCCAGGGCAAGACGGTCGATTTCCGCAATACGGTGATCATCATGACGTCAAACGTGGGCGCCCGCGAGATTGCGCAGGATACGAGCGTTGGCTTTGGCACCACCGGCGAGCAGGGTCTCACGTCGAGTGAGATCCGTGGTCGCGCGATGGGCGAGCTCAAGCGCCTGTTCCGCCCCGAGCTGCTCAACCGTATCGACGACATCGTGGTGTTCCAGAAGCTCTCGGGCGAGAATCTCACCAAGATCGCTCACCTGCTGGTGGACGACCTGCGTCAGCGTTTGATTGCCAACGGCATGAACATTAAGCTCACCGATGCGGCCTATGACAAGATCGTGGCCGAGGGCACCGACCTCACCAACGGTGCGCGTCCGCTGCGCCGTGCCATCCAAAAGCTCATCGAGGACCCGCTGTCCGAGGAGCTTCTGGCCGGCGAGTGGGGCGAGGGCGATACCGTCCTGTGCGACGTGACCGATGGCAAGTTTGTCTTTAGCCACGGCACGGGTGAGATCCCGGCACCGCGTCCGGCGGGCACGCTCGGTGGCGATACCGCTCCGGCGGCACCGCACACCGGCAACGCCGCGCCCGTGAGCGGCGGCGTGACCTCGGGCCCCGGCGGCATGATGCAAGCCGGTTCCGGCGCGTTGTAGGGCGTGGCGACAATTTGATACGCGCAATCGAGGCGCTCTGGCAAGGGCGCCTCGATTTGTAGAACTGCGAAGTTGTGACCGTTACGCTATGCGGTCCACCGTTAGCCGATGATGCGAGGGCGCTCGGCGTTTTCGACTGGTTTATGCACGTAAAGTCTGGGAATATACAAGGCGCATGTCTTACTGTCTAACCAGTTGCGCCAAGGAGGCACCATGGACTACAAGATTACCGGCTACGAGCCCGCCCAGCTGTTCCATTTCTTTGAGGAGGTCAGCGCGATTCCCCGCGGGTCTGGCAACGAGAAGGGCATCAGCGATTTCCTGGTCGCGTTTGCCAAGGAGCGCGGCCTCGATGTGTATCAGGACGAGGTCTACAACGTCATCATTCGCAAGCCCGCATCTGCCGGCGCCGAGAATGCCCCGACCGTGATGCTGCAGGGTCACATCGACATGGTGTGCGACAAGCTGGGCTCCGTTGAGCACGACTTTACGACCGATGGTATCGACCTGGTCGTCAAGGACGGCGTCCTCACCGCTAACGGCACCACGCTGGGCGCCGACAACGGTATTGCCGTCGCTCTGATGCTCACTGTTCTCGATGACGATTCGATCGTTCACCCCGCCCTCGAGTGCGTATTCACCACCGACGAGGAGACTGGCCTGGTCGGCGCCGAGACGCTCGACAAGTCCCAGATTAGCGCTCGCACCATGATTAACCTTGACTCCGAGGAAGAGGGCGTTGCCACCGTCAGCTGCGCCGGCGGCGTCGTCGTTACCTACACCTGCCCGATCGCGCGCGAGCACAAGACCGGTAGCACCCTCACGCTCGACATCTCCGGCCTGCTGGGCGGTCACTCCGGCAGCGATATCCACCTGGAGCGCGGCAACGGCAACCTCATCATGGCCCGCATCATCGACCGCCTGATGGTCGCCGGCGAGCCCGCCATCGTCAGCTTTAACGGCGGCACCAAGGACAACGCCATCAACCGTGAGTGCAAGGCTGTTCTGGTCTACGCCGACCATGCTGCTGCCGAGGCGGCGGCCCAGATCGCAAAGGGCATCATCGCCGACGTCACTGCCGAGCTCGAGGTCTTCGACCCCGGCTTTACCTGCACCGTCGAGATTGCCGACGACGCCGAGGTCGAGGCCATGGACCAGAAGTCCGCGCTTGCCCTCATCCGCGCTCTGCGTCTTGCCCCTAACGGCGTGATTCGCCGCAACGTCGCCACCGACGGCTCCGTCGAGGTTTCCTCCAACATCGGTGTGGTTGCCACCTCTGACGACCAGGTCAAGATCATGCTGTCCCCGCGCTCCTCGATCACCTCGCTGCAGAACGAGTTCAAGGACCGCCTGCAGACGCTTGCCGATGTCCTGGGCTTTGACGCCAAGTTTGAGTTCGAGTATCCTGGCTGGAGCTATGCCGAGCATTCGCCGGTCCGCGACGTTTTTGTCGAGAGCTATCGCGAGCTCTTTGGCTCCGAGCTGCGCATCGAGTCCATTCACGCCGGCCTTGAGTGCGGCCTGTTTGCCGAGGCCCTGCACGGCCTGGACGCCATCGCCGTGGGCCCGACGCTCTCCGATGTCCACACCCCGGACGAGAGCATGGAGCTCGCTTCTGCCGAGCGCTTCTACGAGCTGCTCATCGACGTCCTCAAGCGCCTCGCTGCGTAAAGGTCGCATTGACGGCGATCCAAAACCTTTGCTGATGGATTGCAAATGACATTACGAGAGGGGGGGTACCCGAGCTTTTGCGGCGGGTGCCCCCTCTCTTCTTTTAAGAAATGGGAAATTGATTGGCGTCTAGCCCATATCCGCCTTGATGAGGTCGAGGGTGCGCTGGCAGTTTTCGCGGACGGGCCCGAGCATATGCTTGCGCAGGTCCGCCATGCCGGGCAGATCGGCGTATTCGTCCATGACCTCTTCCATGCAAATGGGTACCTCGTAGGCGAGGTCCATCATGGTCGCAAAGCAAAACTTCTCGGATAGCCCGGCATCGGTGAGTGCCGCCTCCAGCGCGGGGTCGCCCATACCGTGGTATCGGCGGATAGCGCCTGGACCGATGCGTCCCACACGGTTTTCGCCGCCAACGCTCATGGCGAGGCGCGCTTTTCGCCGCATACGTTCGTATGCCAGCCCAGATGCAACGTCATACATACGGGCCATCATAGCTGTGCCGCCGTTTCCAAGAAGCAGGGAATAGTTCTTCGCATGCGCGTCCGGTGCGCCGATGATGGCGTTAAAGAAAAGTATCTGCGTAAACAGATACAGGTTAAGTTGATGATGGCTCGTATTGACGAGGAGTTCCTGAATATCGCGTGCGGTCGGGCCGCCGTCTGCCGTGTACTTTTGAGCGGGCATCACTCCAAGGGCCTGACAGAGGTCTTCTTGGTGTAGACGCATGATTGTCCCGTCTTTGACATTCACACGGTCATAGCGCTCAACAATGAGGGCGGGTTCGTCCTCAAATAAGCGATACTCAACGTTCGCCGTTGCGATACCCGCGCGCTGGGCGCTTTTCATGCAGACAAACTCATTAAGCGCTTCGAGCTTAAATCCGATAACACCATTTTTGAAAATATGCGTCGTGGGCGAGGAACCTACGCATTCGCACCAGCGACCGTCTATGAGTGCGAGTGCGAACTTGCCCTGGTTGCCTCCAAGTGACCAACTTTCATCTAGACCCATCCACGATGCATCGCGGTCATCTCTGATCGACTTGAGACGGAGAGCAATTTCGTGGTCGTCTATAGGGCGGTATTCGCCAGCGCGATGCAGGACGGCGTCGGCATCTTCTTCGGCACAAAACTGCACTCCGCCCGGACAGTCGAGTCCGATATGGCTGAGCAACGCAACGGGATTGTTGGGCCTAACGTCGAATTTGGCGGCAATCGCTTTTCGTTGGTCCTCGCTGTCGGGTAGAAGGCCAAACAGGTACGGATTCATGACCTGTTGTCCGTATGTGCGATTCGATACGGGTATGTTGGTCGATAGGGCTGGCCCGTCATAGTCATGATCGTAGGTAAAGCTGATAAGACCGTTCTCATCTTGCGTGAGCGTTCCCGCAGGTACACCGCAAATAAAGGTCCGAAGTGATGTTCTGGCCATTGGCTATTTCCCTTCGGGCTTGGTTTGGTTAGATGCGTTTGCGGCAATCGAGACTCCGAGATTGGACATGGCGAAATCGGCGAAGGCTTTGTCGTAGAGTTCAGACGTAAAGGGGGCGTCTGCAAGAACCGGAATGGCGGCACAGCAACGGTAGCTATGAGAGGGACGTTGAGCGCGATGGCGTCTGGGGGTGCTGCGAGTTTGCAGATCGGCATGCGGAACGTTGGCTGATTGCTCGTTATTCGTTTTGACGATATCCCCTTGAGCGGCGAGCGCCAGTCCGAGAGCATTAAAGATCACCAATAGCTTGTCGAGTCGAATGCCGGTGGCATCTCCCAGCTCGAGCGATGCGAGCAGGCGCTCCGAAACACCGGCTTTTTTAGCGAGGGCCGCACGGGTGATTCCCTGTGAGTCGCGTGCCTGGCGCACGTAGATGCCAGCTTGGCGCGGCGTGGTGATGGGAAGGGTATCCACGGCAATCTCCTAACGTGCAGACTTTTGCATATCAGTATGACATGCAAAAGTCTGCACGAATAGGCATTATGCAAAACTCTGCATGAGACTTCTACATTGACGTTGAGCTTATGAGAGGCGCTTTTTATATCGCGAGAATCCCCAGATGCTCAAGCAAGATCTTAAGCCCGATGAGGATGAGTACAACGCCGCCCACGATGGTGGCGGGTTTTTCGTAGCGTGCGCCAAAGGCGTGGCCGATCGCTACGCCGGCGACGGAGAAGATAAACGTTGTGACGCCGATAAGCGATACGGCGGGAACGATATCGACCGAGAGCGCCGCAAACGAGATGCCTACGGCCAGGGCGTCAATCGAGGTGGCAATGGCGAGGATTAGATACTCACCCAGGTCAATCTTTTCGGCATCCTTGCCGTCGCCTTCGTCCTCATCCTCGTCCTCGGTAAAGGCTTCCCACAGCATTTTGCCGCCGATAAAGGCCAAAAGGATAAAGGCGATCCAGTGGTCGATAGGGCCGATGATGCCCATGAATTGGCTGCCAAGCGCCCATCCGATCACGGGCATGCCGGCCTGGAAGCCGCCAAAGAACAGGCCGAGCACCACGGCGACTTTAAGGTTGATCTTTTTCATGCCGAGACCCTTGCAGATGGAAACGGCAAAGGCGTCCATCGAAAGGCCAACGGCGAGCAACACGAGCTCTGCGAGTCCCATAGTCTGGCTCCCTCTCTGCGGGCGAGCCCGATTACGCGACTACTCCCTCATTTATAT
This sequence comes from Collinsella aerofaciens, assembly GCF_040920445.1. Lineage (GTDB taxonomy): Bacteria > Actinomycetota > Coriobacteriia > Coriobacteriales > Coriobacteriaceae > Collinsella > Collinsella aerofaciens_BH. The sequence goes on along the minus strand of NZ_JBCOTQ010000017.1, from coordinate 24,699 downwards.
GAGACCCGATGCTACCACATGAGCAGTCAAAGGAGCCCCGTCCCAAATGAGCTACCTAAGCGGTGTTCGCTCATTCTGTAAGCATCGGATTTCGTGGCTGCTGCGGGGACAAACCGTGAGAAACTATTTAGCGTTTATGGAGCGTATACGATGGGAGCGATGCCTTGGATAAGAACGAGCTGCAAAAGCGTATGGAACAGGCCATCCGCCTGACGGCACCTGGTCAGCCGATCCGCACCGCCCTCGACATGATCATCGCCGGTCACCTGGGCGCCCTTATCTGCGTCGGCGACACCGAAAACGTGCTCGCTGCCGGTAACGACGGCTTCCCGCTCAACATTTCGTTCACCTCGAACCGTCTGTTCGAGCTCTCCAAGATGGACGGCGCTATCGTTATCGACGGCGACCTCACCCAGATCCTGCGCGCCAACTTCCACCTCAATCCCGATCCCTCGCTTGCCACGAGCGAGACGGGCATGCGTCACCGCACCGCCGCTCGCATGTCGGTGCTCACCGATGCCATCGTGATCTCGGTCTCGGCCCGTCGTGCCGTCGTCAACGTGTACGTTCACGGCAAGAGCTACGAGATCCAGCCTGTCACCACCATCATGAGCTCGGTCAACCAGCTCGTCGCTACGCTTCAGACCACCCGTCAGTCGCTTGATCGCTCCCTGCTGCGCCTGACGGCCCTTGAGCTCGACGACTACGTTACGCTCGCCGACATTACCGGTATTTTCTCGAGCTTCGAGATCATGCAGCAGGCAAAGACTGAGCTTAAGGATTGCATCGTCAAGCTGGGCAACCAGGGCAAGCTCGTGCAGATGCAGCTCGAGCAGCTCGCCGGCTCCAGTATGGATACCGAGTATGACCTGATGATCCGCGACTACGCGAGCGACTCCTCCGAGGCAAATGCCGAGAAGATTCGCGCCGAGCTTAGCCGCATGACGCCTAAGGACCTGTCCGACCCACAGCATGTGGCGGCGGTTCTGGGTTATGACGACCTGGATGAGGACTCCGTCATGACGCCGCTGGGCCTGCGCACGCTTTCGCGCGTGTCCGTCGTGCGCGACGGCGTGGCCGAGAAGATTGTCGACGAGTACGGCTCGCTGCAGGAACTCATGGACGACATCAGCGAGGATCCGGAGCGCCTGGGCGACTTTGGCGTTAACAACCCTGCCATTCTTGCGGACTCCCTGTACCGCATGAAGGGCACCAAACAGGGGAACGCATAATGGCGCCCGTATGCGCCGTGGTCGTTGCCGGTGGCAGCGGCCAGCGCTTTGGTAACCCCGGTGGCAAGCAGCTCGTCAATGTAGCGGGTCGTCCGCTTATGAGCTGGTCCATCCGCGCATTTGACCGTAGCGAAAAGGTCGGCCACATCGTGGTGGTTTGTCCTGCCGAGCGTCGTGCCGAGATGCGCCGCCTGGCTATCGACCCGTTTGACTATGACACGCCCATCAGCTTTGCCGATGCCGGCGATACCCGTCAGGATTCCACCCGAGCCGGCGTGCACGCGGTTCCGGCAGGCTTTGAATACGTCGCCATTCACGACGGCGCTCGTCCGCTCATCACGACCGAGGCCATCGATCGTGCGATCGACGTGCTTGTGGGCGACCGCTCGCTCGACGGTGTCGTGTGCGGCCAGCCCGCGATCGACACGCTCAAGATCGTCGACGGCGACAACATCGTTGAGACGCCGCCGCGCGAGCTCTATTGGACCGCGCAGACGCCGCAAATCTTTAGCGTCGACGCCATGAAGCGCGCCCACACCGCAGCTATCGCCGAGGGTTTTATCGGGACCGATGATTCTTCGCTGGTCGAGCGCATGGGTGGGCGTGTCCGCTGCGTCCAGAGCCCGCGCGATAACCTTAAGGTGACGGTGCCCGAGGACCTGCGTCCCGTAACCGCGATTCTGCTCGGCCGCATGGCCGAGGGAGAGGACCTTCCCCATGTTCAGTAACCTGCGCATTGGACACGGCTACGACGTTCACCGTCTGGTGGAGGGGCGTCGATGTATTATCGGCGGTGTCGACATTCCCTACGAGCGCGGTCTGCTGGGCCACTCGGATGCCGATGTGCTCGCGCACGCGCTGGCCGACGCCATTCTGGGCGCCTGCCGCGGGGGAGACATCGGCAAGCTGTTCCCCGACACCGATCCTGCCTATGAGGGCGCCGACTCGATGGTGCTGCTCGCCCGTGTGATGGACTATGCGCGCGAGTTGGGCTTTGAGTTTGTCGATGCCGATTGCACCATTGCCTGCCAGCAGCCCAAGATCACCCCGCACCGCGATGCCATGCGCGCCAACCTGGCCCATGCCCTGGGCGTTGACGTCGAAAACGTGGGCGTCGCTGCCACTACGACCGAAAAACTCGGCTGGGAAGGCCAAGGCGAGGGAATTGGCGCCTGGGCCGTCTGCCTGCTACAGAAAACCGTTAAGGAGTAACGAATGCGTATCTACAACAGCGCTACCCATAAAAAGGAAGAGTTCCAGCCCATCGAGCCCGGTAAGGTCCGCATGTATGTGTGCGGCCCCACGGTCTACGACAACATCCACATCGGCAATGCCCGCACGTTCATCAGCTTTGACGTGATTCGTCGCTGGCTCATCGCGAGCGGCTACGAGGTCACGTTCGCCCAGAACCTCACCGATGTCGATGACAAGATCATCAAGCGCGCCAACGAGCAGGGCCGTACGGCTGCCGAGGTCGCGACGGAGTTCTCCGACAAGTTCATCGGCGTCATGCGCGCCGCCAACGTGCTCGATCCCGATGTGCGCCCCCGCGCCACCAAGGAGATCGGCCCCATGATCGCCATGATCAAGACGCTTATCGAGCAGGGCCACGCTTACGCAGCCGATAACGGCGATGTGTACTTTGCCGTGCGCAGCGATCCCAACTATGGTCAGGTCTCGGGCCGCAACATCGACGACCTTATGGTTGGTGCGCGCATCGAGGAGAACGAGGACAAGAACGACCCGCTCGACTTTGCCCTGTGGAAGGCCGCCAAGCCCGGCGAGCCCAGCTGGCCGAGCCCCTGGGGCGAGGGCCGTCCCGGTTGGCACACCGAGTGCGCCGCCATGGTGCATCGCTACCTGGGCACCCCGATTGACATCCACGGCGGCGGCTCCGACCTTGCCTTCCCGCATCACGAGAACGAGTGCGCCCAGGCCACCTGCGCCTGGCACCAGGGCTTCTCCAACACCTGGATGCACACGGGCATGCTGCTGGTAGACGGTGAGAAGATGTCCAAGTCGCTCGGTAACTTCTTTACGCTGGCCGAGGTGCTCGAGCAGCACTCTGCCGCGGCCCTTCGCCTGCTGATGCTGCAGACGAGCTATCGCTCGCCGCTCGACTTCTCCTGGGAGCGCCTGGAGGGTGCCGAGAACTCGCTCACGCGTATCGCCGGCACGGTCGAGAACCTGCGTTGGGCTGCGAACCACGCGACGGCCGACGCCGATGAGGCTGCCGCCGAGGCGTTTGTCGCCAAGGCCGCCGAGACTCGTACTGCCTTTAAGGAGTGCATGGACGACGACTTTAACACCGCCGGTGCCATGGGTGCCGTCTTTGGCTTTGTGACCGAGTGCAACCAGTACCTGGAGCAGGCGGGCGACGCTGCCGACAAGGCCGCCGCGCTTGCCGCTGCCGATACCCTGGCCGAGTTGCTCGATACGTTTGGCGTTGAGCTTCCCGAGCCCAAGGTCGAGCTGCCGCTGGGCCTGCTGGGCGTTGCCGCCGGTCTGGTTGCCTACACGGGTGACGATGTGGACGAGGCAGCTGCCAAGATTCTCGAGGCTCGCGCCGAGGCCCGCGCCGCCAAGAACTGGGATCTGGCCGATGCCATCCGCGACCAGCTCAAGGACCTGGGCCTGACGATCGAGGATACTGCCGCGGGCACTCGTATTAAGACTCTCTAGTATTTGTCGACCGTTCGAGGTGCGGCAGATTGCCTTGAAAGAGGAGGGCATAGACCTGGTGGTCATGTCCGACGATTGAAAGGCAAAGTGCCGTGGCTCGGACGGTCGATTCTTGTTCGTTATCTATTTAAGGAGGCCGTCCTATGGCCGACAATCGCAAGCGTGCGCCTCGTGGCGGCAAGCAGGCTGCTTCTGGCTCGCGTCCGATTCGCCGAAATGACCGCGCTGCCGCTTCCAAGGGCCAGCGCGATCGCACCCAAGCTGCGCGTCCGCAGCGCGATCGCAACCGCGACGCTGTCCAGGCTCCCAAGGGCGAGTTTATCGAAGGTCGTCGCGCTGCCGCCGAGGCACTACGCACTGGTTTTCCCATCAAGTGCGCACTCATTGCCGAGGGCGGGGAGCGCGATGCCGCCTTGTCGCGCCTGGTCGACGACCTCAACGCCGCGGGCGTCCGCGTTAAGTATGTGCCGCGCGCGCAGCTCGATGCGCTGTCGAGCCATGGCGCTCACCAGGGCATTGCGCTCGAGGTTGGCAACTTCCCCTATGCCGATATTGCCGATATTCTCGACCGCGCGGGCGAGGGTCCGGCACTCGTCGTTGTGCTCGACCACGTGACCGACGACGGCAACTTTGGCGCCATCGTGCGCTCCGCCGAGGTTGTGGGCGCGGCCGGTGTCATCATCGCCAATAAGCGTGCCGCTGGCGTAACCGTGGGCAGCTACAAGACGTCAGCCGGCGCCGTCATGCATTTGCCCATCGCGCAGGTTCCCAATATCGCCCGTGCGCTCGATGACCTCAAGGCCGCTGGCTTTTGGGTGGGCGGTGCCTCCGAGCACGCCGAGGGCAGTTGCTGGGACGCCCCCTTCGAGGGTCGCGTGGCACTCGTCATGGGCTCCGAGGGCGACGGCATCTCGCGTCTGGTGCTCGAGAAATGCGACTTTTTGACCAAGCTTCCCCAGCGCGGCATGACCGAGAGTCTCAACGTGGCCCAGGCGACCACCGCGCTGTGCTTTGAGTGGCTGCGCCGCAATGCCGGCGAGCTCATGGGGGAGGAGTAGCGCATGTCCAAGAAGAACCGCGCCAAGTCCAAGGCCAAGCGCTTTGGCGAGGGCTCGGCCAAGCCGATTGTTTCGGCCGCGACCTATGGTGTGGGCGGCAATGCGTTTGCGCAGGCCATCGCCGATCCAGTCTCGACGGTGCACTCCAATAAGCCCGAGCTGCTGGTGGTCGACGGCTACAACGTGATCCACTGCACGCCGCGCTACGAAAAGCTCGTCTACGACCATTCCGACGATCCGTATTCCAGCGACGTTCACGATATGGCGCGCACCGCCCTCATCAACGACGTTGCCGCGTTTGCCCAAGGCCGCTACGAGGCCGTAATCGTGTTTGACGGCGCGGGCAATATCTCCAGCGAGCGCCCCAACCTGCCGGCCCGTGGCGTGCGCATCGAGTTTTCGCCGACGGGCGTCTCTGCCGATACCGTGGTGCAGAAGCTCTGCATCGAGGCACGCGAGGAAGGCCGCGCGTGCTCCGTGGTGTCGAGTGACGGCACGATCCAGGCCGTCGTCATGGGCAAGGGCGTCACGCGCATCTCGAGCCGTATGCTGGTGGACGAGATCAAACAGATCGATAACGACGTTCACGAGGCCGAGGAAGCCCCGCAGATCAAGATGACTCTGGGCAGTCGCCTGAGCCCCGATGCCCTGGCCAAGCTCAAGGCCCTGCGCGGGAGGTAGGGGAGCTGACGGCGCGACGCTGTCTCGCTAACTCCATTCAGCGATGTCGATCATTCTACGGAGGCGCCATGTAAGCGCCTCTTTTAGATATGGCAGCCTTGCCGTGAGCGCGTCGTTTTTAGACAGAATCTCGATCGCCTCGTCGACAAAGCCCTCGAGTTTGTCGCCGTCAAACCAGCCCATGTCCTCGACGAGCAACATTTGTTTGGCGGGGCTTGAATGAAATTGTGCGCTGGTAAAACTGTGCTCTCCCGCCCTAAGCTCCTCTAGTGATATGTTGCACCAGAGTGATGAGCCCGAATCGAAGATGGGGGCTGGTCTACAGACCAGTGAGTTGACGTTTCGCACGAGGCCAAAGTTGCGCCAATGGCGATCGTAGTTGGCAATGATGTCATCGCATACGATCATGCGGTCAAGGGCGTCTTTTATAACTGTCGCTCCAAGCTCCTCGCAGTTTGCTACATACCGTTCGTAATCGGTTAGTCGCTCGTTTGCATTTGCATGCTGGTTTACATAGAACGCAGGGACATACTCTTCTTCATCAGTTAAGAAGACATTGCATATGCTCAGGGCGGAAGTGCCCGTGCCCTCGAGCGAGTAAGGCACATAATCGCAGGCGTTTAGGATGCGACGGTGAAGTGCAGTCGCCACCAGCTCGTTATAAGGTTCCTGGTTTAGATGCGCACCTGCTTTGTGGAGAATTCGACGGTCATCCTCGCATGTCCAGTACTTTTGAAGATTGCCGTCCGAGGTGTTGTCGGGCTTTGCGGCAGCTGCCTTGCCCTCTGGGGCGAAGGGTGCAATGGTTAGCGAGACGTCATCAAAAGCATTATTGAAGAAGTTAATATCTTTCCACGCGAGACCGGAGTCTTGGGGCCTAATCCAATACTGGTCGGATAAGGAGAGGCCAAGATTTCGCTGTACGAGTTCATCGGGAACATCGACTGCGGCTTCTGCAAGCAGGGAGGCTAGCCCAATGCGTGCGAGCGGGATACCGCGGCCTCGCCACCAAATGCGGAAAGAGTCGAGCGACACGGGACTATTGGGGCCAAGTACTCCAATAGGGGCGTGGATGTAATCGATGTCGGCACCGATGTGGGTAAAGTCTTTTCGCGATGTGCTGTAGACCAGCTGGGCGACTTCGTGCGTGCGGTTCATGAGGGTAAACGTAATCTCGCTTTTTCCATGGCCTCGACGGGGGCGTCCCCCCGTTTTGGTCACGGAGCGGAGTCGTGCGTTGACGCTGTCTTTGTCGATGAGCCATACACCAGAAGCCTTGCGTGCCTCAAGCGCTCCGTTTTTTATGAGCTCTTGCACCCTGCGCGGGGTGATGTCGAGTAGCTCTGCAGCTTCCTTCGTGGTCAACATCGTGAAACCCTTCGCCAGAACGAATAGTTTTATCTTCTTCATTGTAATAAAAACTATTCGTTCTGGCGAATAGTTTTGAGATGTGGTCGGTCAAAGGGCCTGTTGCGCCTCGTCCGCAATTCCTTTATTCTTATCTAGCTTCGCGCGAAAGCGCCAAGTGTGCCAGTGTGGCGCAACGGTAGCGCAACTGATTTGTAATCAGTGGGTTGCAGGTTCGATTCCTGTCACTGGCTCCATGAGAGTTTCGGGCTCTGTTCCCTTGTGGGACAGGGCCCGTTTCTTGTATATGCGGCTATATTCGACTGACCGTCGTCAGCTTAAAAGCTGCGAGGTACAAGATGCCGCCGGCAACGTACATGCAGGCATCAAGTGGATCTGGGGTACTAAACTCGACTACCATGGGCGCAAGTACTTCCCAGCAGATTGAGCATCCCGCCGATAATGCCAAACTGCTTGCGAGGCTACATATCGGCGTTTTCCCACTCACCGTTTCGCAGAGGACGTTTACGTAGGCGGGGAAAATGATTCCTCCGCACAGATCTCCGAGCTGATAATGGGCGAAGTTGTAGGGGAGGAAAAAGTCGAAGCTCGCAATGTATCTGTTAACGAGATACACGATGCCGGCAAGCAACGGCAGAAGATTTGCGCTGGAAATAAGCGCAGATCTGAATCGTTTAGCCACAGACCGCAAACATAGTCAGGCCAAGGCAAACGCCCAAAGCGATGATGATGATCTGGCTGCAGCCGTTACCCGAAGGGACCATGACACTCTCTTTCTCGATGCTATCGATGCATTAGTGAATAAAGTATGCCACAGGCGGCAGTGTATTTGTTGAGCAACAACCCGTGGCCGCCGGCACGCTTTCGTTTTGTATCGCCTAAAGCGTCAGTCGAATAAGCGGGCGCTTACCATGGTAGCTTTCGATAATGGCGCGAGCGTTGTCGACGGCCACGACACTCCTGAGCCTATTGGAGAATCCGCCCGCAATGAGGGCAAATACGACGGCGATGGCAAGGGCACAGTACGTGACCAAGCGTGCCTTCTTGCGAAATTCTCCGAGCTGATTGACCTTATCTCCGTAAAACATTCTGGCGATGATTTGTTGCTTGTGAAGTGTCGTACCTGCGGAAGGTAGAGGGTGGAGCGTCTCGACGACGTTGCGTATGGGTGCAGCTGCAACGGTATGTGATTCCGCCCAGTTAACCCTCCAGCCCACAATAACCAAGCACTGCTTGGTCGTCTGATATGGCCCCACAAAAGAGAATGGAATCAACAAGGTCAGCGAAACGGAATCGCTGGCATCAGGTCTATGGAAAGGAAGAAGACCATGATTTACCCTCTTTGCGACATTGCCGGCAGGAACAGGGCAACAGGTAAGCCGATCGTCAGTACTTGTGTCATGGATATGCAGGTGCAGCTGCTGCGCTATTTTCGCGATTATGGTTTGGATGACGATCCGGATTGGCGCGAGTCCCTCGATGTCATTCTCGAGTCGCAACGAGAAGACGGCTGCTTTCCTCTGAGCAGCGATCGCGATATGCCCAGTGATGCACGTGTCGATTTTCTCTATCGACCTACGTACGCTTGCTGACAGGTCATGATGCGAGCTCTGCTGGGTGGAAAGCTATCGGACGAGCAGGGGCAACGCGTCAAAACTGCCCTGTCTCGCGGCCTTGCTTTTTCCTGCGGGCGCGGCCTTAATGGCCACGGTATCGAAGATCTTGAGCGGCAGTGCGAGGACGTTGCCGATTTTGGCCGTGCGGGGATTACGGAAATAGCTGAGCGTTATCCCATGCTGTGCCCCGAGTTTTTCTCCCTCATTAATAAGATTGGAGACGAATACGTTGAGCGCATCGCCAATGGAGATGTGATTTACTACTTTGGATCAAATCTTGCACAGAAGATTTTGACGGCGGCAGAGTCCCTGGGCCGGACCAATCTGTCGCTCGACAAAATCCAACGCTATCTTGAGATGGACTCGAAGAGAAAAAATCGATAGGTTAAAGATTAGAAAGGCGGGCGCCGCCAATGCTGCTTGGACAGTACATAAAAAGAAACATGCCAGATGCGGTCGAGCTCAACGATATGATTTCCCGTCCAGGCGAGGGATATGCTATTAGCCAGATGGCGGTAGCGCCCGTCGACACGGGGGCCTTACGGATGCATATCAAGGCGTATGCAAATGGACCCGATGGTCCATATTTGGAGGGACGCCTAGCGCTCTACCATCAGGTGCACGAGCTTTTTGCGCTGCTTGCAGCTGAGCCGCCTAACAAAGGCATGAAGGGCTACGAGCTCAAGGATTCCTTTATTGGCGGTGAAGAGGCAGACCTGATTATGCTCACCGTTTCCCACGAAGAGCGTTCGCAGGAAGACATCGCCTATAACGTTTTGCTGTGCAGCAAGAACGCGGTGGGGGAGCGCCGTGCCAGGATTCGCGATGGCGTGCGTATCGGCGGCATGTGCGTAGCCGAGGAGTTTGGGTATCGCGGCGAATTCAGGTCTTCGGTACACCCGCTGGCGTTGCCGCTCAATTTGAGCGAGGTCTACGTGCTTATGGATGCGCTGGCTGCCTATGAGCGCGGATGCAGCCGGTTTGATCCCCATGGTAGGACGGCCCGGCGTATTGCAGGCATGATCAAGCGCGAGCTGAGCGGTTACGCTAAGGAAAAACTTGGTTCGCGTTTGGAGGGGATGGGCTTTGCTCAACTGGAGGAGGTCGACCCCATGTTTGTTCCTGATATTCCAGGGGATAAAGTGCCTGAGGGCAGATCTTCGCAGGTTGCCAATTGGCTCTTATATGAAAAGGCTGGTCGCTGGGCGCGTGTGTGTCTTGCGGGTGGCGGGAGCGTGCAAGGGATTATCTTGCCGCGAGCTGAGCTTGGGCGCTTCTTTGCGAGTCGTCCACAAGCGGCGAGGGACGATGCAGCACAAGCGGATTCACGACCCAAGTGTGTCGTCTGGCGAAGCGATGATGACTACGACGTTATTGACTGGGCAGATGTCGTGGATGTAAGGCGAGAATAGATAAATGTCTCGATCTGTAACACGAAGGGGCGGAAAACCGTTCGTACTGTTACAGAATGAGACGTAAGCCAGAGTCTCTGCGAAACATCTCGATCTGTAACAGATAGGGGAGAAAATGTTCTCTAAATGTTACAGATAGAGACAAAAGCGGGAGCGGGCCCAGCCGTTTACCTTGAGCGTGGATTTCTGGACGTGCGAGCGTGGAAAATCTCCCGCCTAATGAATGAGCGTGGATAATCTGCCACTTTGGGTTCGAAGCCGTGCTAAAAGAGGGAGATTATCCACGCTCGATTTCAAACGGGAGAAAATCCACGCTCGTTCGTGCCGGAAAAGTCCGATCGCAACCTATGTAATAGTGCAAGAGGGTCGTTATCGAGGGTCGATATTGCAGGCGTACTCCACCGTGCCAAAGTGTTCCCTTGGGAAATGTCACCAGCGTAGCGAAATCCACCGCCCTTCATATCTAAACTCAACAAAAACGCAGGTCAAAGGCATATAGATACGCCCGGCACCGTGTATCTAGAGGTTTTCGTTGACAGCCCCCAAGGTTGCATCGTATTATCTTTTTCGTTCGCGGGGGCGGCGGTCCAAAAGACCAAAGAACCTGCGGATACTTGAACGATTGGGAGTTTGCCCGAGTGGTTAATGGGGACGGGCTGTAAACCCGTTGGCTCTGCCTACATAGGTTCGAATCCTATAGCTCCCACCCGTCAAGTGCCTGTATAGCTCAGTCGGTAGAGCACTTCGTTGGTAACGAAGAGGTCACCAGTTCAAGTCTGGTTGCAGGCTCCATCCGGCGGTGTAGCTCAGTTGGTTAGAGCACACGGTTCATACCCGTGGCGTCACTGGTTCGAATCCAGTCACCGCTACCATAGGTAACACGGTGGCTTCTCAATAGTATGTTGAGAGGCCACTATGGTATAAAGGCAAAGTCCCGTCCGGGGACGACCTGTTAAGAGGAGGGCTTTATGGCCAAAGAGAAGTTTGAGCGCACTAAGCCGCATGTTAACATCGGCACCATTGGTCACGTCGACCACGGCAAGACCACGCTGACCGCCGCCATCACCAAGGTTCTCTCCGAGACCGAGGGCTGCAAGGCTGACTTCACTGCGTTCGAGAACATCGACAAGGCTCCCGAGGAGCGCGAGCGCGGCATTACGATCTCCGTCTCCCACGTCGAGTACGAGACCGCTGCCCGTCACTACGCTCACGTTGACTGCCCGGGCCACGCTGACTACGTCAAGAACATGATCTCCGGTGCTGCTCAGATGGACGGCGCTATCCTGGTCATCGCCGCTACCGACGGCCCCATGGCTCAGACCCGCGAGCACATCCTGCTCGCCCGTCAGGTCGGCGTTCCCTACATCGTCGTCTTCCTGAACAAGTGCGACATGGTCGACGATGACGAGCTCATCGACCTCGTCGAGATGGAGACCCGTGAGCTCCTCTCCGAGTACGATTTCCCCGGCGACGACATTCCCGTCATCCGTGGTTCCGCTCTGGGCGCTCTCGAGGGCGACGCCAAGTGGATGGACGCCATCCGCGAGCTCATGAAGGCCGTCGACGAGTACATCCCGACGCCTGCTCGTAACAACGACCTCCCCTTCCTGATGGCCGTTGAGGACGTTATGACCATCTCCGGCCGTGGTACCGTTGCTACCGGCCGTGTCGAGCGCGGTGAGCTCAAGCTCAACGAGCCCGTCGAGATCGTCGGCATCAAGGATACCCAGAACACCGTCGTTACCGGTATCGAGATGTTCCGTAAGTCCATGGACTTCTGCGAGGCTGGCGACAACGTCGGTCTGCTGCTCCGCGGCATCAAGCGTGAGGACATCGAGCGCGGCCAGGTTCTCTGCAAGCCCGGTTCGGTTACCCCGCACACCAAGTTCACCGGCGAGATCTACGTTCTGACCAAGGAGGAGGGCGGCCGTCACACCCCGTTCTTCGATGGTTATCGTCCTCAGTTCTACTTCCGTACCACCGACGTTACCGGTACGGTCAAGCTCCCCGAGGGCACCGAGATGGCTATGCCTGGTGACCACATCACCATCGAGGGCGACCTCATCCACCCGATCGCCATGGAGGAGGGCCTGCGCTTCGCTATCCGCGAGGGTGGCCACACCGTCGGTTCGGGCATTGTCTCCACGATCATTGAGTAAATTAGCTCTTTGATATAGCTGACTTAGAGAACCCGGCACTTATATGGGTGCCGGGTTCTTTTCTGCAATGGATATTGAGCCGTTGCTGACGTCGAGAGGATCGATAATGGTCCTGGGTGCACCGTCGATTAGATCTCGTTGGCTCCATTGATGTGTTCCAAATATGAATGGGTTCACCGAGAACCAATTGATTCGAGGTTTTCGTTGACAGCACTTACGTAGAGCTGATAAAGTATTAACTCGTGCCCGTACGGGGCGGAAATGAAAGGTTCAGGATACATGCGTACTCTAGTTACTCTTGCGTGCACTGAGTGCAAGCGCCGCAACTATACGACCACCAAGAACAAGTCGACCATGCCTGATCGTATGGAGATCAAGAAGTATTGCCCCTGGTGCCGTCACCACACGCTGCACAAAGAGACTCGCTAGTCTCTAGTCACATACGCCAGTAGTTCAATTGGTAGAGCATCGGTCTCCAAAACCGAGTGTTGAGGGTTCGAGTCCTTCCTGGCGTGCCAGTCATTATTCCGTAAGCTCCCAATTGGGGGCTTACGGTTTACTCATGTATAAGCGCATTGCGCGGAGGTAACCCAAATGGCCAACAAGAAGAACAAGAAGAAGGCTCAGCAGCAGGCGCCTGCCAACAACGCTGCCGCCAACTCCAAGGTTGAGGCCAAGAAGGCCGTTGCCAAGAAGAACGAGAAGGCTGCGAAGTCCAAGAAGAACGAGAAGCCTGGTTTCTTCGCCCGCACCAAGAAGTATTTCGCTTCGGTCAAGTCCGAGATGAAGCGTGTCACGTGGCCCGATAAGAAGGAGCTCGTGAACTACTCGGTCGTCGTTTGCGCTTCTCTGATCGTCGTCGGCGTCGTCATCGCTCTGCTCGATGCTGGCTTTGGCGAGGCTCTTGCTCTGTTCTCTGGATTGAGGGGCTAAACCATGTCTAAGCGTTGGTACGTCGTTCACACTTACTCTGGATACGAGAACCGCGTTAAGTCCGATCTCGAGCATCGCATCGAGACTATGGGCATGCAGGACCGTATCTTTGATATCGAGATTCCTATGGAGCGTGTCACCGAGATTAAAGAGGGTGGCAAGCGTGAGACCAAGGATTCCAAGATCTTCCCGGGTTATGTCCTGGTCCGCATGGAGATGGATGACGATGCTTGGACGTGTGTTCGTAACACGCCTGGCGTCACCGGTTTCCTGGGCGGCAACGGCAAGCCCGCTCCGCTTTCCCGCGACGAGTACAACAAGATGACTCGTCGTCCCGGTAAGGGCGATTCGCCCAAGCGCACCTCGGTTGATATTGAGGTCGGCACGTCCGTCCGCGTCACCGATGGTCCGCTTACCGACTTTGATGGCAAGGTCTCCGAGGTTAACACCGAGGCTGGCAAGCTCAAGGTCACGCTGATGATCTTTGGCCGCGAGACGCCGGTCGAGCTCGACTTTAACCAGGTCGCTGTCATCGCTTAAGATTTTCGTCCGTTCGCGCGAGCGTGCTTCTTCTGTGACTGCTCATCTCAGGAGTGCTTCTAACACGTGCGTGCTTACGATATAGCAAGTACTTCACACTCGTGATTCGAAAGGAATGACCATGGCTGAGAAGAAGGTTGCCAACGTCATTAAGCTCCAGATTCCTGCTGGTGCAGCTAACCCCGCTCCTCCCGTCGGCCCCGCCCTGGGCGCTGCTGGCGTGAACATCATGCAGTTCTGCCAGGCCTTTAACGCCGAGACGCAGGACAAGAAGGGCGACATCATCCCCGTTGAGATCTCTGTCTACGAGGACAAGTCCTTCTCCTTCATCACCAAGACCCCGCCGGCGGCTCACCTCATCAAGAAGGAGCTGAACCTCAAGTCTGGTTCCGCTAAGCCCCAGGCCGACAAGGTCGGTCAGCTCTCCCAGGAGCAGCTCACCAAGATCGCCGAGATCAAGATGCCGGACCTCAATGCCAACGACATTGACGCCGCCAAGAAGATCATCGCCGGTACCGCCCGTTCCATGGGCGTCACCATCGCTGAGTAGCGATTTCTTTAGGTAATGACGGGCGCTCCGACCGGGGCGCCCGTTATATGTGTGCAATAGGGCACACGATACGATGTGGGAGGGCTCACGCCCGTTTAACCACAGGAGGTAATGCACATGGCTAAGCATGGTAAGAGCTATAACGCCGCTGCCGAGAAGATCGACCGCGCCACGCTCTACACCCCCCTTCAGGCTGCCAAGCTCATCAAGGAGCTCGACACCGCCAAGTTCGACGAGACCGTCGAGGCCCATTTCCGTCTGGGCATCGATACTCGTAAGGCTGACCAGAACATCCGTGGTTCCATCTCCCTGCCCCACGGCACCGGCAAGACCGTTCGTGTTGCCGTCTTCGCCGAGGGCGAGAAGGCTCGCGAGGCCGAGGCTGCCGGCGCCGACATCATCGGTTCCGACGAGCTCGTCGCCCAGATCCAGAAGGGCGAGATCAACTTCGATGCCGCTATCGCTACGCCGAACATGATGGCCAAGGTTGGCCGCATCGGTAAGATCCTTGGTCCCCGTGGCCTCATGCCGAACCCCAAGCTCGGCACCGTGACTATGGACGTCGCCAAGATGGTCTCCGAGCTCAAGGCCGGCCGCGTTGAGTACCGCGCCGACCGTTACGGCATCTGCCACGTGCCCCTGGGCAAGAAGTCCTTCTCTGAGCAGCAGCTCGTCGAGAACTACGCTGCCCTGTACACCGAGATTCTGCGCGTCAAGCCCTCTTCTTCTAAGGGTAAGTACGTCAAGTCCATCTCCGTGTCTTCCACCATGGGCCCTGGCGTCAAGGTCGATCCCGCTGTCCAGCGTGACTTCCTGGCTGAGTAACTAACAGTTACTGCCTGAGCAAAGCAAGCATTGCTAAAGAAACCCGGTTCTGCCTCGTGCAGGACCGGGTTTCTTGCTATCTCGGGCCAAAACCACCACAAAGGGGACAGGCATCTTTGTGGTGGTTTAGGCACTTTGGCGTCAATGTTATGGCATCGCAGCGAGCCGGTTCCAAGTGCCCCAGGTCGCCCCGAAAGAGGAACGACGCGTACTTTGGTACGCGAGCGACGGCTTGAGGGGCGAGATGGGGCACTTGGGGCCGGCGCAGCGTCAAGCCTTAAAAGTGGTTACCAGGGTGTTCTGGCGGTTGAGGACTCGATGGCCTCGTGGCGCTTGAGCTCGCGGCGCATGGTTTGCGAATTGAGCCAAGCTGCCTGCCAGCCACGGATGGGGTAGTGCGTTTCGTCAAGTTCAAATTGCGTATAGCCGCAGGCGTTGATAATCGTCGTCCCGCACGCGTGTTGCCGCTCGCGCTGAAAATCGGGACCGTAGCTCTGATGCACATGCCCGTGCACCATGTAGTCGGGATTCCAGGACTCGAGCGCTGTGTTAAAGCATTCGAATCCTCGATGTGCCAGATCATCCAGGTCGCCCATGCCGGCGGCGGGTGCATGGGTGAGCAAGATGTCGCAGCCGCCGACCATCCTCACTTTGCGGGACAGCTTGCGCATGCGCTTGGCCATCTCGCGCTCGGTGTACATGTTGGCACCATCTCGATAGCGCATGGAGCCGCCAAGCCCCGCAATGCGGACGCCTCGATACACGTACACGGTGTCTTCGACGCAGATACAGCCGCCCGGTGCATGACGTGCGTAGCGGTCATCGTGATTGCCGCGCACGTAGATGAGCGGTTTGTTGATGACCGTGACCAAAAACTCAAGATAGTCCGGGTCCAGATCGCCAGCGGACAAAATCAGGTCGACACCTTCAAAGCGCTCCTTGCGAAAGCACTCCCATAGGCATCGTTCTTCGGTATCGGCTATGGCAAGGATTTTCATAGGGCGTGGACTTTCGGCTCATCGTCGAGTTGCGGAATGGTGCCCACCACGTTGTCGGCCAGCCAGTCCATCTCGACGATTTGCGTACTCGGCAGTGGGGGAAAGCCCTCGATCTGCACCACGCCGTCTTGGCTATGGAGCTCGCCGCCAAATGGATTGATGGAGCCCTCGACGATGCCATTGCGGAGGAGTTGAACAAGCTTGCGCGTCTGATAGGGCAGGCCCGGAGCGTAGCGAATGTCGATAACGCCCGAGCTCATGCCGTACCAGTAGTTGACGGCGCGAACCTGGCTGGCGTCACTGGTCTCATCCCAGGTGCCATGCAGTAGACTTCGCACGATAAGCTCGTAGTATCGGCCCCAGTTCCATACCGGCATGGCAATGCCGGTAACCTTGCCATCGACCAGGCGGTGAAGTCCGTAGGCTGTGGGGTCTTCGAGCGACTTTGACATGTCGGCGCCGGTCATGACGCTCACGCCTTCGCGGCACATGGCCTCGGCAAGACCGCCGGCGGGCACATCGCCCCAGGTCAGGATAATTTGCGCACGGGGGTCGAGCAGCGAGGCGCCAATCGCAAAGGCGTTGATCTCGCTGAGCGCGCCCGAGGCGAAGACCGACGCGTGGTAGCCAATGCGATGGTTGTCCGCCATGCTGGCGGCAAGGGCGCCCAGGAGAAACTTGGCCTCGTACATCTTGCCAAAGTACGAACGCACACTTTGGTGGGGAAGGCCGATAGAGCAGTTGAGGAATCGCACCTGGGGGTACTCGACGGCGGCCCTGAGCGTATATTCCATCAGGCGGTGTGAAGTCGAGAAGATGGCCTTCGCCCCGTGCTTGACGGCGGTCTCCACGGCGGCGTAGAACACGTCCGGATTGTGGCAGTCCTCGAATGCTTCGGTGCGCACGATGCCGCCAAAGTGCTCGTCGAGATACTGACGCCCTTGGTCGTGCAAGCTGTCCCAGCTCGACGATGCACAGGGGAATTCATGGATAAAGGCGATGCGCAGAGGGTTGGCCGCCGAATAAACGGTCTTGCCCATAAAGAAGTTGAGCACGCCGGAGGTGGACTTGGAGGGTGACTCCTCCTCATCGACACTCGGTGCCTCGACAAGATCGACCTTGTCCTCGTCATTTTTGCCGGCAATGACCAACTCGCGCCAAATCTTGCACAGGCGGTTTACGACGATGTCCGTCGGCGTGTCCAGCAGACGGTCTTGGTTGTACACATTGAGGTATACGAGCATGGCGTCGGCGGGTGTAATGTCCAGATGGTCGCCGCCGGCGCGAAGGTAGGCGCGCTTAAAGAGCAAGAAGGTGTGGCGCAGGTAGTCGACCTTTTTCTGCGGCCATTTTTCGATAAGGTTATGACCGAGCATCTTGGCGAGTGTCTCGTAGCTTCCCTCGCGCGAGAACTCGATCTCGTATAGGGGACAGACGCGCCAAAAAGCGCAGAATTCACCGTACAGGCGGCTTTCGACGGAGTCCCATTTGCCGGGGTAGAGACGGGTGACCTTGGCCGAAACCGTTGGGGCGTCCAGGAATTTGAGGACGCTGACGCGCTTGTTGCCCTCCTGGACATAGAACCGATGCATGAACTCGGTGACGATGATGGGGTCGCGATAACCCTCGGTTACCTGGATGTCGTAGAGGTTGGACCACTTGCGGGCGAACTCGGTGTTAAACGGCAGCAGGGGCATAAAGTTACACGAAAAGGCAGACTGACGGCCTTTGGTGACCGTGCCGACGACCATTTCGAGCGGAATGTCCCTCAGGCCGACGCTCTCTCGCTGACCTAAGGGGAGCTGGGCAACGAGGCCGTCGAGGTCCGTAAGGTACGGGTGCTCGCTTTGGCTGATGGCGCGACGGCGTCCCTGCTCGCCGCGCTTGCGTGCTTGACGATAGGCCTCTTCCATGGTGTCTACTCCCTTAGTCGTTTAAACAACGATATGAACCATGGTACCACGATGCGAAACCACCACAAAGGTGCCTGTCCCCTTTGCGGTGGTTTTAGGCGATGATGGGGGCGATGGCGCGGATGCAGGCGTCGGCTGCCGTAAAGGTGGTGCTGTCGTCACTGACGATAAAGATGATCTTGCCCTTGATGCCAAAGTCGCCGATCTCGCTAAAGAGCACATACGGCTCCTTGTCAAAGCCCGAGATGGGCGAGACGGCCGTTTTGGTTGCGCTCGTGAGCTCGTCTGCCAGCGCGTCCAGTGAGGCCCACTTGGACGTGTCCTTTACGGCAACGGGCACGGCCACGCGCCCAAAGGGCATCAAGTGCACGAGCGTGTTCTTGGAGATGTTGGAGTTGGGGACGATGATGGTCTGCCCACAGGCGTCCTCGATGGTCGTATGGCGCCAGGTGATGTCTTGGACCACGCCTGACACGCCGCCGACCTCGATATTATCGCCGGGCTTGATGATGCCCATAAAGGTCACCTGCATGCCACCGATAAGGTTTGACAGCGTGTCCTGAAAGCCGAGCGAGATGGCGATGCCGCCGACGCCAAGAGCGGCGACGAGGGCGTTTGCGTTAATGCCAAAGCAGTTGTCGAGGATAAAGCTGCCGCCAATCATCCAGATGATGGCGCGCGCGATGTTGATGAAGATGCTCGATGAAGGGAGTGGGTTATCGTCGCGGCTAAGCAGGTGGTGCAGGGTCTTGGACGCGACCTTGGCGGCAACGGCGGTGCCGATGGCCAAGATACCCGCCCAGATGATGTTGTGGACCCATCGTTGTGCAAAGAAATGAAGAATTGGCTCAAACAATTCCATGTAGGGAAACCTCCTCATGATCATTCAACCATGATACCCACCAAAAAGCCCGTCCGATCACATCGGACGGGCTTCTGTGCTTGATATAAGGTCTGCACGGCGGGGCTGCAAGGTCCGGCGGTGTAGCTTAGCGGCGGCGCTTCCAGATAATGCCGAGCATGATGACGAAGATGCCGCCAATGAGGCATGCGCCGACCACGGCCAGCGTACGGTCTCCCGTTGCGGCAAGCTTGCCGGTGGTCTTCTTGGTGGTGGCCTGCGTGGTCGTCGTGTCCGTCTTAGGTG